>JAKONI010000293.1 GCA_022702015.1 Beijerinckiaceae bacterium | reverse complement strand
CCGGCGCCACCAAGGACCGGATGCGTGTCGGCCGGGGCATCGGCTCCGGCAAGGGCAAGACCGCCGGACGCGGCGTGAAGGGTCAGAAGGCCCGGACCGGCGTGGCCATCAAGGGCTTCGAGGGCGGTCAGATGCCGCTCCATCGTCGCCTGCCGAAGCGTGGCTTCAACAACATCCACGCGGCGGATCTCAATGAGGTCAACCTCGGCCGGATCCAGGTGGCCGTCGACACGGGGCAGCTCGATGCCTCGGCCCCCGTCACGGTGGAGACCCTGGTCGCCGCCGGCATCCTGGCCCGTCCCCGGGACGGCGTGAAGCTGCTGGGCGTGGGCGAGCTGACCTCGAAGCTGACCTTCGAAGTCACCCGCGCCTCCAAGTCGGCCGTCGAGGCCGTCGAGAAGGCCGGCGGCTCGGTCAACGTCGTGTACGCCTCCGGCGTCTCGACCCGCGGCAAGGCCAGCGCCGAGGCGACGGCCTGAGGCAGGCAGCGGCCGTGCGACCCGTTGCACGGCCGGCCACCGGCCTTTAAGTCGGACACCATCGAGCGGCGGCCTTCGCGACCTCGCGACGGCCGCCGCTTTTTTCGTTTCATCCGGGCCCTTGCCCGGCGACACCCCCGGGACGCGACGCGATGGCCTCAGCCGCCGAGCAGCTTGCCGCCAATCTCAATTTCGGTGCGATCGCCAAGGCCGATGAGCTGAAGAAGCGCATCTGGTTCACCATTGGCGCGCTCATCGTCTTCCGCCTCGGCACCTATGTGCCGATTCCGGGGATCGATCCGCAGCAATTCGCTCAGAACTTCCAGCAGCAGGCCGGCGGCGTGCTCGGGCTGTTCAACATGTTCTCCGGCGGTGCCGTCGAGCGCATGGCGATCTTCGCCCTCAACATCATGCCGTACATCTCGGCCTCGATCATCGTTCAGCTCCTGACCTCGGTGATCCCGAGCCTGGAGGCCCTGAAGAAGGAGGGCGAGTCCGGCCGCAAGGTCATCAACCAGTACACCCGTTACCTGACGGTGGTGCTGGCGCTGGTCCAGTCCTGGGGAATCGCGGTGGGCTTGCAAAGCTCCTCGGCGGCCATCGACCCGGGCCCGTTCTTCCTGGCCTCGACGGTGATCACCCTCACCGGCGGCACCCTGTTCCTGATGTGGCTCGGCGAGCAGATCACCTCCCGGGGCATCGGCAACGGCTCGTCGCTGATCATCTTCTCCGGGATCGTGGCCCACCTGCCGGTGACCCTCGTCGGCGCCCTCGAACTCGGGCGCACCGGGGCGATCTCCCCCCTGGTGATCCTCGGCGTCGCGGTGGCGGCCGTCGCCCTCATCTACTTCATCGTGTTCATGGAGCGGGCGCAGCGGCGGGTGCTGATCAACTATCCCAAGCGCCAGGTCGGCAACCGCATGTACGAGGGCCAGACCTCGTTCCTGCCGCTGAAGCTCAATACCTCGGGGGTAATCCCGCCGATCTTCGCCTCGTCGCTTCTCCTCCTGCCGGCGACGGCGGCGAGCTTCTCGCCGAGCAACGGCTCCGGTTGGCTCGGCATGGTCACGGCCTATCTCGGCCATGGTACGCCGCTGTTCATCGCGCTCTATGCCGCGCTGATCATCTTCTTTACGTTCTTCTACACGGCGGTCGTGTTCAACCCGCAGGAGACCGCCGACAACCTGAAGAAGCATGGGGGCTTTATCCCCGGGATCCGCCCGGGGGAGCGGACGGCGACCTTCCTCGACAAGGTGCTCACCCGCATCACCGTGATCGGCGCCCTGTACCTCACCGTCGTCTGCCTGTTCCCGGAGATCCTCTCGGCCTACGCCTCGGCCAGCCTGGGCTTCGGCGGTACGTCGCTTCTCATCCTCGTGACCGTGACCATGGACACCGTGGCGCAGATCCACGGGCATCTGATGGCGCATCAGTACGAGGGCCTCGTGAAGCGGGCGAAGCTGCGCGGCGCGACTCCCGGACGCGGCCGGCGCTGAAGGGACGGACGCCCGGTGGGACAACCGCGACCCATGGGCGACATCCGTTGAAAAATGCACCGCTCGGCCGAAGGGCGGGGTTTCCCCCTCCGGCCGAGCCGCTAGAAAAACGTGAGGGGGCGATGCCGGGAAGGTATCGTCCGTTGAACCTGGAGCCCGGAAAGCCGGGCCCTGAGAGGACAACGCCATGCGTATCATTCTGCTCGGACCGCCCGGGGCGGGGAAGGGCACACAGTCCGAGCGGATCGTCCAGCGCTACGGCATTCCGCAGCTCTCGACCGGCGATATGCTCCGGGCCGCCGTTGCGGCCGGGACGCCGGTGGGGCTTCAGGCCAAGGCCGTGATGGAATCCGGCGGGCTGGTCTCCGACGAGATCGTCGTCGGGATCGTGGCTGACCGGATCGAGCAGGCGGATGCCCGGCCGGGCTTCATCCTCGATGGTTTCCCCCGCACGGTGGCTCAGGCCGAGGCACTGGGCCGGATGCTCGCCGGCAAGGGCTTGAACCTGTCGGGCGTCATCGAGCTGAAGGTCGATGAAGACGCCCTGGTCGGGCGCATCGCCAAGCGTGCCGCCGACGCCGCCGCCCGGGGGGAAGCCGTGCGGAAGGATGATACGCCGGAGGTGTTCAAGCAGCGGCTCGAAGCCTACCGTGCTCAGACAGCGCCGCTATCGGCCTATTATGACAAGCTCGGCATGTTGAAGACCGTCGATGGCATGAAGCCCATCGATGAGGTCACGGGCGATTTGGTGCAGATCCTTGAGCCCCACAAGGAGCGGGTCGCTTCCTGACCGGGTAAAGGTCCGGGTGTAGCCGAACCGGTTGGGGAGGGGCGCGTTGACGGGCGCCCTCCCCGACTGGAGCCATTCATGATTTACCGCTTCGTCCTGTCCGCCGCCCTCGTTGCGGCGGCCCTCTCTATCCTGCCGGAACCGGCGACCGCGCAGAGCCCCGCCCAGTCCTTCGCGTACCGGCAGCAGCGCTTCCGGAACGCTTGCCGGCCGCCTCTTAAATTCGCGGCTGGGGCCTGCGTCCGGCACTGCCCGGCGGGTTACCGGAACGATGGCGGGTATTGCCGCCTCCTGAGCCAGCGGAATCGCTGATCGGGATCACGACTTGGTCCGGGCCGCAACGGCGGCGCGATCCGGGCCGAAGAAGTTCAGGATATCCATGGGGAGCGAGCGCCGTCCGAATCGGCGTTCGGGATGCCCCTCCAGCGTATCGGTCCGCAGCTCGATCATCGCCGTCATCGGATTGAAGCGGAACGCCATCCGCTTTCCTCCGAATGAGGCCCACAGGACGCTGCCTTCTTCGTGTTCCATCGTCTGGAGGGCAATGGAATCGGCTTCGGCGGCGCAGAGGACACCGCCCACGACGGCGAGGACCACCGGCACCACTTCCTCGACATTGGCGGACGCCTCCCGCAGGACCTTGGCGGTGAAGGCGCGAAGGCACTCGCCGGCGTGGTTCGACACGGCCATCGTTTTTCGTTCCCAAGTCATTGACAGACCAATCTCAGCGGCGTAGCAGACCGTCCTTCGTCCAACCGAACGATGGTCCGAGGTGCCCTGGCGAGGGCTGCCCGCGGGCCGCGTTGTCGTTGCACGTGCGCAAGGGCCGGCCTCCACCGGACGCGCGCGACCTCCGCCCGGCATCGACCGGGCCTCATATGGAGTAACACTGTGGCTCGTATCGCAGGCGTCAATATCCCGACCGGCAAGCGCGTCGTCATCGCGCTTCAGTACATCCATGGCATCGGCCCGAAGAAGGCTGAGGAGATCACCGGCAAGGTCGGCATCCCCGCCGAGCGTCGTGTCAACGAACTGACCGACGCCGAGGTTCTCCAGATTCGTGAGGCGATCGACCGCGACTATGTCGTGGAGGGCGATCTGCGCCGCGAAGTCTCGATGAACATCAAGCGCCTGATGGACTTGGCCTGCTACCGTGGCCTGCGCCACCGGAAGCAGCTCCCGGTGCGTGGCCAGCGGACCCACACCAACGCCCGCACCCGCAAGGGCAAGGCGAAGCCGATCGCCGGCAAGAAGAAGTAATCCTTGGTGTTTGGAAGGCCGTGCCTTGCTCGGCCTTCTTTCCCATAGGTCGGGTGTCCTGCGTGGCATCCCGCCCGGTTGCGACGGCCTTTCAAGCCAGAGCGCCGAAGTCACGAGAAGAATCCCGAGCGCCTGGTGTTACGGGCGTGCTTGAAGGAAGAGTGAGAGAAAATGGCTAAGGAACCGCAACGCGTCCGCCGTCGTGAACGCAAGAACATCGTGTCGGGCGTCGCGCACGTCGCCGCCTCTTTCAACAACACGATGATCACCATCACCGATGCCCAGGGCAACACGATCTCCTGGTCGTCGGCCGGCGCGATGGGTTTCAAGGGCTCGCGGAAGTCGACCCCGTACGCTGCGCAGGTCGCCGCCGAGGACGCCGCCCGCAAGGCCGCCGAGCACGGCATGCGCACCCTCGAGGTCGAGGTGTCCGGTCCGGGTTCGGGCCGTGAGTCGGCCTTGCGCGCCCTTCAGGCCGCCGGCTTCACCGTCACCTCCATCCGTGACGTGACCGCGATCCCGCACAACGGTTGCCGTCCGCGCAAGCGTCGTCGCGTCTGATCGGCGAATCGTCGGCGAACAGGGAGAAGTTCATGGCGGGATCGAAGCCACTGCCCGGCGTGCTGCGTTGGAACCTCGGCGACCTCACGGTCACCGCGCTCAACGATGGCTGGTTCCAAGCGAACCTCGATCTCGTTACGGGCATCGACAAGGGGGAGGCGGCGCGCCTGCAGCGCGACGGCTTCCGGACCGAACAGCCGAAGATCACGCTGAATGCGTTCCTGATCACCGGCGCCGGCCGCAAGCCGGTGCTGGTCGATACGGGGTACGGCGCGCTCGCGCCGGTGGAGACGATGGGGCGGCTCGGCGCGGCCCTGGCGACCACCGGGGTGACGCCCGATGAGATCGGCACGGTGCTGATCACCCACCTGCACCCGGACCATTGCGGCGGTCTCGCTCAGGACGGCAAGGCCGTCTACGGCAATGCCGAGGTTGTGCTGCACTCCGACGAGGCGGCTTTTTGGCTCCCCGACGAGGCGCTGGCCAAGGCGCCCGAGGGGGCGAAGTCGTATTTCGAGGGCGCGCGCAACGCGGTCGCGCCCTATGCCGATCGGGTGCGGGAGCACCGGGGCGGCGAGGTTCTTCCGGGGATCGAGGCGGTGCACCTCCCCGGCCATACGCCCGGGCATTGCGGCTTCCGCATCACCTCGGGTTCCGAGTCGCTGCTGATCTGGACCGACGTGGTTCATCTGCCGGCGATCCAGTTCAAGAATCCCGAGGCCGGCGTCGGCTTCGACGTCGACGGTGATCAGGCGCGGGCGACCCGCAAGCGGATCATGGACGAGGCGGCCTCCGAGCGGACCTTCATCGCCGGTTGTCACCTGGAATTTCCCGCCTTCGGCTACGTGGCGCGGGATGGGGCGGGCTACAGCTTCGTTCCGGCCCTCTGGGTCGGCGGCGAGTAAGCTCTATCGATTTTAGGGACCGGGCGGCGGGCCAGGGGGCGCCTCCACCCGGCCGAAACGGGGGTGCCGGACGATGCGGCCCCGCGAGGCGCGAGAGGTAGGACCGTGGTCATTCAGAAGAATTGGCAGGAACTGATCAAGCCGAACAAGCTGCAGGTTTCGACCGGCGACGACCCCAAGCGGATCGCGACGGTGGTCGCCGAGCCGCTGGAGCGTGGCTTCGGCACCACGCTGGGCAACGCCCTGCGTCGGGTTCTGCTGTCCTCGCTCCAGGGCGCGGCGGTGACCTCGGTGCAGATCGACGGCGTGCTGCACGAGTTCTCCTCAATCCCCGGCGTGCGTGAGGATGTCACCGACATCGTCCTCAATATCAAGACGATCGCCATCCGCTCCCAGACCGACGCCCCCAAGCGCATGACCCTGCGCAAGACCGGCCCCGGCACGGTGACGGCGGGTGACATCGGCACGGTCGGCGATATCCAGATCCTGAACCCCGACCTGATCATCTGCACGCTGGACGACGGCGCCGAGATCCGCATGGAGTTCACGGTCGCCACCGGCAAGGGTTACGTGCCCGCCGAACGCAACCGCCCCGAGGACGCGCCGATCGGCCTGATTCCGGTGGATGCCCTGTTCTCCCCGGTGACGAAGGTCAGCTACCGCGTCGAGACCACCCGCGAGGGCCAGGATCTCGACAAGGACAAGCTGACC
Organism: Beijerinckiaceae bacterium; assembly: GCA_022702015.1. Lineage (GTDB taxonomy): Bacteria > Pseudomonadota > Alphaproteobacteria > Rhizobiales > Beijerinckiaceae > Methylobacterium. Next base: position 319 of record JAKONI010000293.1, on the reverse strand, counting down.
ATGACCGTCGAGACGAACGGCGCCGTGAGCCCCGAGGATTCGCTGGCCTATGCCGCGCGCATCATTCAGGACCAGCTCCAGGTGTTCGTGAACTTCGAGGACCCGCGCAAGGAGGAGGCCGCGCCGCTCACGCCGCAGCTGCCCTTCAACCCGGCGCTGCTCAAGAAGGTCGATGAGCTGGAGCTGTCGGTCCGTTCGGCGAACTGCCTGAAGAACGACAACATCGTCTACATCGGCGACCTCATCCAGAAGTCCGAGGGCGAGATGCTGCGCACGCCGAACTTCGGCCGCAAGTCGCTCAACGAGATCAAGGAAGTGC
>JAKONI010000287.1 GCA_022702015.1 Beijerinckiaceae bacterium | reverse complement strand
CTCGATGACGTTGTTGCCCAGCCGCTCGTCGATGGGGATGACGATCTGCGCCGAGGCGTCGATCTTGTCGTTCTGCTTGGCCACGAGTTCGTCGTAGCGGGTGATGCGGGCCTTGGACTTCGACTGCCGGGCCTTGGGCGAAGCGGCGATCCACTCCTGCTCGCGGTTAATGGCGCGCTGGCGGGCCATGTCCTCGCGGCCTTCCTGGGCCAGACGCTTCTGCTTCTGGACGAGCCAGGCCGAGTAATTGCCCTCGTAGGGATAGCCGCGCGTGCGGTCGAGTTCGAGGATCCAGCTCGTGACGTTGTCGAGGAAGTAGCGATCGTGGGTCACGATCAGGATCGCGCCGGGATACTGCTTGAGGTGGCCCTCCAACCAGTTCACCGTCTCGGCGTCGAGGTGGTTGGTGGGCTCGTCGAGGAGCAGCAACTCGGGCTCCCACAGGAGGAGCTTGCACAGGGCGACGCGGCGGCGCTCACCACCCGACAGGGTGGCCACGGGCTGCTCGTCGCTCGGGCAGCCGAGCGCCAGCATGGCCTGATCGATCTTCGAATCGAGCTCCCAGAGGTTGGCCGCCTCGATCTGGTCCTGGAGGGCGGTCATCTCGTCCGCCGTCTCCTCGGAATAGTTCATCGCGAGTTCGTTGTAGCGGTCGAGCAGCGCCTGCTTCTCGGCGACGCCCTCCATGACGTTCTCGCGCACCGACTTGTTCGGATCGAGCTGCGGCTCCTGCGGCAGGTAGCCGACCCGGGCGCCCTGGGCGACGAAGCCCTCGCCGGTCCATTCGGTGTCGATGCCGGCCATGATCTTGAGCAGAGTCGACTTGCCCGAGCCGTTGATGCCCAGCACGCCGATCTTGGCATCGGGGTAGAACGACAGGTTGATGTTATCAAGGATCTTCTTGCCACCCGTATAGGTCTTGGTCAGACCCTTCATGTGGTAGATGAATTCGCGCGCCATGTGGGTGTCCTTGACGATGGCGGGCGGCGCGCGCTCGCGCGTTCAGCCGCCCGGATGGTGGTGGGCGAGGCGCCGTTCCGGTCTCCTCGGGGGAGCCGGCCGGACCTCGCGCTTCGCGCCGTCGCGGGCGGACGCCCGGCCCTCGCCGACATCATCCCGCTTTGCGTGTGAGTGTTGCGCCGGAGTATCAGGGCGGCGACGGACCGGCAAGAACGCGCGCCCAAGAACGCGCCCGTAAGAACGCGACGGGCGGGACGTACTCGGGGGGTGATCAGGCGAACGGGTTCTTCACCATCTGCGGCGGTTTCTCCGTCTCGGCGACGACCTCCGGCAGAGCCTCGTCCGACAGCACCTCGACGATCCGCGTCAGGATCGTCTGGAGCACCCGCGCCCGTTCCAGACCGCTCTTGTCCCGCGTGAGATCGACGGAGCCGTGCAGGGTGATGCGCGACGTCCCGTTCTCGATGGACAGGTCGCCAATGGTCTGCGCCGCGGCATCGTCCGCGAAGGGGGTAAAGCCGGTTTCGGCCTTCGGCATGGTGCGCTCCTCCTAAAAGATCGCGCGGATGAACTCGCGCCACAGCCGCCGCGCGAGGCGATGGATTTCGGCCTTTGCCCAGGACTCGAACGACACCGTATCCCGCGTCGGCCCGCGCGGTGAGCCATCCGCTCCATCGCGGACTTCGCCACGAGGTTCGGGCAGGTCCATCGCCCGCGTCTTGGCTGCCTCCGGCAGTCCGGGAAACAGGTCGAGGCCGCTCAGATCCCGCAATTCGGCGAGCGAGACCCGGCGCCAATCCGCGTCGCGCCGGTTGGGCACGAGGTAGGCGCCGGCCTCGCCGCGCGCCGGATCGTAAAGGGCCTTGAACAGTTGTGTCGGCACGAGGACCCGGCCGTTGATCGCCAGGATGGTGTCCCCGGAATAGATCGGCCCGGTGACGACGAACAGGGCGCCGCGCCGCGTGGCGAGCCGGCGGACATCCTCCTCGATCGCCGCCCATAGGCCGCGGTTCAGGCCACGATCCTGGGGGACGACATTGGCCAGGGAGAAGGATTGCGCCTGCGCCGCTCCCGTCGGCATGTCGCCGGCCGGGGCCATGTGCCCCCGGTCGAAGCCGCTGCGGACATAATCCTCCAGGCGGGCGCGGGCCTCCTCCGGCAAGGCCTCCTCGTCGTGGAAGGCATCGACCCGGTCCACCGTCCGCGCCGCGGCGACGCTCGCCCGCGTGAGGTGCTCGGCCGCGTAAATCGGCGTGCGCGAGGTCCCGGAATACAGCAGCCCGAACGCATCGTAGCAGAGGGGGACGCTGCCCGGCCCAAGCTTCGGATTGACGAGGTCCGGCCTGCGCCCATCGGCGAAGATCTCCGGGCAGCTTCGCGCCTGCGCCGTACCGATCCCGACGAGGAGGACGAGAGCGGCGGTGCGGATCAGAAGCACACGCGGACCTTGCGGGTGCCCGACGGTGTGTCCCGCCAGCGCCAGGCGCAGGGGCGCCCCAGGCTTCCGGCGAAGGGATGTGCCTCACGGTCGGCCGGTCCCGGCCCCGCCTGCGGCCGACACGGTTCGGGGCCGCCGCACGCAATCGTGAAGGCGTTGGAATGGACCCTGTCTTCGGTCTGCGGAGGCTGGACGTCGGCGGCGAGGGCCGGGCCGATGCCGAGCGGGATCGCCACCAGCAGGCACGCGCGAAAGGAGCGGAATGGCGTGCGGCGCAATTTCATGACCGGCCTCAGCCTGGGGGACGCGGGACAGAAAGACAGCCCGCACCGTTGATCGGATGCGTCGGGACGCTTAACTGCCGCCCTTACGACAGCCGGCTTGCGCTGTCATGCGTACCGATTCTTCGGCATTGCTTGGCGGCTTTGGCCACTCAAGTGGCAAAGCCGCGCGATGACGTTATAAGTGCGATCGAATGATCCCGGTTTCGTCCAGGGATCAAAACCGTTGGGAAGGGGCCGGCGCCGTGGGTGGCGAGGGCGGACCTGTCTTGAACGGTCTGTCAGCGAACCAGCGGGTGTGCCAGTGTCACGGATAGAAGCCTCGATTCTGGACGGATTGGACGAGACGTCGGCGCTGCGTCGTTTGCCGGAGAGCGATCTTCCGGCGGTGGCGGACGCGGTGCGGGCGGAGATGATCGAGGCTGTGTCGGTGACCGGCGGGCATCTGGGCTCGGGGCTGGGCGTCGTGGAGCTGACGGTCGCCCTGCATCATGTGTTCGACACGCCCGACGACCGGATCGTGTGGGATGTCGGGCACCAGGCCTATCCGC
>JAKONI010000285.1 GCA_022702015.1 Beijerinckiaceae bacterium | reverse complement strand
ATCGAGATCGAGTTGAACTTCGGCATGTTCTTCGACGTGTAGGCGAAGATGTCCGAGATGATCCGCATCGATCCCTTGGGGGGATAGATGTAGGTGTTGCGGACCATGAACTCCTTGAGGATGTCGTTCTGGATCGTGCCCGCGAGCTTCGAGGGCGGCACGCCCTGCTCCTCGGCGGCGACGATATAGAGGGCGAGGATCGGCAGCACCGCGCCGTTCATCGTCATCGACACGGTCATCTCGTCCAGCGGGATGCCGGAGAAGAGGGTGCGCATGTCGTAGATCGAGTCGATCGCCACGCCCGCCATGCCGACATCGCCGGAGACCCGGGGGTGGTCCGAGTCGTAGCCCCGGTGGGTGGCGAGGTCGAAGGCGACCGACAGGCCCTTCTGCCCGGCGGCGAGGTTGCGGCGGTAGAAGGCGTTCGAATCCTCGGCGGTGGAGAAGCCGGCGTACTGCCGGATGGTCCACGGCTGGGTGACGTACATGGCAGGGTAGGGGCCGCGCAGGAACGGCGGCAGGCCGGGATAGGTCTCGAGGAACTCGATGCCCTCGCGGTCCTCCGGGCCGTAATGGGTCTTCACCGGAATGCCCTCCGGCGTCATCCACGGCTCGCCCACCGCCGGGGCGGGGATCGCCAGCGGATCACCGGAGAGCGGCAGGGCGGCGAAATCCGGGATGCGGGAGGTCATGGCGTGACTCGTGTCGGTTCTTGTCCCACCATTATAGCAGCGTAAGCCGACATCAAAAGTCATGGGTTTCGAAAGGGACAAGTCCCTTTCGCGGGTGCAGGGCAGGGCCCTGCGATGTCCGTCAGGGCATCGCCCCGACACCCCACCCAAGGGACTAGTCCCTTGGGGAACCCCGGCCCCGGCGCACGGCGCCGACCACGAGCACCCCCGCCAGCATCAGCGCCATGCCGTACCACGTGAGCGCGTAGACGAGGTGGTTGTTGGGAAAGGCCACCACCGTCAGTCCGCCCACGGGCCAGCCGCCGGGGTTGGGGGTGGCGTCGGCATCGACGAAGTAGGGGGCCACCTTCGCCAGCCCCCGGGCGGCGGCGATGGCCGCGACATCGCGCGAGTACCAGCGGTGGCCCGCCGGATCGTTCGACCGCAGGAAAGCCCCCCCGGGCTCGGTGAGCCGCAGGAGGCCGGTCACCTCCACGGGGCCCGCCACCTGCCCGTCCCGCCGGGCGGCGGGATCCCGCAGGTCCCCCGGTACGAAGCCCCGGTTGACGAGCACGGTGGTACCGTCGTCCCGGGCCAGGGGCGTGACCACCCAGAAGCCGGCGCCGTAATCGGTCACCGCCTGGATCAGCGTCTCGCGATCGTTGAGGAGCCTCCCGGCGAGGCGGACGTGCCGGTAGGCATCGTCGCGCCCGATCTCCGGCCACTGGGCCGGGCCGGGGGCCGGCACGGGATCCGCATGGACCCGGGCATCGGTGCGGGCGATCAGGTCGAGCTTCCAGACCCGGCGCTCCACCTGCCATGTCCCGAGGCCGAAGAGGACGAGGCAGACGATGACGGCGCCGAGGCCGAACACCGTCCGCCGGACCGGGGAGGGGGCTTCCCTCCCCGGCGAAGGCGGGGCGGGCGCCCTCACCGCATTTGGTTCATCATCTCATGGCCGGACATCGGCATCATGTTCCTGTTCATGTGGTACATCACCCACACCGAACCCGCGAGCATGATGACCACCAGCGTGATCGTGAAGATCAGCGCCATGAAGGTCCAGCCGCCCTCCGACTTCGTGCTCATGTGCAGGAAGTAGACGACGTGCACCACCATCTGCACCCCGCCGAGGACGAGGATCGCCAGGGTGGTGACGAGGCTGTTGTCCAGCACGCCGCCCATCACCAGCCAGAACGGGATGACGGTCAGGATGACCGACAGGACGAACCCGGTCAGGTACGACTTGACGGAACCGTGGCCGCCTTCGGTATGCCCGTGGTCGTGAGACCCGTGACCTTGGGCGAGGTGGCCCGCATCGGCGCTCATTCGAGCACTCCCATTAGGTAGACGACCGTGAACACCCCGATCCAGATCAGGTCGAGGAAGTGCCAGAACATCGACAGGCACATGAGGCGGCGCTTGTTGGCCGCCACGAGCCCGTACCTCTGGACCTGCACCATGAGGGTCACGAGCCAGAGGATGCCGAACGAGACGTGCAGTCCGTGGGTCGAGACCAGGGTGTAGAACGAGGACAGGAAGGCGCTGCGCCAGGGCGGGGCGCCCTCATGGAAGAGGTGGACGAACTCCCGGATCTCCAGCGTCACGAAGGCGACGCCGAAGAGGCCGGTGATGGCCAGCCACATCTGCGTCTTGCGCTTGTCGTCCTTGTCCATCTCCAGCATCGCGAAGCCGTAGGTAATGGACGAGAACAGCAGCATGGCCGTGTTCACGGCGATGCCCGGCAGGTCGAACAGATCCTTCGGGGAGGGCCCCGCGGCGTAGCTGCGGCCGAGGACGCCGTAGGTCGCGAACAGGGTCGCGAAGATCAGGCAGTCGCTCATCAGGTACAGCCAGAACCCGAGCATCGTCGAGCCCTCGCTGTGGTGGCCTTCCTCGTCGGTGACGAAGAAGACCGGCGCAGCCGTACCGGGGGGTGCGGTGTCGGTGTGCATCATCGGATTACGCCAGCTCCAGTTCGCGCATCCGCTTCGCCTCTTCCCGCGCGACGGCCTCGGCGGGGATGTAGTAGTCGCGGTCGTAATTGAACGTATGGATGATCGCGGCGGCGATGATCGCCACGAAGGACAGGGCGGCGAGCCACCAGACGTACCAGACCATCGCGAAGCCGAGGATGAAGCTCAGCGCCGCCAGCACCGCACCCGTCGCCGTGTTCTTCGGCATGTGGATCGGCTGGTAGCCGGCGGCCGGACGGGTGAAGCCCCGGGCCTTCATGTCCCACCACGCATCGGAATCGTGCACCACCGGCGTGAAGGCGAAGTTGTAGTCCGGCGGCGGCGACGAGGTGGACCATTCGAGCGTCCGGCCACCCCACGGGTCGCCGGTCAGGTCGCGCAGCTCCTCGCGGCGACGGATCGACACCACGAACATGATGATCTGGCAGCCGATGCCGCAGGCGATGAGCACGGCGCCCAGCGCCGCGACGATGAACCAGGGCTGCAGCGACGGATCGTCGAAGTGCTGCATCCGGCGCGTCACGCCCATCAGGCCCAGCACGTAGAGGGGCATGAAGGCGACGTAGAAGCCCGTAACCCAGAACCCGAGGGCCATCTTCCCCCAGAAGTCGTCGAGCTTGAAGCCGAAGGCCTTGGGGAACCAGAAGGTGACGCCCGCGAACATGCCGAACAGCACGCCGCCGATGATCACGTTGTGGAAGTGCGCGATCAGGAACAGCGAGTTGTGCAGCACGAAGTCGGCCGGGGGCACGGCGAGCAGCACGCCCGTCATGCCGCCGATCACGAAGGTGACGATGAACGCCACCACCCACATCATCGGCACGTCGAACCGGATGCGGCCCCGGTACATCGTGAACATCCAGTTGAAGATCTTCGCCCCCGTGGGGATGGAGATGATCATCGTCGTGATCCCGAAGAACGAGTTCACGTCGGCGCCCGAGCCCATGGTGAAGAAGTGGTGCAGCCACACGAGGTAGGCGAGGATGGTGATGACCACCAGCGCGTAGACCATCGAGGTGTAGCCGAACA
>JAKONI010000282.1 GCA_022702015.1 Beijerinckiaceae bacterium | reverse complement strand
TCGGGACTCGTCAGGGCCACCAGGGGCTGGGTGTCGCCGTTCGGTGCCACCGACACGGCGATGCTCTGCGCCGAGCGGGTCTCGCGCCCGTCCGCGCTCTTCGACCGGAGGACGATCTCGCTGGACCCCCTCGGCAGGGGCGGCGGCACGATGGCGAACTGCCCCGACGGGTCGGTCAGCGCCCGGGCGACGGGCTGGCCGTCCACCAGCATCTCGACGACGATGTTGGGTTTAGCGCGCCCGGCGATCACCGCGTCCCCGTTCGGCTCCACGCGCACGATGTCGAAACGGGGCGCCTCCCCGGCGGCCTGGGTCCCGGGGGGCGCGTCGGCGGCGGGCGGCGGTGTCTCCGCCTTGTCCCGGGGCGGCGCGCCGGGGGGCGTGGCCTCGCGCGGGCCCGCCGCCGGGGTGGCGGTGGCCGGGGGGCTCTGCCGGGTGTCCTGCCGATTTTCTTGCAGATCCCCCTGCCGATCCCCTTGCCGATCCCCTTGCCGGTCGCCCTGCGGGGCGGACGAGGGGACGCCCGGCGGTATGGTCGGCAGGTCGGCGATGGCGGCGCGGCTTCCGGCGGCGTCGTCCCCGGTCGCGGATTGACGCAGGCGACCGAGGCCGCCATCCCAGAACAGGGCGGCGACGATCCCGAGGCCCGCCAGCAATCCGGCGAGAGCCAGGACGATTCCGTGCCTTACCCGGCGCGTCGTCACCACGATCACCTCCACGCACCACCCCTAATACCCGGGGGTGGGACCTCGAAAGACTGCGGGCCGCGGGTCGGAAACCCGTCGACTGCACGGTGCATAATACCTTACATGAGCCCGGCACCAACCCGCCCCGCTCACGGCAGCGGAGAATCCTGCGGAAACTCAGCACTTTGGCGCGGCGGTCGCCGGGGCCGGGCGCGCCGGGGCGGCATCGACGACGCGCGAAGGAGGGCGCCGGATGGCCCTGGTGAGGACGGTCTGTGTCTATTGCGGCTCCGGGTTCGGCACGAACCCCGCTTTCCGGGAGGCCGCCGAGGCGTTGGGCACCGCGCTGGCGCGGGCCGGCATGTCCCTGGTCTACGGGGGCGGCGATGTTGGCCTGATGGGCACCGTCGCCCGCGCGGTGCTGGAGAACGGCGGCCGCGTCACCGGCATCATCCCCGATTTCCTCCAGGCCCGGGAGAACATGCTGGAGGCGGTCAACGAGACGATCGTCGTGCCCGACATGCACACCCGCAAGCGCCTGATGTTCGAGCGCTCGGACGCCTTCGTCACCCTCCCCGGCGGCATCGGCACCCTGGAGGAACTCGTGGAGCAGCTGACCTGGGCGCAGCTCGGCCGGCACAGGAAGCCCGTCGTCCTCGTCTCCGTCGCGGATTTCTGGGCACCGCTCCTCGACCTGTTCGAGCACATGCGCCGCCACGGCTTCATCCGCGAGGGGCTCGACCTCAGCTACCTCGTCGCCCCGGATGCCGACGGGGTCGTCCCCCTGCTCCAGGCGGCAAGCCGCCAGCCCGACGACCGGGCCGAGACCCTCGTCACCAAGCGGATGTAGGGCCGGGCGGGAGCGTCTTCCGCCCTATTCCCATTTAATCCTTTAGCCGACTGAAATAGAGCGAATGTTGTTTTTAGATCACGGAAATGGCTGTCGAGAGTTGTGACGGCATTATGACGAAATCCACAGGTTAGGTTTTGTTAAACAGCCCTCACCCGGGGACCAGCCGGTTGGGGGCATCCATGAACTTCAAGACGAGTGTTTCGCTCGCCGCGCTGATGGTCGCGGCGTTCGGGACGACGGCCGCGCTGGCGCAGGCCGTCAACACCACGCCGTCCAACGTCAACGTGCTCACTCTGCTCGGGCCGTTCCTGAGCCTGAACGGCACGCCGATCGGTCAGCAGACCCTGCAGGACAACCTGTCCCAGGCGGTCGCCCAGAACCAGGGCGCCTCGGTGGCGGACCAGCAGCGGGCGATCAGCGACAAGTCCCTGCCCGGCAACGCCGCCTTCGCGACGCGGATCACCCTCGCGGACGGGACGCGGGTGACCTTGGGCCCGGCGGACAACCTCGCCGGCGGCCTGCCCCTCCAGGCGGCGCAGAGCGCGGGCGGGCTGAACCCGTTCCAGCCGGTGGGCGGGCTCGGCTCGCAGCTCGGCCCGATCTACCAGACCGGGATCCGGGGGAGCACCGCCACGTCGGGCCCCCTCGCGGCGACCTTCAGCCTGCTGAACCAGGCCTATGCGGTGTTCAGCGCCGACCTCGGCGTGGCCAAGAACTACTTCGCCAACGGGGCGGCCACCAATCCCGGCACCACGCCCGCCGGCTACGTGCCGGTGCCGGCGGTGGCGCCCTCCGGCTTCACCCTGCCCACCGCCTCCTACACGATTCCCGCCGGCTCCCCCGCCGGCGCGGCCGGGGCGACGGGCACCCTGCCGAACACGGGCGACAGCGTCCTCGACCTCGCCTACGGCGTGCGCAACACGCAGGCGGGCCAGGACGTCTACGGTTCCTCCCGGCCGATCCAGGTCGCCCAGGGCCGGTACACGATCTTCGATCCGACGGCGCTGAGCGGCATCGCCACCAACCCGTCCTTCCCGAGCGGCCACACCCAGTACGCCTATACCGACAGCTACCTGCTCGCGATGCTGGTGCCGCAGCAGTACCAGAACATGCTCCTGCGGGCGTCGGACTACGCCAACAACCGCATCGTGCTGGGCGTCCACTATCCCCTGGACATCATCGCCTCGCGGGCCTTCTCGGCCTACGACCTCGCGCAGGGCTTCACCAACCCGGCCTATATCGGCAACGCCGCGACCACCGGCACGGCGATCGACCTGCCGAGCCTGTTCACCAAGGCGCGGGCCGAGCTCCAGACCTATCTCTCGGGCCAATGCGGCAACACCGTCGCCGCTTGCGCCACGGGCCCGGCGAACGCCGCCGGCAACCCCTACCTGCCGTCCGCGGCCAACCAGGCATTGTACCAATCGCGCCTGAACTACGGCCTGCCGAGCCTCACCTTCGCCCAGGCCCCCCGGGAGCAGGCACCGTCGGGCGGCCCGGACGCCTCGATCCTCCTGGCGCCCCTCTACGGCGGCTCCACCGCGGCGGCCAAGACCATCGCCCCGGACGGCGGCCTCTACGGCCAGCTCTCCACGGGAACGATCAACCAGATCCTCGTCAACACGCAGACCAACGCGCTCGCCGCCTTCTACGGCTCGGCGCTGAGCTACTGGGCCCGCCTCGACCTCTACACGGCGGCTGGCTACTTCGGGAACGTCACCGGCACCCTGGCGATGGAGGCGCAGGACACGCTCGCCACCGATGCCAGCATCGGCAACGGCGGCGCCCTGTCCGCCAACGGCGCCATCGCCGGCACGGTCTTCGTGAACGCGGGCGGCCTGCTCGGCGGAACGGGCACGGTGGGCGGGCTCGCCGCGCTGTCGGGCGGCACCGTCGCCCCGGGCAATTCCATCGGCACCCTCACGGTGGCCGGCAACGCCGCCTTCGCCCAGGGCTCCATCCTCCAGATCGAGGCCAACGCCGCCGGCCAAGCCGACCGGCTCGCCGTCACCGGCACCGCGACGCTCGCCGGCGGCACCGTGCAGGTGCTGGCCCAGAACGGCGGTTACAGCCCCCGCACCCAGTACGCGATCCTCACCGCCGGCGGCGGCGTCGCCGGGCGGTTCGCGGGCGTCTCCTCCAACTTCGCCTTCCTCACCCCGACCCTGCGCTACCAGCCCAACGAGGTCGACCTCACCCTCACCCGCAACGACATCGCCTTCGGGTCGATCGCGACCACCCGCAACGGCGCCTCCGTCGCCAACGCGATCCAGGCGGGCGGGCCGGGCAGCGGCGCCTACAACGCCACCGTGGGCCTGACCACCCCGGAGGCCCAGGGGGCCTTCCGGGCGCTGGCCGGCGACATCCACGGCTCCACCGTTTCCTCCTCCTACGAGACCGCCTTCTTCGTCCGCGAGGCCATCCTCGACCGCCTGCGCTGGGGCACCACCCCCGGCGCCGCCGGCGGCCTGAACTTCGGCGCCCTGCCCGCCGCCTACACCGCCGACCTCCCCGGCCGGCGGCCGCCCGTCACGGCCGTGCCGATCCAGACCCTCGACCCCACCGTGGTGGGGATCTGGGGCCAGGGTTTCGGCGCCTTCGGCAGCGCCTCCGGCGGCAACGCCTTCGGCCTCGACCGGACGCTGGCCGGCTTCGTGGCGGGCCTGGATGTGCGCCTGCCGAGCGGGATCAAGCTCGGCGTCGTCGGCGGCTACACCGAGAACACCCTGGACACGACCGGCCGCGCCCAGTCGGCGGGCATCACCAGCGGGTTCGGCGGCGTCTACGGCGGCTACGAGGTCGGGCCGGTCTCGGTCCGGCTCGGGGCGGTCTATGCCGACGAATCCTTGCGCACCCGGCGCACGGTGGCCTTCCCCGGGGTGTCGGACGCGCCGTCCGGCCGCTACGGCGGATCCACGGTGCAGGGCTTCGGCGAGATCGGCTACCGCTTCGCGCTCGGCCAGCCGGCGCCGGCGGTGCTGGTCTCGAAGGGCGCCGGGGCGGTGGTGCCGGTGCAGCCGGCGGCCACCTACCTCGAGCCCTTCGTGGGTGGCGCCTATGTCGGCATCCACCGGGACGGCTTCGCCGAGACCGGGGGGGTGGCGGCGCTGCGGGGGCTCTCCCGCGACTACGACCTCGGCGCCCTGACGGCGGGCCTGCGCGGGCAGACCGCCTTCGACATCGGGCTCGGCCTGCCGCTGACGGCGCACGCCCTGGTGGGCTACCGGCGGGCGTTCGGGGACGTGGTGCCGAAGGCGCTCCTGTCCTTCGGGACGGGCCCGGCCTTCCTGTCGGCGGGGGTGCCGATCGACCGGGACGCGGTGGTGGCCGAGGTGGGCCTCGACCTCGCGGTGGCGCCGAACGCGACGCTGGGGGTGGCCTATACCGGGCAGACCGGATCGCGGGCGCAGGACCAGGCGGTGAAGGGCAACTTCACCTACCGGTTCTGATCGCCGCCAACGGGTGAGCGGAGGGCGGCGCCCCGGCCGGGACGCCGCCCCCTTGCGTGGGCGCCTACTTCGCCACCATCGGGCAGCCGCCCTCGCTCATGGGGCGGAAGGCCTGATCGGCGGGAATGGTCTCCAGGAGCTTGTACAGGTCCCACTCGCCCTTCGACTCGGAGGGGGCCTTCGCCTCGAACAAGTACATCGGGTGGATCTTGCGCCCATCCGGGCGGATCGTCCCCTGGCCGAACAGGGGATCGTCGGTGGGGATCTCCTTCATCTTGGCGACGACGGCGGCGCCGTCCTTGGAGGAGTGAAGCGCCTCCACCGCCTTCAGGTAGTGCAGCGTGCTGGCATAGACCCCCGCCTGGTACGAGGTCGGCTTGCGGCCGGGCATCTTCTTCTCGAACCGGGCGGCGAAGGCACGGCTCTCGTCGTTCCGGTCCCAGTAGAACGAGGAGGTGAATTCCAGGCCCTGGGCGACCTCCAGCCCGAGGGAATGGATGTCGGTGATGGCGATGAGCAGGGCGGCGAGCTTCTGCCCGCCCTGGCGGATGCCGAACTCGTGCGCCTGCTTGATGGCGTTGGCGGCATCGAGCCCCGCGTCGGCGAGCCCGATCACCTGCGCCCCCGAGGCCTGGGCCTGGAGCAGGAAGGAGGAGAAGTCGGGGTTCGGGAAGGGGGTGCGCACGCCACCCACCACTTTGCCGCCGTTCTTCTCCACCACCGCCTTGGTGTCGCGCTCCAGGGCGAGGCCGAAGGCGTAGTCGGCGGTGATGAAGTACCAGGTCTTGCCGCCGCGCTTGAGCAGCGCCTTGCCGGTGCCGTTGGCCATGGCCGCCGTGTCGTAGGTCCAGTGCACGGTGTTGGGGGTGCATTGCGGCCCGGTGAGGTCGGCGGTGCCGCCGCCGGAATTGATGAAGGCCTTGTTCTTCTCCTTGGTGATCTGCGCGATGGCGAGCGCCACCGAGGAGGTCGGCACGTCGAAGATCGCGTCGACGCCGTCCCGGTCGTACCATTGCCGGGCGACCGAGGCGCCGACATCGGGCTTGTTCTGGTGGTCGGCGGCGATCACCTCGACCTTCAGCCCATGTGTCTCGGGCTTGAAATCCTCCACCGCCATCCGCGCGGCCACCACCGCGCCCTCGCCGGTGGAGTCGAAATAGACCCCCGAGCGGTCGTTCAGCACGCCGATCTTCACCGGCACGAGGTCGGCCGCGAGGGCGGTGCCGGCCGTGAGCGCGCACAGCGTTCCCATCAGCCGCGCGGCGATATGGCGGATCGTCATCGTTTTCTCCCCGGCCGGCCGATGCGGGCGTTGATCGCCGCTGAAGGCTCGTCCGGGACCAGACTATCCGGCCGCGCGCGCGGCCGATACCGGTGGGGGTGAGGAAGGCCGCGAACCGTCAAGGACGCGGCGCCGCGTCCCGCCCCCGCGGCGCGAGGCCGAGGATCGCCCGGGCCTCGTCGGGGGTGGCCGGATCGCGGTCGAGGTGGGCGAGCAGGCTCACCGCCTTCTCGACCAGGGCGGCGTTGCTCGGCGCGAGGCGTCCCCGCGACAGGTAGAGGTTGTCCTCCAGCCCGACCCGGACGTGGCCCCCCATCCCCGCCGCCACGGCCAGGATCGGGAACTCCATCCGGCCGATGCCGAAGGCGGACCACACCGCGTCCTCCGGCAGGCGGGCGCGCATCGCCACCAGGGTCTCGGCCGTCGCCGGGGCCCCCCAGGGGATGCCGAGGCAAAGCTGGAACAGGGGCGGCCGGGCGAGGTGGCCCTCGGCGATGAGATGCCGGGCGAGTTCGATATGGCCGAGGTCGAACCCCTCGATCTCCGGCTTCACCCCGGCGGCGCGGATCGCCCCCGCCATCGCCCGGAGATGGGCGGGGGTGTTGAGGAACAGGTGCTCGCCGAAATTCATCGTGGCGATGTCGAGGGTGCAGATCTCCGGGCGCAGGGCGCCGACATGGCGGGTGCGGGCCTCCGGGGACACGTAGGTGGTGCCGGGCCCCGCCGAGGACGGGTCGGCCTCCCCCGGCACGAAGCGCCCGCCCGCCCCGGTGGTGAGATTGAGGATCACCGCCTCGTCCCGCTCGCGCACCCGCTCCACCACCTCCCGGTAATGGGCGAGCTCCATGCTCGGGGTCCCGGTTTCGGGGTCGCGGACATGGATGTGGACGATGGCCGCCCCGGCGGCGGCGGCCTCGATCGCGGAGGCGGCGATGGCCTTCGGGCTCACCGGGACCGCCGGGTTCTTCCTCGGCGTGTCGAACGAGCCCGTGAGCGCGCAGGTGATGACGGTCCTGTGGGCCATGCTCCCTCCTCACGGGTCCGCGCCCGCGCGCGTCGGCGGCCCGTTCGGGGCCTTGTCCCGCCCCGGGAAGGTGGCACGGTTCCGACCCGCTGGCGAGGTGGATCCGTGCCCCGAGGGGCGCCACACCCCGCCGCCGCCCTCGGAAGCACCGATCAGAAGTTGCTATGACTTTCCCGCTTAAACTTTCGGTATAGGCAGATATGCCAAATATTAGAATGATTGCAATGAAATATTTATTCGATCAACTTGACTCATTTGAGGATTAAGGTCTTTCGTCCGCCGTGTGGCGGGACATCGCTCCGAGAAGCGCGCCCGCCGGTTATTGGGGGCCAGGATGAAGCGGGTTTGGGTGGCGGCTGCGCTGGCGGTGGCCTGCGATGTATCGATATGCACGGCCGGGGAAAGCTTGTTCAGCCGCGTCTATACCACGGATACCGAACCCGCCGGGCGGATCGAGGTGGAACAACTCGTGCGCAATCGCAGCGGGCGGAGCATGGGCACCTACAATGCCCTCGATTACCGCACCGAGATCGAACTCGGCGTCACGGATAACTTCCAGGCGGCGCTCTACATCAACAACCTGACCATGCACGCCAAGGGCGCGCCGGACGACGACGACCCCCTCGGCGCCACCGGATTTCATCGTACCGGCACCTATTTCCAGGGTGTGACGATGGAATTCATCTACCGTCTGTTCAGTCCCTATAAGGACGGTTTCGGTCTCGCCTTCTATCTGGAACCCGAATTCGCCATGCGCGACCTGCACAACGGTCTCGCCTACAACAAGTCGATCGGGGGTGAATACCGCCTGATCTTCCAGAAGAACTTTCTCGATGATCAGCTGATCTTCACCTACAACCTCGTGCTGGAGACCGAGGGCATCCGCTTCAAGGGTGAGAAGGCCTACGCCGGCGAACTCGACCTCAACCACGAGGTCGGCCTCGCCTACCGCTTCGCGCCGAACTGGTTCGCCGGGCTCGAGGCGCGCAATCACAACGAGTATGGCCAGTTCGCGAACTTCGAGCACTCCGTGTTCTGGGCGGGGCCGTCGATCCACTACGCCGGCGAGCGCTTCTGGGCGACGCTGGGCTACCTGCGGCAGGTCTACGGCGCGCCGAACGGGATCGACGAGAACGGCACGCCGGTCGGCCACCGCCTGTTCCTGCGCTCGCACGAGCGCAACGAGATCACCCTGAAGGTCGCCTACACCTTCTGACGCCCCGGCCAAGGGGCGCCGCGAGGCGCGCCGCCGGCCCGAACGGACACCCTTCATGAAGCCGAGTTTGTCCTTCCTTCCCCTGGCGGCCGTGGCTTGCGCCGTGCCGGCGCAGGCGGCGGTCTACCTCACCGTGCAGCAGGCTCAGGGGGTCCTGTTCCCGGGGGCCTCCCTCACCCCCGTGACCGTGACGCTGACGGCGGATCAGGTCGCGGGGATCGAGGCCGATTCCGGCGTCAGCGTGCGCAGCCGGCAGGTGCGGGCCTGGAAGGCCTCCACCGGCGGGTGGCTCATCGTCGATGAGGTGCTGGGCAAGCACGAGTTCATCCCGATCGCCGTCGCCTTCGACCGGCACGGCGCCGTGCGCGGCGTGGAGATCCTGGAATACCGGGAAAGCTACGGCGACGGCGTGCGCGATGCGGCCTGGCGCGCGCAGTTCACCGGCAAGAGGCGCGGCGCGCCCCTCACCCTCGACGCCGACATCCGCAATATCGCGGGGGCGACGCTCTCCTCCCGGCACATCACGGACGGCGTGAAGCGCCTGCTCTCGACCCATGCCATCGCGCTCGCCGCCGGTTGAGCGGGCCCGGCCCCTGCTGGGCACGAGGGTCGCGATCCGCGTGGAGGGTCTGCCCGAATCCCGGGCCCATGCGGCCCTGGACACCGCCTTCGCCGTCATCGCCCGCGTCCACGCGCGGATGAACTACCACGCCCTCGACAGCGACGTGGCCCGGCTGAACCGCGCCGAGCCCGGCGCGTGGATTCCCGTGGCGGTGGAAACCTGCGCGGTGCTGGCCCTGGCGCAGCGGATCGCGCGCCATTCCGGCGGCGCCTTCGATCCCACCGTCGCCGGGGATCTCGTGCGCGACGGACGCCTGCCCACCCCCGCAGGGGCCCGCCCGCCGGACCCCGGCGCCCGCTGGCACGACCTCGTGGTGGAGGGGGAGACGGTGCGCCTGCGCCGTCCGCTCTGGCTCGATCTGAGCGGCATCGCCAAGGGCTACGCCGTGGACCGGGCCATCGCCCTGCTCGGGGCCTTCGGGGCGCGGGCGGCCTGCGTCGATGCCGGGGGCGACCTGCGCCTGTTCGGAAGCCCCCAGGGCGTCGCCCTGCGAACCGGCTACCCGGACGAGGCGGTGCCGGTGGTGCGTCTGGAGGGGGGCGGCCTGGCCTGTAGCGGCGGCCGGCCGGACCCGCGCCACGCGGCGGACGGGCAGCACCGCGACGGGCGCACCCGGAGGACGGCGGGCGAGGGGCGCTTCGCCTGCGTCCTCGCCGAGACCTGCGCCGTCGCGGACGCCCTCACGAAGGTCGTCCTGGCCCTGGGGCCCGCGAGCGACCCGGTGCTGGGGGAGTTCGCCGCCGCCGCCCACCTGCGCGAGGCGGACGGGACGTGGCACGCCCTCGGCGTGGTCGCGTGAGGCCGGGACGGCCCACGGCCCGGATCACGCGCCGCCGTCGCCGGATCGTCGAGGGGATCGGCCTCGGCCTCTGGCTGACCGGCCTGCCGTGGTTGCTGTCGCACCGGGTGTTCGTGCCGGAGGGGGAGTTCGGGCCGGCCCACCGGCCGGCCGATGCGTGGCTCCTGACGGCGCACGGCGTCTTCGGCTTCGCCGCCCTCTGGGCCTTCGGGCTGCTCTGGGGCGTCCACATTCCCGCCGGCTGGGCGCGGGGGCGGCGCGTCACCGGGGCGACGCTGTTCTGCGGCATCGCCCTCCTCGCCGGGACGGGCTGCGCCCTCTATTACTGCGGCGACGAGACCCTGCGCCCCGTCGTCTCGACGGCCCACTGGGCCATCGGCCTCGCGGCGCCGGCGCTCCTCGTCGCGCACCGGATGCGCCGGAAATAAGGGGTTCCCAAAGGGCGAGCCCTTTGGCGGGTGCAGGGCGGAGCCCCGCGATCCCAGAGGGCTTCGCCCCTGGACCCCACCAAAGGACCCGTCCTTTTGAATCCCGTTATCCCGCCGCGACGGCGAGGCCGGCGAGCATCGCCACGCCGAGCACGAGCACGAAGGCGGCGGCCAGCAGTTCGAGGCCGCCCACGGCCCTGGCGCCCGCCCGGCCGCGTCCGCCGGCAAGCGCCAGGGCGGCGCGCTTGGCGAAGACCGCCAGCGCCGCGAGCGCCGTGGTGGTGATCGCGGTGCCGGCCGCCATGGCCAGCACGGCGAGGATGCCGGCCCCGGCGACGCCCTGCGCCAGGGCGAAGACCAGCACCAGCACCGCCCCGGCGCAGGGGCGCGAACCGGCGGCGAGGACGATCCCCGCCGCCTCCCGCCAGGACCGGACCTCGGCGGCGAGCCGGGGGCCGGGGATGTGGGCGCAATCCGGGCCGCAGGCGTGGCCGCCGGCCAGTTGCCCGGCCTTGCGCCAGGCGAGGGCGAGGCCGGCGGCGGCCACGAGGGCGAAGCTCACGGTCTCGATGAAGGTCCCCGCCCGCGTCATCGAGGCGGCGGTGGCGTTGAGGACGAGGCTGCCGACCCCCACGAGGGCCATCGCCACGAGGGCCTGAAGCAGGGCGGCGCAGGCGCCGAGCGCGCAGCCCCGCCGGAAGGCCCGCTCTCCCGCCAGGATGTAGCCGGCGATCACCGCCTTGCCGTGGCCGGGCCCGGCGGCGTGGAACACCCCGTAGGCGAAGGCGAGGCCGATGAGGGGCGTCCACTCGCCCCCGCCCTTGAGGGCGATCACCGCCCCGTTCATGGCCCGGGCGAAGCTCGCCTGGAGGGCGAGGATCAGCCCCCCGAGGCCGGTGGCGGCGGGGGCCGCCTCGCGGAAGCCGATGCCGAAGGGCGAGCGCGGGGGCGGCGTGGCGAGGCCGGGGGCGACGAGCCAGGCCAGAAGGGCGATAAGGCCGGCGGCCAGGGCCACCGCTCCGGCCATCAGACCGAGGCGCCGGGCGAGCCGGGAGGCCGGCGGCGCGGCGATCCCGATCCCTACGGACATGCGACGATCACCCGGTTGGCGAATTGCTCGCCGTAGTTCGAGGCGGCGGTGAGTGCCTCGAAGAAGGCCTCGCTCATCCCCGTCTTGGCGTCGGCGACCTTCGTCCCCTCGGTCTTCGGCCGGGTGACGGTGGCGGCGCAGCCCGGGGGGCTCCCGGTGAGGGTGGCCGCCTCCGGCCCCTCCGCGAAGGCGAAGGAGACGAAGTAGGTCGGATCGTAGACCTCCAGCGCCGCGACGCCCCGGCCCGGGGCGGCGGGGGCCTTGAGGGGCAGCAGGAAGGACAGGGTCAGGGCGTTGCCCTCCATCCGCATCGCCGCCTCGCGGGGCTCGGTGAAGGTCTGCTCCCGGCCGGCGACCTTGAGCTTCGTGAAGTAGCCGAACTCGGCGAGGTTCTCGGTGTTCGTGGTGGCGAGCCCGGCCAACTCGTCGGGGGTGAACTTGCCATCCTTGTTGGCGTCCAGGCCCTGCGTCACGAAGGCCGAGTATTCCGGATCGAAGCTCCAGGCGTGGCGTACCCCCGTGACCTTGCCGTCGGCGTAGACGAGCTGCGCCTTGGCGGTGACCCAGACGTGGGGATGCGCCTGCGCGGCGGGGGCCGCACCGAGGGCGGCGGCGACGAGGGCGAGGCGCAGGGCGGCGGCGTTCGGCATGGGCGGCACGCTCGCGGCGAAAGGTGAGCGAAGGGTCAACGCGCGCCTTTTCCGGGCCCCATGGGGCGAAAGCGAGGCGGCCCCTACTCCCCGGCGTCGAGCCCCAACAACTGGAAGCTCACCCGCAGGTCGTCGGACATCGGCACGTCGAGGCGCTCGCCGTTGGGCAGACGCTTGAGGAACCAGCGCTCGTAGGTCCAGCGCAATTCCCGCGATTCGGCCAGCCGGGTGAAGGTGGCGGCGACGGAGGCCGCCAGTTCCGGGTCGTCCCGGCGGAACATGATGCCGTAGGGCTCGTAGGAGAGCTTGTCCGGCAGGACGGTGTAGGCGGCCCCGTCCGCCGGATCGCCCGCGATGAGCCCGTAGAGCAGGATGTCGTCCAGGGCGAAGGCGTCGGCCTTGCCGGCCTTCACCATCGCGTAGGAGGCGGCATGGTCGGGGGCGGTGACCACCTGCGCGTCGATCCTCAGCCGGGTGAGGAGATCGCGCACGATCCGATCGTTGGTGGTGCCGGCGGTGACGACCACCGTGCGCCCGCCGAGGTCCCGGTAGGAGGCCACCGGCGAGCCCCGGCGCACCAGAAGCTTGGTGGCGCTGATGAAGTCGACGGGGGAGAAGGCGACCTGCCGGCGCCGCTCGGCGTTGGCGGTGGTGGAGCCGCATTCGAGATCGACCCGCCCGGAGGTGACGGCCTCGATCCGGCTCCCGGAGGTCACGGGCTCGTAACGCACCTTGAGGGGGCGGCCCACGGCCTTCTGCAGGTCGTCCACCACCTCGCCGCACAGGTCGATGGCGTAGCCGATCGGCCGGGGCGAGCCGTCCGCCCGCTTGCCCTCCACGAAGGAGAACGGGATGGAGCTGTCCCGGTAGCCGATGACGATCTCACCGCGCGCGGCGGCGGTCTTGAGGGTGCCGGTGAGCACCTCCACCGCCCGAGCCGGGGTGGCCGCGACCAGGGCGACGAGGAGCGCGATCCGCAGCGACAGGGATGGGACTCTCAAGGGCATCGCCGCTCACTTTCCATAAGACCACGGGAACATCCGCCCGCCCCGTTCGCGGGGATCGTCGCGACACCCTTCCCACCCCCTCCCTTATCCTGAGAGCCTGGCCGGAAGGTCGCCTTTCCTCCTCCTCTCGCCCTCATCCTGAGGTGCCGCCGCGAAGCGGTGGCCTCGAAGGAGACTTCCAGAAGGCGCCAGGATCCCTGGGGCCCTCCTTCGAGGCGGCGATCGCCGCGCCTCAGGATGAGGGCGAGGGCGGGAAGCAGGGACTTTCCGGGCAGGCTCCCAGGATGAGGTGGGGCATGGGAACGGGCGCGGCGACCGGATTTTCCAACGACTTCCGCAAGCGGGGCGAGGGGCGCGCGTCACTCCGCCGGCGCGGGGCTGGCGCCCACGTGGTCGAGCCGCTGGTCGGTCAGGGTGAGCTGACCCTCCCACTTGGCGACCGCGACGGTGGCGATGCTGTTGCCGAGCACGTTGGTGGCCGAGCGGCCCATGTCCAGGAACTGGTCGATGCCGATGATGAGCAGCAGCCCCGCCTCGGGGATGTTGAACTGCGTCAGCGTCGCCGAGATCACCACCAGCGAGGCCCGGGGCACGCCGGCCATGCCCTTCGACGTGACCATCAGCAGGAGCAGCATCGTCAACTGCTGCGCCCAGGTAAGCGGGATGTTGTAGGCCTGCGCGATGAACATGACCGCGAAGGTGCAGTACATCATCGAGCCGTCGAGGTTGAACGAGTAGCCCATCGGCAGGACGAACGAGGTGATCTTGTTCGGCACGCCGAAGGTCTCGAGGTTCGAGAGCAGCTTCGGGTAGGCCGCCTCGCTCGACGCCGTGGAGAAGGCGAGCACGAAGGGCTCCTTGATGAGGTTGACGAGGCGGCTGATCCCGCCGGTCCCCACCAGCAGCGCCCCCACCGCCATCAGCAGCGTCCACAGGCAGAACAGGCCGAAATAGAACATCAGCATGAACTTGCCGTAGGTCACGAGCACGCCGATGCCCTGGGTGGTGATCGTCGCCGCGATCGCCGCGAAGACCGCCACGGGGGCGAACATCATCACGTAGCCGGTGATCTTGAGCATCACGTCGGCCACCCCCTCGATTCCCTTCGCGAGGAAGCGCCCCTTCTCCCCCAGCGCCGCCAAGGCCACGCCGAAGAAGATCGAGAACACCACGATCTGCAGGATCTCGTTGTTGGCCATCGCCTCCACCGCGCTCTTGGGCACGAGGTGGGTGACGAACTCCTTCAGGGAGAGGGAGGCCGCCTTAAGGCCGGTCCCCGCCCCGACATCCGGGAGAGGCAGGTTCAGGTTGTGGCCGGGCTGGAGCAGGTTCACCAGCACGAGCCCGAGCATCAGGGAGCAGAACGAGGCACCCACGAACCACAGCAGCGCCTTGCCGCCCACCCGGCCGACGGCCGCGGTGTCGCCCATGTGCGCGATGCCCACCACCAGCGTCGAGAACACCAGCGGAGCGATGATCATCTTGATGAGGCGCAGGAAGATATCCGAAATCAGCGCGATGTAGCCGGCGATCTCCTTGGCGGTCTGGGGGTCGGGCCAGGTGATGCTGCAGGCGTACCCGACCGCGATGCCGAGGATCATGCCAATGAAGATGAGCGTGGTCAGCCGTGAGCCGGACATTGCATTTCTCCCTGACTCCGCCCCGGATGACTGGGCTTGATTAGTGATTAACGTGAGGCATGAATTGCGCCAGACGCAAGTCCGTGACCGAGGGGGCCGCAAGGCAACGCGACCGTTTTGTGTCATGCCGTCCGGCCGGGGTCGTAGCGAAACGGCCATGCTTGCGGTACGGGACTTGCTCGACGGGACTGGCTCGAAGGACGGGCTCGGAGGGACTTGCGGAACGGGCGCCCCGGCGGCCATGGTCCCGAGCAATCCTCAAGCGGATGGAAGCATGGACGTTTTCCTGCAGCAGCTCATCAACGGCCTGACGCTCGGCTCGATCTACGGGCTCATCGCCATCGGCTACACGATGGTGTTCGGCATCATCGGCATGGTGAACTTCGCGCATGGCGACGTCTTCATGGTCTCCTGCTTCATCGCGATGATCGTGTTCCTGCTGCTCACCACCTGGCTCGGCATCACCTCGATCGCCCTCGCCTTCCTCCTGGTGCTCGTGGCGGCGATGGCGCTGACCGCCCTCTGGGGCTGGGCCATCGAGCGGGTGGCCTACCGGCCCCTGCGGGGCTCCTTCCGGCTGGCGCCGCTGATCTCGGCGATCGGCGTGTCGATCTTCCTGTCGAACTTCGTCCAGGTGGTGCAGGGCGCGCGCAACAAGTCGATGCCGCCGGTCTTCTCGGGGGGCTTCTCGCTCATCGAGAACGAGGGTTACTCCGTCGTCCTGTCCTACAAGCAGTGCCTCATCATGGGGGTGACGGCGGTGCTGCTCACCGGTTTCTGGTACCTCGTGCAGCGCACGCCCTTCGGGCGCGCCCAGCGGGCCTGCGAGCAGGACCGGAAGATGGCCGCCCTCCTGGGGATCGACGTGGACCGGACGATCTCCCTCACCTTCGTGCTCGGCGCCGCCCTCGCGGCGGTCGCGGGGGTCCTGTACATCATGTACTACGGCGTCGTGTCCTTCTCCGACGGGTTCGTGCCGGGGGTGAAGGCCTTCACGGCGGCGGTGCTCGGCGGCATCGGCTCCCTGCCCGGCGCGGTGCTCGGCGGCCTGATCATCGGCCTGATCGAGACCTTCTGGTCCGCCTACTTCTCCATCGAGTACAAGGACGTGGCCGCCTTCTCGATCCTGGCGATCGTCCTGATCTTCATGCCCTCGGGCATCCTCGGCCGGCCGGAAGTCGAGAAGGTCTGATGGCCGCCCCCGCCTCCGACGCCCCGCCCTCCTCCGCGATGGGCGGCATTTTGCGCGACGCTGCGCTCTACGCCCTGGTGGCGTTCGGGCTCTGCGTGCCGATCATCGCCTACCGGACCGATCCCGGACCCGCCGGCCTCGTCCTCGTGCCCCGCTGGGGGCTCGTCCTGATCCTGTGCGCGGCGATCTTCGCGATCCGCGTGCTCCAGCGGCTGGTCCTGCTCCGGCGGGACGCCCGGCGGGCGCTGACCCCCTCCCCCGCCCAGGCGACCGAGGCGGTGGGCGCGGAGCCCGATGCGGGCCAGAAGGTCTCGAAGGTCGGGCTCTGGGTGTTCGTGGCGGTCGCCCTCTCGCTGCCGCTCCTCGCCACGGTCTCGACCGGGGGGCTGTCGTCGGCCCGCTACTGGATCGACCTCGGCATCCTGATCCTCACCTACGTGATGCTCGGCTGGGGGCTGAACATCGTCGTCGGCCTCGCCGGCCTCCTGGACCTCGGCTACGTCGCCTTCTACGCGGTGGGGGCCTATTCCTACGCCCTGCTGTCGACGACCTTCGGCCTGTCCTTCTGGATCTGCCTGCCGCTGGCCGGCCTGTTCGCGGGGCTGTGGGGGATGCTGCTCGGCTTCCCCGTCCTGCGCCTGCGGGGGGACTACCTCGCCATCGTGACCCTGGCCTTCGGCGAGATCATCCGCCTCGTGCTCATCAACTGGACGGACGTGACCGGGGGCGCGGCGGGGGTCTCCTCGATCCCCCGGGCGAGCTTCTTCGGCATTCCGTTCACGGCGGACGAGGACGGGTTCGCCGCGCGATTCGGGCTCGATTTCAACTCGATGCACCGGGTGGTCTTCCTCTATTACCTGATCCTCGGCCTCGCCCTGTTCACCAACCTCGTGACCATGCGCCTGCGCCGCCTGCCGATCGGGCGGGCCTGGGAGGCCCTGCGCGAGGACGAGATCGCCTGCCGGTCGCTCGGCATCGACACCACCGCCACCAAGCTCACCGCCTTCTCCCTGGGGGCGGCCTTCGGGGGCTTCGCCGGCTCGTTCTTCGCCGTGCGGCAGGGCTTCGTCTCCCCGGAGAGCTTCACCTTCCTGGAGAGCGCGATCATCCTGGCGATCGTGGTGCTCGGCGGCATGGGCAGCCAGCTCGGCGTCGCCATCGCCGCCGTGGCGATGGTGGGCGGCCCGGAACTGCTGCGCAACCTCGGCTTCCTCAGCGCCGTATTCGGCGAAAGCTTCGATCCGAGCGAGTACCGCCTGCTGCTGTTCGGCCTCGCCATGGTGGCGATGATGGTCTGGCGCCCCCGGGGCCTGATCTCGGTACGGATGCCCTCGGTGTCGCTGGGCGAGCGACGGGCGATCTCCGGCGCCCATGTCAGCGAGGGGCACGGCTGATGGCGACCCCCGTCCTGACGGTCGAGCACCTGACCATGCGCTTCGGCGGCCTGACCGCCGTGTCCGACCTCTCCTTCGAGGCTCGTGCCGGAGACATCACCGCCCTGATCGGACCCAACGGGGCCGGCAAGACGACGGTGTTCAACTGCATCACGGGCTTCTACAAGCCGACCGAGGGCCGCCTGACCCTGTCCCATGCGGACGGCGGCGCGCACCTGCTGGAGCGCCTGCCGAACCACGCGGTGAACCGCACGGCGCGGGTGGCGCGGACCTTTCAGAACATCCGGCTGTTCCCCGGCATGACGGTGCTGGAGAACCTCCTCGTCGCCCAGCACAAGACCCTGATGCGGGCCTCCGGCTACACGGTCCTCGGCCTGCTGGGGCTCAAGAGCTTCCGGGACGCGGAGCGGGCCGCCATCGAGAAGGCCAAGGGCTGGCTGGAGCGGATCGACCTGACGGCCCGCGCCGACGAGCCCGCCGGCGGGCTGCCCTACGGAGCCCAGCGCCGGCTGGAGATCGCCCGCGCCATGTGCACCGATCCGGTGCTGCTCTGCCTCGACGAGCCCGCCGCCGGCCTCAACCCCCGGGAATCGGCCGAACTGAACGCCCTCCTGCGCCATATCCGCGACGCGGATGGCACCTCGGTGCTGCTGATCGAGCACGACATGTCGGTGGTGATGGAGATCTCCGACCACATCGTCGTCCTCGACTACGGCAAGAAGATCGCCGACGGCACGCCGGAGGAGATCCGCGCCAACCCGAGCGTCATCGCCGCCTATCTCGGCGTCGAGGACGAGGAGGTGGAGGCGGTGGAGGCCGAGGTCGGGCTGTCGCTGCCTCACGATCCGCCCCACAAGCAGTCCCATGAGGAGCACTCCGCATGAGGGCGGACCAGTGAGCGTCGCCGGCATCAACGTCCTGGTGGACGAGACCCGGGCCCTCCAGTCCGGGGGCAGGCCGCCCCTGCTCTCGGTGCGCGGGGTCTCGACCTACTACGGCAGCGTGGCCGCCCTGAAGGGCGTCGACCTCGACGTGGCCGAGGGGGAGATCGTCACCCTCATCGGTGCCAACGGCGCCGGCAAGTCGACCCTGATGATGACGGTGTTCGGCGCCCCCCGGGCGCGCTCGGGCCACATCGTTTACGACGGGCAGGACATCACCCGGATGCCGACCCACGGCATCGCCCGGCTCGGCATCGCCCAGTCGCCGGAGGGGCGCCGGGTCTTCCCGCGGATGAGCGTCTACGAGAACCTCCAGATGGGGGCTTCGCTGCATGGCGAGCGCCACTTCGCCGAGGACCTCGAGAAGGTTTGCGTGCTGTTCCCCCGGGTGAAGGAGCGGCTGCACCAGCGCGCCGGCACCATGTCGGGGGGCGAGCAACAGATGCTGGCGATAGCCCGCGCCCTCATGAGCCGCCCGCGCCTGCTCCTGCTGGACGAGCCGTCCCTCGGCCTCGCCCCCCTGGTGGTGAAGGGCATCTTCGACGCGATCCGCCGGCTCAACCGCGAGGATGGGATGACCATCTTCCTCGTGGAGCAGAACGCCTACCACGCCCTCAAGCTCGCCCACCGGGGCTACGTGCTGGTGAACGGGCGCATCACGATGAGCGGCACCGGCCGCCAGCTGCTCGACGATCCGGCGGTGAAGGCCGCCTACCTCGAGGGCGGGCACGGGGCCCCGGCGGGAGGGGCCCATGGGTGAGGGTGTGCTCTACGAGGAGGGCTCGGTGTGGCTCTTCCTCCTCGTCACGGTGGTGATGGGCGGCTGGGCCGGGTGGATGGCGGCCCGGGGCATCGCCAAGGGCTGGCGCCCGTACTGGCAGTGCGTGCCCGCCCTGCTCCTGGTGGCGGCGGCGGTGCGGTTCATCCACTATGCCCTGTTCGGCGGGACACTACTGTCGCCGCAGTTCTACCTCGTGGACGCCCTGGTGGTACTGCTGATCGGCTCCGTGGGCTTCCGTTTCGTCCGAACCCGCCAGATGACGACTCAGTACCGCTGGCTCTATGACAGAACCTCGCCGCTGACCTGGAGCGAGCGCCGCTGACGTGGCGCGCGCTTGGCTAGGGGGCGGTCGCCGCTCAGGCACGGGGACCAGGCCGGACGATCCGGCGTGGACGAAGGATCTCGGTTCGCCCGGACCTCCGGGCGCAAGCAGGGGACACTAGCGATGCGATCGGTACTCGTAGCAGGCGTTGCGCTCGGACTTCTCACCGCCGGTTCGGCCTTCGCCGAGGTCAAAATCGGCGTCGGCGCTCCCGTCACCGGCGGCTCCGCCGCGTTCGGCGCCCAATTCAAGAACGGCGTCGGCCAGGCCGTCGAGGACTTCAACAAGACCGGCGGCATCCTCGGCCAGAAGGTCGAGTTCGCGGTGGGCGACGACGCCTCCGACCCGAAGCAAGGCGTCTCGGTGGCGAACAAGTTCTCCTCGGACAAGACGAACTTTGTCGTCGGGCACTTCAATTCCGGCGTTTCGATCCCGGCTTCCGACGTTTACTCCGAGTCCAACATCGTCGAGATCACCCCCGCCTCGACCAACGTGAAGTTCACCGAGCGCGGTTTGTGGAACACCTTCCGCACCTGCGGCCGGGACGACCAGCAGGGCGCCGTCGCCGGCAACTATCTCGCCACGCAGTACAAGGGCAAGAAGGTCGCCGTCGTCCACGACAAGACCCCCTACGGCAAGGGTCTCGCCGACGAGACGCTGAAGGCCTTCAAGGCCAAGGGCGGCAAGGAGGTGCTGTACGAGGGCGTCAACCCGGGCGAGAAGGACTACTCCGCCCTCGTCTCGAAACTGAAGCAGGCCGGCGTCGATATCGTCTACTTCGGGGGGTACTACACCGAGGGCGGCCTCATCATCCGCCAGATGCGCGACCAGGGCCTCAAGGCGCCGCTGATGGGCGGCGACGGCATGGTGGACAAGGAACTGGTGGCCATCGCCGGCCCCGGCGCCGAGGGCACCCTCACCACCTTCCCGCCGGATGCCCGGAAGAACCCCGCCGCCAAGGACGTGGTGGCCGCCTTCAAGGCCAAGGGCGTCGATCCCGAGGCCTACACCCTCTACGCCTACGCCGCCGCGCAGATCCTCAAGCAGGCCGCGGAGGGGGCCAAGACCCTCGACGGCAAGAAGGTCGCGGCCTTCATGCACGAGGGCAAGCCGTTCAACACCGTGTTGGGCCCGATCTCGTTCGATAAGAAGGGCGACATCACCAAGCCCGACTACGTGATCTACCAATGGAAGAAGGGTGCCGATGGTCAGATCGGCTATACCGGCAACGAATTGACCCAGTAAGCCTTCGGCATAACCAGACCTCCGCCGCCCTGCCGCAATGCAGGGCGGCGGTTTGCGTTGCAAACATCAGACAATCGTCAGGGCGGGCTGTGGGCAACGGAGGCGGGGCCCGGTGCGTGCGCCCGCGAAACATGCAACATGCCCTCTGCGCGGGCACCTCGCCCCGTCCGAGTGTCGCAGAGGCAGGCGTTGAGGTGGACAAAGGGTCGATACGGCACTGAAAGCCTGCCCCGGGGTCGGTATCCGACGGGCACGGTGCTTCCGACCTGCGTTCTCGAGCTTGGCCTGTTCGGCATCAACGTTGCAAAGGGGCCGTCCGAGCGGACGGGCCCGCCTCCGACACCGCCTGCCGACTCCGCTCGGCGTGACCCAGGAGTTCCGTACTGATGCAGTTCGATTTCGCACGCCGCGGCGTGGCCGCGACGCTCGGCCTGAGCCTCGCCCTCGCCCCGCTGGCGGCCGGCGCCGAGGACCTCACCGGCACCCTGAAGAAGGTGAAGGATTCCGGTGCCATCACCATCGGCTACCGCGATTCGTCGGTGCCGTTCTCGTATCTCGGCGGCGATGAGAAGCCGGTCGGCTACGCGATGGACATCTGCTACAAGATCGCCGACGCGGTGAAGACCAAGCTGGGCCTGCCCAAGCTCGACGTGAAGCTGAACCCCGTCACCTCGGCGACCCGCATCCCGCTGATGGCCAACGGCACCATCGACCTGGAATGTGGCTCCACCACCAACAATGCCGACCGGCAGAAGCAGGTCTCCTTCACCAACAGCCACTTCCTCACCGCGACCCGCTTCGTCTCGAAGAAGTCGGCCAACCTGCACACGATCGAGGACCTGAAGGGCAAGACCGTCGTCTCGACCTCGGGCACCACCAATATCCGCCAGATCAACGAGGCCAACACCGAGAAGAAGCTCGGCTTGACGATCCTGCCCGCCAAGGACCACGCCGAGGCGTTCCTGATGGTCGAGACCGGCCGGGCCGTGGCCTTCGTGATGGACGACGTTCTGCTCGCCTCCCTCGTGGCCTCCTCGAAGGAGCCCTCGGCCTACGAGATCTCCACCGAGTCGCTGTCGAAGCCCGAGCCCTACGGCATCATGCTGCGCAAGGACGACGCGCCCTTCAAGGCCGTCGCGGACGAGGCCACCGCTAAGCTCTACACCAGCCCCGAGGGCAAGGCGCTCTACGACAAGTGGTTCACGCAGAACATTCCCCCGCGCAACATCAACCTCAACCTGCCGATGAGCGCGGAGATGAAGAAGCAGTTCACGACGCCGATCGATAGCCCCGATCCGGCCGCCTACTGATCGTCGAAGGACAAACGCCCCGCGGCTCGCACCGCGGGGCGGCATAAGACGCAAAGACGAGGCCGGGGCGGCGATGCATTACAATTGGAACTGGAGCATCTTCTTCGAGCCCTCCCCGGAGGGAACCGGCACCTATGCCGACATGCTCCTCTCGGGCCTGTACTGGACCATCGTCACCGCCCTCTGCGCCTGGGTGATCGCCTTCTGCCTCGGCTCACTCATCGGCGTCATGCGCACCCTGCCGAACAAGGCCGCCAACGCCATCGGCACGACCTACGTCGAGATCTTCCGCAACGTGCCGCTGCTGGTGCAGATGTTCCTCTGGTACTTCGTGCTGCCGGAGGTGCTGCCGCGTGC
>JAKONI010000262.1 GCA_022702015.1 Beijerinckiaceae bacterium | reverse complement strand
GCGTCAGGGTCGGGCGGGCGGCCTGCGAGTAGCCGGTGACCTCCGACCAGCCGGCGTGACTGGCCATGGTGTCGGTGCCGGCGATGGTGCCGGTGCCCTTCAGCCCGACGTAGAAGGCGGCGGTGTAGTTCGCACCGAGCCAGTACTTGGAGAGCATGTCGGCGAGGCCGGCATAGGTCGTGAGGTTCTCGACCTCCTCCGCCCACTTCAGCTCGCCGTCCGGCCCGCGGCACTCGAAGGTGTGGATGGTCTTCGGACGGAAGCCTGAGGCAGCGAGCGCCTGAGCGGCGAGCGCGGCGCGCGTCTCCACATCGGCGACGCCCACGTCGCCGGCCAGCAGTTCCTGCAGCATGTCGGGGTCCTAGTGGCGCGTGGGGGCGTGCAGCGTGAGCCGCATCGTGCCGGCGAGGGTGCGCGTGCCCATACGTCGGCCTTGGAGAGTGAGGGTGATCATCCGCACGCCCTGCAGTGGGGGCAGACCGTCGTAGTTCGGGCCTGACTGGAGGAGGGCCTCCAGTGCGGCCTGCGCAGCGAGCTGCGCGGCCGCACCCGCGTTGAGCGAGGCGGTCGCGGTCTTGTCGAGGTGCGCGGTGAACGCGAGCACCTGGGTGCTCGCCACGTTCGGCTGGGCGCCGGTCGCCGACACCGCAGGCAGCGTCAGCGTGCCGTTGACGACGAGCGAACCCGTCCCGACGATCCGGGTGGTGGCCTGGAACGTCGCCCCGGCGACCGCTGCCAGCACGGTGGATACGGCCTGTCCGACCGACGACGCCAGGGCCGCGCCGACCGCCCCGCTGGCGGAGGCCGTGGCTCCGGTTCCAGGGACGTGTGCGAGGGCGGCCAGGGCCGCCGCGCCGGACCGGGCGTCGGCGGCGGCCAGCGCTCGGGCAGCGAGGGCTGCAGCGGCCGTATAGGCTTGGCTCCCCGAACTCGCCCCCGATCCGAAGGCCTCGGCCAGCGCGGCCGCCGCGACGGCGACCGCCTGGGCCTGTGCCCCTTCGGCCTGCGCTTGTCCAAGTGCCACCGAGCCGGCGAACAGGGCCGCCACCTGTCCGGTCAGGCCGAACCGTTCCGGCAGGAGCGTCGCCGCCCCCATCGCGCCGGTCGCAGCGGCGATCTGGGCGACCGTCGCGGCGATGGTCGCGGCGGCGATGTAAGCCTGAGCGCCGTTGGGGGTTGCCAGCGCGCCAAGCGAGGAGGCGAGCTTGGCGAGATCGGACGCGGCGACTATCACCGACCCGGCCGCGCTCCCAGCCTGTCCGACGTTGATCGCGCCTGCGGCGGTCAGCCCACCCACGCTACCCTGCCCCGGCGCCGAGGAGATCGCCGCCGCCGCCGGCATGACGGCCTGGGCAGTCCCCCCCGCCAGCGCGGCGCTGGCCAACGACAGCGCGCCTTGGACCGAAGCCCGCCCCGATGTCGCCGAGGCCAGCGCCATCGCCAGTGCGGCGACCTGCGCCGTCGTCATGGCACCCGCACTCGACGCGCCGGCGATCTCTGCCAGCGCGAGGGCGGCGGAGGCCGTCAGCCCCGGGGCCGACAACGCCGCGGCGGTCGCTGCGAGGCTGAGGGCGCTGGTCATGGCGCAGGTCGCAGCCGTGGAATGTGCCTGCGCGGCCCGGATGCCAGCCGACCCATTCGCCGTCGCCGCGACCGTGGCGGCGAGGGCACCCACCGACGCCAGGGCCAAGGGGGTGACGCATGCCAGGCCGCCGATCGCCGTCGTGGCGACCGCAGCCCGCAGTGCCGCCGCGCTGACGCCCGCCATCAGCGGCGTCGCCGCTTGATAGGCCGTAGCCGACAGGGTGAGCGTGCTGGCGTAGGTAGTGCCGCCCGTCGTGACGGTCGGGGCGGCCGAGTAGTAGGGGTGAGAGGACTGGAGCGGCCCGCCGGAGGCGGTCTGCGCTCCCTGTGCCCAGAGCAGCAGGCCCTCGATATTCTGTTTTTCGGCGAGCGTCAGGGTGCGGCGGATGACTGCAAACACCCCCAGCGCGCACTTGGCCGGGTTGCAGTAGTCGTTGATCGTGTAGAGGAGGCGCGCGCCATCGGCGCCGAAGCTCGCGGCGGTGCCGGTCGCCGTTGCCTCGACGACGCCGTTGACGCGCATCTCGATCGTAAGACTGTTGCCCGACGCATCGAGCGTCAGGATGCACAGCGAGGGCCCCGCCGTGACATCCGAGGTACCGTGGACGTCGCCCGATCCGCCGCCGCGGTCCGTGTACCACCAGTTCGAGCCGCCGTTGCCGAACCCGAATAGGTGCTCGACGCCGTTATTGTTTGAGCCCCAGGAGCCGACGACGGAGTTCGAGGCGTAGCCCGCCTGCGCTTGGATCAGGGCGATGATGGTGACGTCGGACTGCCCGACCGGAAGTCCGGAGACCGGCGCGATGTCCATGTACTGGGAGCCGTTGCCGATGATGGCCGGCTTGCCCGTAAGGCCAGTCGCGGAATAGGTCGGTTGCTTGGCGGCGACGGACTGGCTGGCATTGACCGGGGTCCCGTTCGGCCGGGCGCCGCTCGCCACGCTGTCGTCGCCGATCTGAGAGACCGCGCCCCCCGATTGCGTGATGGTCGCGGTGTCGATCGGATAGAAGGAAACGGAGAGGTCCGGACCGCCGACGTCGGCCAGCGTCATCGGGCGCGTCGCCATCTCAGACCCTCACGATGACGAGCGGCGGCACTGGCCACCAAGATGGATCTTCGACCTGGACGAGGGCGGTGGCATCGATGTCCTGGGCAACGAAGTCCGCCACCGTGAGCGGCGGGATCGCGGTCGGCTTCAGAACGAAGGTGGCCCCTGGGACCGCTTCGCAGTGGCGGACGATCCAGCGCCCGTCGAGGCGCTGGCGCGGCACGTCCCAGGTCTGAGTGCGGGCGGCATCCGGCATCGGGGCGTTGTCACTCGCCCGCTGTCCGATGATGTCGCCGGTCGAGGTGTCGATCTGATAGCCCTGGAGCCGATAGACGACGCGCGCCCGCGCGTTGATCCGCTCGACGCAGGCCTGCGCCTGCGCCTGCGTCTCGAAGACGTAGTAGCGCGCCATCGCAGACCTCACCGCCCGTGTTGCCTTTTTGCATGGTTATGGCGGCCGCCGCAAAGTTAAGCGGCGGCCGGGTTACCGGTTTTAGTTGCCGACGTTGTAGCCCATATCCGTATAGTTCCCGGCCACGAGCGGGTTTGAGCCTTTACCGGGCTTAATGTTGCCGCCTACGTAAAGGTTGGTCGCGGCGTTGTTCTGGTTCCAGACGCCGGGGGCCGTTGGCTGGAAATTCACCA
>JAKONI010000238.1 GCA_022702015.1 Beijerinckiaceae bacterium | reverse complement strand
CCAAGTGGGTCTACCAGATGACCCCCCACGATGAGTGGGACTACGACGGCATCAACGAGATGATCCTCACGGATCAGAAGATCGACGGCAAGGAGCAGCCGCTCCTGACCCACTTCGACCGTAACGGCTTCGGCTACACGCTGAACCGCGACACCGGCGCCCTCCTGGTCGCCGAGAAGTTCGACCCGGTGGTGAACTGGGCGTCCAAGGTCGATATGGACAAGGGCTCGCAGACCTACGGCCGTCCGCTGGTTCAGGCCAAGTACTCGACCGAGCAGAACGGCGAGGACGTGAACTCCAAGGGCATCTGCCCGGCGGCTCTGGGCACCAAGGACCAGCAGCCGGCGGCCTTCTCGCCCAAGACCAACCTGTTCTACGTCCCCACCAACCACGTCTGCATGGACTACGAGCCGTTCCGGGTGACCTACACCCCGGGCCAGCCCTACGTCGGTGCGACCCTCTCGATGTACCCGGCCCCGAACTCGCACGGCGGCATGGGTAACTTCATCGCTTGGGACGGCGTGAACGGTAAGATCAAGTGGTCGGATGCCGAGCAGTTCTCGGTGTGGTCGGGTGCTCTCGCCACGGCCGGCGACGTGGTCTTCTACGGCACTCTCGAGGGTTACCTGAAGGCGGTCGACGACAAGACCGGCAAGGAGCTCTGGAAGTTCAAGACCCCGTCGGGCATCATCGGCAACGTGATGACCTACCAGCACAAGGGCAAGCAGTACGTGGGCGTCCTCTCGGGCGTCGGCGGCTGGGCGGGTATCGGCCTCGCGGCCGGCCTGACTGACCCGAACGCCGGCCTCGGCGCGGTGGGTGGCTACGCGGCTCTGTCGCAGTACACCAACCTCGGTGGTCAGCTGACCGTCTTCGCCCTGCCGAACTAATCGGCCGCGGCGACTAATCGGGAAACGGTGCCGGCGCGGGCTTCCGCGCCGGCACTCTTATGATTAGACTCGCGTTAAGAGGTCTCGGCCCGAAGGGAGACGGAAAGACCTCGTGTCAGGGAGACGCACACTTTGCTTAACCTCAGCAAGCTCATCTCGCGGCCTGTTTTCGCCGCCCTCGCCCTAGCGACCGTTTCCGCGGTCGCCGTACATGCTGAGGATGCCAAGCCCGACCCCGCCCTCGCCGACTCGCTCAACGCGGATGACAAGACCGCCGAGCAGGATCCCGCGCTTCTGAAGCGAGATGCGGCGGTGAAGATCGACGATGGCAAGTATCTCGATGCGGATGGTCATCCGACCTTCCACATCACGGACAACGGCAAGAAGCTCGACTGGTATTCCTACTCGGGATACCGCCGCTACCATGCCGAATGCCATGTCTGCCACGGCCCTGACGGCATGGGTTCCACCTACGCCCCCGCGCTCAAGGATTCGCTGAAGCACCTCTCCTACGAGGAGTTCATCGGCATCCTCGTCGGCGGCAAGCAAGAGGTGAATGCCGCCGAGCAGAAGGTGATGCCCGCCTTCGGCGACAACAAGAACGTCATGTGCTACTCGGACGACCTCTACGTCTACCTGAAGGCCCGCGCGGCCGGCGCGATCGGGCGTATCCGCCCGAGCGACCACGAGGACAAGCCTCCGGCGGCCAAGAAGGCCGAGAAGGAGTGCATGGGCTTCTGATGGCCCCGTCCCGCAAACTTACGGTCCTCTGCGCCCTGTCCTTGACGGCAGCGCAGGGGGCCCTCGCCCAGCATCTCCCCGACACGGTGACAACCGACGTCCTGCGTGTCTGCGGCGATCCCGGCAACATGCCGTTCTCCGAGCGCAAGGAGGACGGCTTCGAGAACAAGATCGCCGCCATCGTGGCGGACGAACTCAAGGTCAAGCTCCGCTATTACTGGCTGACCCAGGGTCCCGGCTTCGTTCGCAATACGTTGGGGACCGGCCTGTGCGACCTCGTGATCGGTCAGGCCTTCGGCAGCGACCTCGTGCAGACCACCAACCCCTATTACCGCTCGGCCTACACCCTCGTCACCCGCAGCGGCGATCTCGACGGGGTGAAGTCCCTCGACGATCCCCGTTTGAAGGGCAAGAAGATCGGCGTCATCGCCGGGACGCCCCCCGTGAACCGGATGGGCGACCTCGGCTTGGTGGGCACGATGAAGGCGTATTCGCCCTACGCCCTGGATCCGAGCCGGAAGTATCAGACGGTGGCGGCCGAGGCCGTGGCCGATGTCGCCTCGAAGGAAACCGATGCCGCCGTCCTCTGGGGCCCGGCGGCGGGCTGGCTTGCCAAGCAGAGCGGCGTCGGGATGACCGTCACACCTCTGCTGAAGGAGCCCGAGCGCCCGCCCATGGCCTATCGCATCGCGATGGGTGTTCGGCTTGGGGAGAACGATTGGAAGCGGTCGCTCAACACCGTCCTGCGCAAGCGCCGGGCCGATATCGAGAAGGTTCTCCGGGAATACGATGTCCCGCTCCTCGATGAGGACGACGACAAGATCATGGAGAAGGGGGAGCGCTAGGGCGTTCCTTCCGAGGTGGATGCCGGTTCGGCGCAAGA
>JAKONI010000217.1 GCA_022702015.1 Beijerinckiaceae bacterium | reverse complement strand
GGGCGCGGAAGGGCGACCGGGTGCGGGCGGGGACGGGGCTCGGCCTTGCCATCGCCCGGGGCTTCGTGGAGGCGATGGCGGGCACCCTGCGCGCC
Source organism: Beijerinckiaceae bacterium (assembly GCA_022702015.1). Taxonomy (GTDB): domain Bacteria; phylum Pseudomonadota; class Alphaproteobacteria; order Rhizobiales; family Beijerinckiaceae; genus Methylobacterium. The sequence goes on along the minus strand of JAKONI010000217.1, from coordinate 4,067 downwards.
GGCAACCGCCGCGACCGGTCGGGCGCGTGCTTTACCCTCACCCTGCCGATTCCCGCGCGGTCCCCGCGAAAGGATATCGCCGCATGAGCGCCACCGTCCTGGTGATCGACGACGAGCCGCCCATCCGCAAGCTGCTGAGGATGGGTCTCTCCACGCAGGGTTATGCGATCTTGGAGGCGCCGAACGGCCGAACGGCGTTGGATCTCCTGGCGCGGGAGGGGGCCGACCTTGTGATCCTCGACCTCGGACTGCCCGACATGCGCGGCCACGATCTGCTCAAGGCGATCCGGGCGGGCCATCCCGACCTGCCCGTCGTGGTCCTGTCGAGCCGGGACGACGAGGGGGGAAAGGTCGAGGCCCTCGATCTCGGCGCGGACGATTACGTCACCAAACCCTTCGGCATGGCCGAACTCCTCGCCCGGCTGCGCGCCGCCCTGCGGCACCAGTTGGCCTCGCAGGGCGAGCGGCCGATCTTCCGGGTCGACAACCTCACCGTGGACCTCGTCCGCCGGATCGTGCGCGTAGGCGAGACGGATGTGAAACTCACCCCCCGGGAATACGACTTCCTGCGGGTGATGGTGCTCCATGCGGGCAAGGTGTTGACCCACGCCCAGTTGATGCAGGCGGTCTCGACCTCATCGGATCCGCAATACTTGCGGGTCTACATGCGCCAGCTGCGCCAGAAGCTTGAAGCCGACCCCGAGCGGCCGAGGCTGCTTCTCACCGAAACGGGGGTCGGCTATCGCCTCCGTGCCCCTGACGATGACGCCCTGCCGGCCCCCGGTCTTCCGCGTACCCCATGACGATCGCTGATTTTCTCGCCCCAGCCGACGTGCTGGTCGGCCTGCGTTCACAGAACAAACGGGCTTTGCTCGAGCACCTCTCGAAGCGGGCGGCCGAGACGCTGGCCCTTCCCCCGGACGACCTCCTGGCCGCCCTTCTCCACCGGGAGAACCTGGGCTCCACCGGCGTCGGCGAGGGCGTGGCGATCCCCCATGCGCGGTTCGAGGCGCTGACCCACCCGCACGGGATCCTGGCCCGCCTTCGGGAGCCCATCCCCTTCGGCGCGGTGGACGACCGTCCCGTCGATCTCGTCTTCCTATTGGTGCTTCCGGCGGGGGGCCCGCCGACCCACTTGAACGCGCTCGCCGCCGTTGCCCGCCGCCTCCGCGATCGGGACGTGGCGGCGGCGATGCGCCAAGCCAGGGACGCCGCGGCCCTCGCTGCCCTCGCCCGCGAAGGGATTTGAGGCGGGAAGGTTCACACGATGGGGGCGTCGCCCCGTCCGGATCCGAAACCGCGAATCCTACAGGCGAAGGGCGATCCGCTCGCCAGAGACGATCACCGCGTCGCGCCGGCGTCCGGTCTCGTTCTCCGCGAAATGGAAGGCCGCCTGCCGGTCACGGAACAGGCCGCCGCCCCGGCCATGCACCTCGACGGCGATCCAATGGCCCTCGAAATCCTGTCCAACGAGGTAGCGGGCCGCCTCGGTCGCGGGGGATACGGCGATCGGGGCGGCGGTGACGGAGAGTGAGGACATCGGATCGAAGGGGTTCACGCAATCCTCTCGGGACCGCAATGCCAAATTGCGACCGAAGGCATAAGGGTTCGAGGGGGAGGCATCGGCCATCGCATCATGGCCTCATCATGATCCGGCGCGGCAGGTGTCAAAGCGCGCGTTCCGGCCGCCGCGAGGTGATCCTGATCCGGAACGGACGCCCGGCGATGGCGCCGCCGAGCCCCTCGGTGACGTCGAGGGGCAGGCAGCGGGAGACCGCCCGCAGGGCTTCCCCGACGAAGGCCTGCTGATCACCCTCGCGGCCGGCGAGCTTCGCGTGGGTGATCCTGGGCCGCCCCTGGAGCGCCCCCCGCCGGGTGAGGCTGAACAGCACCGTCACCTCCGAGCCCAGCGCCGGAGCCGGGACATCCGCGAGGCGCACACAGGCGTTCAGGGTCGTCCAGAGCGTCGCGAGGGTGTCCGCCGGGGCCGCCTGGACCGGAAGGCCCAGCACGCCGAGCGGCAGCGCCGCGAGGAGAATGCGCAGCCGGTGCCGGGCAGCCCCGCGAGGCATGGCCCCTACACCTTATTCAAGGCGGCGGTCTGCCCGAACATGACCTTCTTCGCGTCCTCGCTCATGGTCTTCCCGAAATCGGGGTTGATCTTGGGAGCGTGCGCGTAGGCCGCCTTCGTGGCCGGACGCTCGGCGATGGCGTGGAACCAGCGCTTCAGATGGGGATGCTCATCGAGGTTCTGGCCCTGCTTCTCCCATGGGACGATCCACGGGTAGGAGGCCATGTCGGCAATGGTATAGTCGGCGCCGACGATGAACTCCCGGTCGGCCAGCCGACGGTCGAGGACGCCGTAGAGCCGGTTGGTCTCGTTGACGTAGCGCTTGATCGCGTACTCGATCTTTTCCGGCGCATACTGGCTGAAATGGTGGTTTTGCCCGAGCATCGGCCCGAGGCCCCCCATCTGCCAGAACAGCCATTGCAGCGTCTCCTGGCGGCCGGACTGGTCCTTCGGCAGGAAGCGCCCGGTCTTCTCCGCGAGGTAGAGGAGAATCGCCCCGGACTCGAACAGGCTGAGGGTGCCGCCGCCCACCGGTTCGTGGTCGACGATCGCGGGCATCCTGTTGTTCGGGGCGATCTTGAGGAAGTCTGGGTCGAACTGTTCACCCTTGCCGATGTTCACCGGCTTGATCGTGTAGGGAAGCCCAGCTTCCTCCAGGAACATCGTGATCTTATGGCCGTTCGGGGTCGGCCAATAGTAGAGGTCGATCATTGTGCGTCCTCGCTTCGGGTTCGATTCCGACCCGGCATCCGCAGGCGGGGAGGTGGGTCATTTGCTTGCGCAGATCAAGCACCGCGAACCGAAGCGCCCCCCGGGAATTGTCCCGGCGGCCGTCACGGCCGGTCCCGCTCCGAGGAAACTTTCCCGATGCCCTGGTTTGCCGTGCGCCCCCGCGATCCCGCCGACCCCCGTTGGCCCCTACCGGGGCGGGACCGCATCGTGCTGAAGGCGGATGCGGCCGACGACGCGCGGGCGAAGTTTCAGGAGGCCTATCCCAGCCAGCCCTTCGGCAGCGCGACCGTGCCGGTGCCGGATGCCGGCCTCGGGAGTTTCCGTTCCGCGCCCGATGCCCTGGTGGTCGAGGAGACCGGGGAGCCTCCGGCCCCGCAGGAGTGACAGCCATGGACGCGCCCCCGCGCATCACCCTCGACAGCCAACTGGTGAGCTTCTGGCGGCGCGAGGCCGCTCGCCTCGATGCCCTCTCGGAGCAAGCGCGTTTCGGGTGGCAGAAGCGCCGCCTCGCCCGCAAGGCGCGGGATGCCCGCCTTAAGGTCGAGCGGAGCCTGGCGCGGGAGGCGCAACGCGGCGAACATGCGCATGGCGGGGAAGTGAGCCAAGGCTAACATCCTTTCCCCACGCTCCAAGCTTTGCCGTGGCCTTGTGGCCTCGGGGTCGGGTAAGGACCCCGCGTCCTCAACATTGGCTCGGCCATGGAACGTTCGCAGCAAGCCGCCCTGCTCAGCGCGGGGATCGGCGTCGCCGTCACGGCGCTGAAATTCTACGCCGCGTGGCTCACCGGGAGCCTCGCGCTGTATTCCGATGCGCTGGAGAGCATCATCAACGTGGTCGCGGCGGCGGGCGCGTTCATCGCCCTGCGCATTGCCGCCCAGCCGGCCGACGAGGACCACCCCTACGGCCACCACAAAGCCGAGTTCTTCTCGGCGGTGATCGAGGGCGCGCTCATCATCGTGGCCGCCCTGCTGATCCTGCGCGAGGCCTATACGGGTTTCCTCGATCCGAAGCCCCTCGATGCCCCGGCCGCCGGCTTGGCGATCAACGCCGTCGCGGGCGTCATCAACGCCGCCTGGGCGTGGGCGCTGCTCCGCTGGGGCCGGGAATGGCGGTCGCCCGCCCTGATCGCCGACGCCCGGCACATCTTCGCCGACGTGTTGACCTCGATCGGCGTGCTCAGCGGCGTCGCGGCGGTGTGGTTCACGGGGATGCCGGTCCTCGATCCGGCCATCGCGGGCCTCGTCGCGCTCAACATCCTGTGGTC
>JAKONI010000209.1 GCA_022702015.1 Beijerinckiaceae bacterium | reverse complement strand
GCCGGGTTCATCGTGGCGGTGCTGCTCTGGACGAACCCGCGCAACCACTACGTCTGGATCACCCTCACCGTGACCCTCGGCTTCGGGGCGATCGGCTTCTACGACGACTACCTCAAGGTCACGAAGCAGTCGCACAAGGGCTTCTCCGGCAAGTTCCGGCTGGGCCTCGAAGGGCTGATCGCCGTGGCCGCCTGCGTGACGATCGCGGCCTATTCGCCGCTCACGCTGCAGAACCAGCTCGCCTTCCCCGTCCTCAAGGACGCGCTCCTCAACCTCGGCCTGCTCTATCCGATCTTCGGCGCCTTCGTGATCGTCGGCTCGGGCAACGCGGTGAACATGACCGACGGGCTCGACGGCCTCGCCATCGTGCCGGTGATGATCGCCTGCGCCACGTTCGGCGTCATCGCCTACCTCGTCGGCAACTCTTTCACCGCGAGCTACCTTCAGGTGAACTACGTCCGCGACACGGGCGAACTCGCCGTGGTCTGCGGCGCGGTGGTCGGGGCGGGCCTCGGCTTCCTGTGGTTCAACGCGCCGCCCGCGCAGATCTTCATGGGCGACACCGGCTCGCTGGCGCTCGGCGGCCTGCTCGGCACCATCGCGGTCGCCACCAAGCACGAGATCGTGCTGGCGGTGGTCGGCGGCCTGTTCGTCTTGGAGATGATGTCGGTCATCATCCAGGTCGCCTCGTTCAAGCTCACGGGCAAGCGGGTCTTCCGCATGGCGCCGATCCACCACCATTTCGAGCAGAAGGGCTGGAAGGAGCCGCAGGTCGTCATCCGGTTCTGGATCATCGCGGTGATCCTGGCGCTCGCCGGGCTGGCCACGCTCAAGCTGCGGTGAGGGTGCGCGGCGCCAGGGCGTGGTATAACGCCTTCTGAACACGGCCATTCCCGGCATCCCCCTCATCCTGAGGCGCTGCGGAGCAGCCTCGATGGAGCCCTCCAGATCCCGCCGCGATCCCTGGAGCCCTCCATCGAGGCCCGCTCTGGCGGACACCTCAGGATAAGGCGGGGGCAGGGGGCGGCGGTCCAATACCGTATTTGCCCGCGCGTGAGTCGCCCATGACCCCCGTCACCACCTTCGCGGACCGGAAGGTCGCCCTGTTCGGCCTCGGCGGCTCGGGGCTCGCCACCGCCCACGCCCTGATCGCCGGGGGCGCCGAGGTCGTGGCCTGGGACGACGGCGCCGAGGGCGTGGCGAAGGCGGCGGGCGAGGGCATCCCCACCGCCGACCTGCGGGAGGCCGACTGGTCGGAGTTCGGTGCCCTCGTCCTGGCGCCGGGCGTGCCCCTGACCCATCCCGAGCCGCACTGGACCGTCCGGCTGGCGCGGGACGCCGGGGTGGAGATCATCGGCGACATCGAGTTGTTCTGCCGGGAGCGCCGGGCGCTGGCGCCGGGGGCGCCGTTCGTGGCGATCACCGGCACCAACGGCAAGTCGACCACCACCGCGCTGATCGCCCACGTCCTGTCCCAGGCGGGGCGCGACGTGCAGATGGGCGGCAACATCGGCACCGCGATCCTGTCCCTGGCGCCGCCGGACGGGAGCCGCGTCCACGTGATCGAGCTGTCGTCCTTCCAGATCGACTTGACGCCTTCCCTCGATCCGAGCGTCGGCGTCCTGATGAACATCACCCCCGACCACCTCGACCGCCACGGCACGATGGAGCAGTACGCGGCGATCAAGGAACGGCTGATCCAGGGCGCCGGCCTCGCGGTGGTCGGGATCGACGACGCCCCGAGCCGGGCCATCGCCGACCGCCGGGGCGAGGGGCTGGTGCGGGTGCATGTGGGCACCGGGTCCGTCCCCGCCGACGGGCTCGGCGCCGGCGAGGGCATCGTCCGCGACGGGGCAGGGGAGGAATTGGCCGACGTGACCGGCGTCGGATCGCTCCGGGGCGCCCATAACTGGCAGAACGCGGCGGTGGCCGTGGCCGTGGCCCGGGCGCTCGACGTGGCGCCGGAACAAATCCGCGCCGGGCTCGCCTCCTTCCCCGGCCTGCCGCACCGGATGGAGGAGGTCGGCCGCCGGGGCCGGGTGCTGTTCGTCAACGATTCGAAGGCGACGAACGCCGATTCCACCGAGAAGGCGCTGACCGCCTTCCGGGACATCCACTGGATCCTCGGTGGCAAGGCCAAGGACGGGGGCATCTTCCCCCTCGTGCCGTATTTCGAGCGGGTCGCCCACGCCTACCTGATCGGCGCGGCCTCGGACGCCTTCGCCGCGACGCTGGAGGGCGCCGTGCCCTACACCCGCTGCGGCACCCTCGACGTGGCGGTGGAGACAGCTGCTGCGAACGCCGCCGCCTCGGGCGTGCCGGAGCCCGTCGTCCTGCTCTCCCCCGCCTGCGCCTCCTACGACCAGTTCAGGAACTTCGAGGTGCGGGGGGACCGGTTCCGGGAATTGGTGAAGGGGTTGCCCGGACAGGGCGATGACCGATGAGCGACGCGCGCTGCCTTCCTCCACGGGTGAGGGAGGGCCGCGCGGGGGTCAGAGCGTTTTCTGCCATCCCTGGATCGCGGAAAACGCTCTGATTTACTGCTCCTGCCGCGTTTCCTGACGCCGAACCGGAATCCACTTCGGCGGAAAACGCTCTCGCCCCTCACCGCGCCAGCACCCGCGCCGCCTCCCGCGTGGTGCCCACCGCCTGGTTGACCTGCGCCACCGCCGCGCCGATCGCGCCGATGTCGGTGGTGATGCCGGAGACCGACCCCGCCGCTTCATGCATGCTCCGGGACAGGTCGCGGGTCACCGCATCCTGCTCCTCCACGGCGCCGGCCGTCGTCACGACATGCGTGCGCATCACGCCGACCGAGGCGCGGATCGCGTCGAGGGCGGCCACCACCTCCTGCGACACCGCCTGAACGTTGCCGATCTCGGAATGGATCTGGTCGGTGGCCCCCGCCGCCTGGGCCGCCAGCGCCTTGACCTCGCTCGCCACCACCGCGAAACCCCGTCCCGCCTCGCCCGCCCGGGCCGCCTCGATGGTGGCGTTGAGGGCCAGCAGGTTGATCTGCCCGGCGATGGTCTGGATCAGGGCGACGATGCCACCCATCGCCGAGGCCGCCTCGGTCAGGCGCTTGGTGCGGCCCTCGACGGCCTCCACCTGCTGGAAGGCGGCATCCGTCGCCTCCCGGGAGCGGACCATGCTCTGCGAGACCTCGCCCACCGAGGCGGCCAGCTCCTCGGCCGCCGCCGCCATCGTCTGCACGCTCATCGTGGCCGAGCCCGCCGCCTCGCCGGCCGAATGGGAGGCCGAGCCGGCATGGGCCACCGCCGCGTCGATCTCGGCGAAGTTCCGGTCGATCAGGGTCCGCAGGTCGTTGAGCAGGCGGATCTGGTCGGTGATGTCGGTGGCGAACTTGATGACCCTCATCGGCCGGCCGCGCCCGTCAAGGATCGGGTTGTAGGACGCCTGGATCCAGACCTCCCGGCCGCCCTTGGCGATCCGCCGGTACTGCGCCGCCTGGAACTCGCCCGCTCGCAGACGGTCCCAAAAGGCGCGATACTCAGGAGACGCCGCGTAGTCGGGGGCGACGAACATCGAATGCTGCCGCCCGACAATCTCTTCCAGGTTGTATCCAATCACGGAGAGGAAATTCGTGTTGGCGGTGAGGATCCGCCCCGTGAGATCGAATTCGATCACGGCCTGAACCCGATCCAGGGCCGCGATCTTGGCCGCATCGTTGGTCCGTCGGGCGAACAGCATGGTCTGAAGGTCTCTGAGGTTTACAACCGCAGATTGAATATCCCAAGTTAAAGACGGGTTACGCCGCGAGTTGTTCCAGTCTTCCGAAGATCGCGATTCGCGCACTCAATAGTTCTTTTTATGGCATTTCCCGCCGTGGCGGCCATTTTCGCTCCGGGAAAAAATGCTCTCGCCCACCGGGTGCGCCGGGCCGGAGCCGTAGGGAAGCGTTTACCATTCGTGGACAAGCTTCCGGCTCGCGCCACAGGCCCGGCGCCGGGAGGCACCCGCACGCCCATGATGTCCCGCGCCGAACGCACCCCCCTCACGGACTGGTGGTGGACGGTGGACCGCGGCCTCCTCGCGGCGCTCGTCGCCCTGATGGTGGCCGGCCTCGTCTTCCTGATGGGCGGCGGCCCGCCGGTGGCCGAGCGCATCGGCCTTCCGACCTTCTACTTCCTCAACCGCCAGGCGATGTACCTCGCGCCGACGGTGCTGATCATCTGCGCCGTCTCGTTCCTGAGCCTGCGCGGCATCCGGCGGCTCGCCCTGTTCACCTGGGTCTGCGGCGTCGCCCTGTGCCTGCTGACGGTGAAGTTCGGGCCGGAGATCAAGGGCGCCCACCGCTGGATCCAGTTCGGCTCCTTCGGCCTGCAGCCGTCCGAGTTCGTGAAGCCCGCCTTCGTGGTGGTGGCCGCCTGGGCGTTCTCGGAGGGCGCGCAGCGGCGGGACATGCCCGGCGGCACGCTCGGCATCGTCATCCTGCCCGTCACCATCGTGCCCCTATTGCTCCAGCCGGATTTCGGCCAGACGATGCTGATCACGATGACATGGTCGGCGCTGCTGTTCGTGGCCGGCCTGCACCTGATCTGGGTGGGGGCGCTCGGCGTCTTCGGCCTCGTCGGGGTGTTCGCGGCCTACACCTTCTTCCACCACGTCCGCGAGCGCTTCAACAAGTTCCTCGACCGGGGCGACGACGGGGCCGGAGGCGGCTTCCAGGAATTCTGGTCCCGGGAATCCTTCCGCTCGGGGAGCTGGTTCGGCACCGGGCCGGGGGAGGGGGTGGCCAAGCGCCACCTGCCCGACGCCCACACCGACTTCCTGTTCTCGGTGATCGGCGAGGAATTCGGCGTCATCGTCTGCCTGTGTCTCGTCGCTTTGTTCGCCTACATCGTGCTGCGCGGCCTCAAGCTCGCCCGGCGCACCGACGACACCTTCTCGCGGCTGGCGATCACGGGGCTGACGACCCTGTTCGGCCTTCAGGCGTGCATCAACATGGCGGTGAACACCCAGCTCATGCCGGCCAAGGGCATGACCCTCCCCTTCGTCTCCTTCGGCGGCTCGTCGATGTTCTCCCTGGCACTCGGCACCGGCTTCCTCGTGGCGCTGACCCGTAAGCGGCCCCGCACGGTTCTGCTCAGCCAGAAGCCGCCGGGCACTGCCCCCTCCGCCGTGGCCGGGGTGATGCAGTGACCGTCTTCACACCCACCGTCCTGCTCTGCGCGGGGGGCACCGGGGGCCACCTGTTCCCGGCCGAGAGCCTCGCCCATGCGCTCCGCGCCCGGGGCGTGCGGGTGGCGCTCGCCACCGACGCGCGGGTCGATTCCATCGCCGGGGAGTTCCCCGCCTCGGAGGTCGTGACCATCCGCTCGGCGACGCCCTCCGGGCGCAACCTCGTCAAGCGCGCCGCCGCCGTCGTGACCCTGGGGCGGGGCTTCGGCGACGCGGCCAAGGCGATCCGGCGGATCAACCCGGCGGCCGTGGTCGGCTTCGGCGGATATCCCACCGTGCCGCCGGTGCTGGCAGCGCAGTTCCTGCGGGTGCCGACCCTGCTGCACGAGCAGAACGCGGTGATGGGCCGGGCCAACGCCTTCCTCGCCCGGGGGGCGCGCACCATCGCCACCGGCTTCCGCGAGGTCCGGGGCATCCCCGACAAGGCCACCGCCCGGCGGGTCCACACCGGCAATCCCCTCCGGCCGGCGGTGATCGCGGCCACCCGCACGCCCTATCCGACGCTCGCCGAGGGCGACGCCTTCCGGCTCCTCGTATTCGGCGGCAGCCAGGGGGCCCGGATCATGGGGGAGATCGTCCCCCCGGCCCTTGAGCGGCTCCCCGCCGACCTGCGGGCCCGCCTGCACGTGACCCTGCAGGTCCGCCCCGAGGATCTCACCGCCGTCCAGAACCGCGCCCTGACCCTCGGCCTCGCCGGGCTGGAGGCGGCCCCGTTCTTCAAGGACCTCCCCGGCCGGATGGCGGCGAGCCACCTCGTCGTCTCACGCTCGGGGGCCTCGACGGTGTCGGAACTGGCCGCCATCGGCCGCCCGGCGATCCTCGTGCCCCTGCCCGGCGCCCTCGACCAGGACCAGGCGGCCAACGCCGCGACCCTGGAGGCGGTGGGCGCCGCCATCACCCTGAAACAGACCGCCTTCACCCCGGACCGGCTCGCCGCCGACCTCGTGGAACTGTTCGAGAACCCCTCGAAATTGACCACGGCCGCCGATGCGGCGAGAAGCGCGGGAATCCACGATGCCGCCGAGCGGCTCGCTGAGGTCGTCGTCGAGACCTGCGTCGGCGAGATCTGAACCAGCGAGACTTCGGCCCATCCCCGACCGCCGCGCCGCCGCGGCTGACCGATGAGAGGCATCGTCCCGGGCCGGCTGGCCGTCCAGGGGGACATGCGCGAGCGACCCAAGGTTTGACCCCATGAAGCTGCCCGAAAAGCTCGGCCCCATCCATTTCATCGGCATCGGCGGCATCGGCATGTCCGGCATCGCCGAGGTGATGCACAACCTCGGCTACACGGTGCAGGGCTCCGACGCCTCGGACAACGCCAACGTCCGCCGGCTCAGTGACAAGGGGATGCGCACCTTCGTCGGGCACGACGCCGCCAACGTCGCGGAGGCCGGGCTCGTCGTGGTCTCGACGGCGATCCGCCGGGACAACCCCGAACTCGAGGCCGCCCGCGAGGCCCGCCTGCCCGTGGTGCGGCGCGCCGAGATGCTGGCCGAGCTGATGCGGTTCAAGTCCTGCGTCGCGGTGGCGGGCACCCACGGCAAGACCACGACCACCTCCCTGGTCGCGACGCTGCTCGATGCCGGCAACCTCGACCCGACGGTCATCAACGGCGGCATCATCAACGCCTACGGCACCAACGCCCGCATGGGCGCGGGGGACTGGATGGTGGTGGAGGCCGACGAATCGGACGGCACCTTCCTCAAGCTGCCGGCGGACGTGGCGATCGTCACCAACATCGACCCCGAGCATCTCGACCATTTCGGCTCGTTCGACGCGATCAAGGATGCCTTCCGGCGCTTCATCGACAACATCCCGTTCTACGGCTTCGCGGTGATGTGCACCGACCACCCGGTGGTGCAGGACCTCGTCGGGCATATCGAGGACCGGCGGATCATCACCTACGGGGAGAACCCGCAGGCGGACGTGCGCCTGATCGACGTGGACCTGCGCGGCGGCCAGAGCCGGTTCCGGGTGATGATCCGCGACCGGCGCCCCGGCTACCGGATGGAGCTGGAGGACCTCGTCCTCCCGATGCCGGGCAAGCACAACGCGCTGAACGCCACGGCGGCCCTGGCGGTGGCCCACGAGCTCGGCGTGAAGCCCGAGGCGATCCGCAACGCGCTCGCCGGCTTCGGCGGGGTGAAGCGGCGCTTCACCCGCACGGGGGAGTGGAACGGCGCCGCGATCTTCGACGATTACGGGCACCATCCGGTGGAGATCAAGGCGGTGCTGAAGGCGGCCCGCGCCTCGACGGACCATGGGGTGATCGCCGTGGTGCAGCCTCACCGCTACAGCCGCCTGCAATCGCTGTTCGACGATTTCTGCACCTGCTTCAACGACGCCGACACTGTGATCGTCGCCCCGGTCTACGCGGCGGGCGAGCAGCCGATCGAGGGGTTCGACCGCGACAGCCTCGTGGCGGGCCTGCGCTCCCGCGGCCACCGGGACGCCCGCATTCTGGAGAAGCCGGAGGACCTGGCCGGCATCGTCGCCGAACTGGCCAAGCCCGGGGATTATGTCGTGTGCCTCGGGGCGGGGACGATCACGCAGTGGGCCTACGCGCTGCCGGGTGAGCTGGCGTCGCGGGGGTGAGGGTGCGGGCGACCTTAGCAGAGGGCGATGTCCTCGACCTCGATGCCGAGGACCTGCGCCAGCCTCCCGAAGACAGCGGTGCCGGCGGTCGCTCGGCCGGCTTCCAGGGCCGCAACCGCCGCGGCGGACAGTCCCGACTGCCGCGCCGGAGCCACAAGGGATTTAGCCCGTCGCGCCCGCCAGAAGGCGAGGGGGCTCGTTTCAAGGTCCGTCGGCATGCGGGAGAGCACCCGGGCGGCGACGCGCCTGTCCACGATCCGGCGAGTAACCCGTCCCATTCTGCCCCCGACTCCTCGGGGATCATGACCCGATTCCCATCATGACATCAAATGCCCTCTTCGACTCCCTCCGCGCCGCCGTGCCCTCGCTGCGGGGGCGGCTGGTGGCCGGGGCCAGCCTCGCAGACCTGACGTGGTTCCGCGTCGGCGGCCCGGCGGAGGTGCTGTTCACCCCCGCCGACGAGGAAGACCTCGCCGCCCTCCTCGCCGCCCTCGACCCCGCCGTGCCGGTGACGGTCATCGGCCTCGGCTCGAACCTCATCGTCCGTGACGGCGGCATCCCCGGCGTCACCGTCCGGCTCGGCGGCAAGGCCTTCGGCGCCGTCGCGGTCGATGGCACCCGCCTCCGGGCCGGCACCGCCGTGCCGGATATGCGCCTCGCCAAGGCGGCGGCGGAGGCCTCCCTCGAAGGGCTCGCCTTCTTCCGGGGCATTCCCGGATCGGTGGGCGGGGCCCTGCGCATGAATGCCGGCGCCCACGGGGGCGAGACCACCGACGTGTTCGTGGAGGCGCGGGGCATCGACCGCCGGGGCCACCTTCGCGTCCTCGACCATGCCGAGATGGGCTTCGCCTACCGCCACTGCGCCGCCCCCGGGGACGTGATCTTCACCTCGGCCCTGTTCGAAGGTCGCCCCGGCGACCGGGCGGCCATCGAGGCCGAGATGGACAGGGTCACGGCGGCCCGGGAGGCGGCCCAGCCGATCCGCGAGCGCACCGGCGGCTCGACCTTCGCCAACCCCGAGGGCGGGAAGGCGTGGCAACTCGTCGATGCCGCCGGCTGCCGGGGGCTGACCCGGGGCGGGGCGCAGGTCAGCGAAATGCACTGCAACTTCCTCATCAACCGTGGCGGCGCCACCGCCGCCGACATCGAGGGCTTGGGCGAGGAGGTTCGCCGCCGGGTGCGCGAGACGAGCGGTGTCGAGCTGCGCTGGGAGATCAAGCGGATCGGAATTGCAGGGCAGGAAGTAAGACGGTAAGACGTAAGTCGAAGGAGATGCCGATGTCCGTCCAGCATCCCCGCACGGCCTTTTCCAAGGTGTCGGTGAAGAGCCAGACCGTGCTGCCAGCGGAGGTGCGCGACCGGCTGTCGATCCGGCCGGGGGACCGCCTGCGCTACGTCATCACTCCGGAGGGGGTGACGATAGACAGGGCGCCCCCGGAAGGGGACGACCCCTTCGCCGCCTTCACCGAATGGGGCGGCCCGATCGACGACGAAGACTATGCCGACCTCTGAGACGCAGGGCTTTCCCCCCGGTACGGTCGTGGTCGTCCCGTTCCCCTATTCGGACCGGCTCGCGGAGAAGCGCCGCCCGGCGGTGGTGGTGTCCGGCCCCGCCGTGGCGGCGGAAGGGTTCGCGTGGATCGCCATGATCACCAGCGCGCGGAACACGGCCCTGGCCTCCGATATCCGGATCCCCGACCACGCCGGGGCGGGCCTCGGCGTCCCCTCGGTGGTGCGCCCCCTGAAGATCGCCTGCATCGAGCCCGGCCGTATCCTGCGCCGGATCGGCACCCTGAACCCTGACACGGCGGCGCAGGTCTTCGCCGGTCTTCACGGGATGGTCGGCGCCGCGCCGACGTCCCGCACTTCGGAGCCCACCCCATGACCCGTCACGTCGCTGTCCTCATGGGCGGTTCCTCCGCCGAGCGCGAGGTGTCGCTCAACTCCGGCAAGCAATGCGCCGACGCCCTGGAGGGGGAGGGGTACCGCGTCACCCGGATCGATGTCGGGCCCGACATCGCCTCCGTCCTGACGGCGCTGCGACCGGAGGTCGCCTTCAACGCCCTCCACGGGCCGGACGGGGAGGACGGGACGATCCAGGGTCTGCTGGAGATCCTGAAGATCCCCTACACCCATTCCGGCGTGCTCTCCTCGGCGCTGGCCATGAACAAGGAGCAGGCGAAGATCGTCATGCGCGCCGCCGGCGTCGACGTGCCCGGCGGCCTGATCGTTAACCGGAGGGAGGCGGCCCGCTCCCACGTCCTGCCACCACCCTACGTGGTGAAGCCGATCGCCGAAGGCTCCTCGATGGGGGTCATCATCGTCCGCGACGGCCGCTCGCATCCGCCTCAGATCCTCGCCTCGGACGAGTGGCATTTCGGCGAGCAAGTCCTTGTGGAACCTTACATTCCCGGGCGTGAGCTGACCTGTGGCGTCATGGGGGAAAGGGCCCTCGGCGTCATCGAGGTCAAGGCCGCCACGGGGGAGTGGTACGATTACGACGCCAAGTACGCACCGGGGGGGTCGATCCACGTCCTGCCGGCCGAAATTAAACCAAATGTTTACCACCGGGTCCAAGAGTTGGCGTTAACGGCGCATCAAGCGCTGGGCTGCCGAGGCGTCAGCCGTGCCGACCTTCGCTACGACGACACACCGGGTGGAACCGGTGCGCTCGTCGTCCTGGAGGTCAACACGCAGCCCGGCATGACCCAGACGAGCCTTGTGCCGGATATGGCGGCCCATGCGGGCCTGAGTTTCGGTGAGCTCGTCCGATGGATGGTGGAGGACGCTTCTCTGAATCGCTGAACCCGGCCCCCGGCCGGGGAACGGGCGTGGCTGCGCGGTTCGCCGCCACCCTGCTCGGGCGGTTCTCCGCGCGGAACTCCTCCCGCGCGTTCTCGGTCCGCCGCATCCGCTCCGGCCAGCCCTGGGCCGAGCGGCTGCCCCGGGGGACCGGCCTCGTCGCCATGTCGGCGGCGCTCGCCGGAATCTCCATGGCGGGCTTCGTCGCCAGCGGCCGCTACGACTCCTTCCTCGTCGAGCAGGGGCGCCCCCTCGACGTCATCGCCCGGCTCTGCGGCTTCGGCGTCAAGCGGGTGACGATCACCGGCATCTCGCGGATGTACGAGCGCGAGGTGCTCGCCGCCGCCGGGATCGACTGGCGCTCCTCCGTCCCCTTCCTCGACGTGACCGAGGCGCGGGCGCGGCTCCTGCGGGTGCCGCTCATCGCCCAGGCCTCGATCCGCAAGATCTACCCGGGCGACATCGTCATCACCCAGGTCGAGCGCGAGCCCGCGGCCCTCTGGCAGAAGGACGGGGTCATCACCGTCATCGCGGCGGACGGCACCGTGATCGACGCCATGCGCGACGACCGCTACGCCAGCCTGCCCCTGGTGGTCGGCGACAACGCCAACGCCAAGCTGCCGGAATACCTCGCCCTGATCGCCGCCGCCGGCCCCCTGGCCGACCGGATCAAGGCCGGGACCTTCGTCTCCGGCCGCCGCTGGACCCTGAAGCTCGACGGCGTCGACGTCCGCCTGCCGGAGGACGACCCCGCCGGGGCGCTGGCCCGCCTCGTGCGCCTGGAGGGCCGGGACCGTCTCCTGGAGAAGGACATCATCGCGGTGGACCTGCGGATGCCCGACCGGGTGGTGGTGCGCCTCACCGAGGAGGCCGCCGCCGCCCGCGCCGAGGCGCAGCAGGCGCTGCTCAAGAAGAAGCTGGGGGCGCCGACATGAGCGCCGGCCCGATCTCCGCCCCCTCCGCCCCCCCCGCCTTCCGCGTCCGGTAGCGTTTCATGCACAGCCAACACGGCCTCACGCCGCGTCTGAAGCCGCTCTCGGCCCGCCGCTCGACCATCCTGTCGGTCCTCGACATCGGCACGAGCAAGGTGGTCTGCCTGATCGCGGAGCTCCAGCCCGCCGAAGCGCTCTCGACGCTCAAGGGCCGGACGCACCTCGCCCGGATCATCGGCATCGGCCACCAGCGCTCGCTGGGGCTGAAGGGCGGAGCCATCGTCGATCTGGAAGCCGCCGAGGGGGCAATCCGACAAGCGGTCCACGCCGCCGAGCGGATGGCCAAGGTCGAGGTCCAGTCGGTCATCGTGAACATGTCCGGCGGGCGGCTCGCCTCGCAGCACTATCAGGCCAGGGTCAACGTCCGCTCGGGCAGCGTCACCGGCTCCGACGTGGAGCGGGTGCTGGAGACGGCCAGCGCCCACGGCGTCAGCCCCGGCCGGGCCGTGCTGCACGCCCTGCCCACCGGCTACGCCCTCGACGGGCAGGGCGCCGTCATCGACCCCTCGGGGATGATCGGCGAGGCGCTCGGCGTCGACCTGCACGTCGTCACCACCGAACTCGCCGCCGCCCGCAACGTCATGCTGGCGATCGAGCATTGCCATCTCGGCGTCGAGGCGGTGATCGCCACCCCCTACGCCGCCGGCCTCTCGGCCCTGGTGGACGACGAGGCGGAGATGGGCGTCTGCGTGGTCGACATGGGCGGGGGCACGACGAGCGTGGGCGTGTTCTCCGGCGGCCACCTCGTCCATTGCGACGCGCTGGCGGTGGGCGGCCACCACGTCACCATGGACATCGCCCGGGGGCTCTCCACCCGTGTGGCGGCGGCGGAGCGGCTGAAGACCCTCTACGGCTCGGCGATCTCCTCCCCCTCGGACGAGCGCGACATGATCGCGGTCCACGGGGTCGGCGAGGACGAGGGCGACGCCCCGGTCCACATCCCGCGCTCGCAGCTCGTGCGGATCATCAAGCCGCGCGTCGAGGAAGTGGTGGAGCTGGTCCGCGACCGGCTCCGCAACGCGGGCTTCGCCGCCCAGGCCGGCCGCCGGGTCGTGCTCACCGGCGGCGCCAGCCAGCTCGTCGGCCTGCCGGAGGTCGCCCGGCGGGTCATGCAGGGCCAGGTCCGCATCGGGCGCCCGCTGGGCATCCGGGGCCTGCCCGAGGCGGCCAAGGGGCCGGCCTTCTCGGCGGCGGTCGGCCTGCTCGTCTACCCGCAGGTCGCCCACGCCGAATACTTCGAGCCGCGCGGGCACGGCGCCTTCGCCGCCACCGGCACGGACCGGTACATCCCGCGGGTCGTCCGCTGGATCAGGGACAGTTTCTAAGCCGACGCGTCCCGCGAGGGGCGCGGCGGCCAACAAAAAAAGCCGGCGCCGGAAGGCGCTTCATAACAACGACGTTCAGCAGAGGCTCGACACCATGGCCATCTCCCTCCAGGCGCCGGACATCCGGGAACTCAAGCCCCGCATCACGGTCTTCGGCGTCGGCGGCGCCGGGGGCAACGCCGTCAACAACATGATCGAAGCCGGCCTGCTCGGCTGCGAGTTCGTGGTGGCCAACACCGATGCCCAGGCGCTCACCTCCTCGAAGGCCGAGCGGGTCATCCAGATGGGCCTCAACGCCACGCAGGGCCTCGGCGCCGGCTCGCACCCGGAGGTCGGCTCGGCGGCCGCCGACGAGGTGATCGACGAGATCCGCGACCAGCTCTCGGGCGCGCACATGTGCTTCATCACCGCCGGCATGGGCGGCGGCACCGGCACCGGCGCGGCACCGGTCATCGCCCGCACCGCCCGCGACATGGGCATCCTCACCGTCGGCGTCGTGACGAAGCCGTTCCAGTTCGAGGGCGTGCGCCGGATGCGCACCGCCGAGTCGGGCATCCAGGAGCTTCAGGCGGCGGTCGACACCCTGATCGTCATCCCGAACCAGAACCTGTTCCGGGTCGCCAACGAGAAGACCACCTTCGCCGACGCCTTCGCCATGGCCGACCAGGTGCTCTACTCGGGCGTGGCCTGCATCACCGACCTGATGGTCAAGGAAGGCCT
>JAKONI010000149.1 GCA_022702015.1 Beijerinckiaceae bacterium | reverse complement strand
CCGTTACGGTCGAAGTGGGTCAGGAGCGGCTGCTCCTTGCCGTCGATCTTCTGATCCGTGAGGATCATCTCGTTGATGCCGTCGTAGTCCCACTCATCGTGGGGGGTCATCTGGTAGACCCACTTGGCCACGCCCGTGTCGGGGTTACGCGCCCAAATGGTCATGGACCACTTGTTGTCGCCCGGACGCTGCTTCGGGTTCCAGGTCGAGGGGTTGCCCGAACCGTAGTACATCAGGTTCAGCTTGGGGTCGTAAGAGAACCAGCCCCAGGTGCAGCCGCCGCCGGTCTTCCACTGATCGCCTTCCCAGGTCTTCAGCGAGGAGTCCTTGCCAACGGGCTTGCCGAGCGAGGTGGTCTTCTCCGGGTCGATCAGGATCTGATCGTCCGGGCCTTCCGAGTAGCCGCGCCAGGCGAGCTTGCCGGTCTTCAGGTCGTAGGCGGTGACGTGGCACTGCACGCCGAACTCGCCGCCGGAGATGCCGACGATGACCTTGTCCTTCACCGGAAGAACGGTGGCGGTGTTGGTCGCGCCCTTGGCCGGGTCGCCGTTCTTGACGGACCAGTTCACCTTGCCGGACTTGGCGTCGAGCGAGACGACGGTGGTGTCGGCCTGGTGCAGGATGATGGTGCCGTCGGCATAGGCCAGGCCACGGTTGACCGTGTCACAGCACATGACCGGGATCACGGACGGATCCTGCTTGGGCTCGTACTTCCACACGATCTTGGCGTCGTGGTCGAGGTCGAGGGCGTACACGATGTTCGGGAACGGCGTGTGCACGTACATCATGTTACCGACAACGAGCGGCGAGCCCTCGTGGCCACGCAGAACGCCGGTCGAGAACGTCCAGGCGACCTGGAGATTCTTGACGTTCTGGGAGTTGATCTGATCGAGCTTCGAATAACGGGTGTTGGCGTAGTCGACCGTCTGAAGCACCTGCTCGGCAGGGTTGGCAATGCCCTTCAGGACGCTCTCGTTGGCAAGCGCCGGCGCGGCGACGGCCGCAACGCCTGCCCCGAGGGCGAGGAGATGTACCGCTCTCATGGATTCCTCCGACAAGTCATTGAAAGCCCCACAGACAAACGCTGGCAGCGCTGCCCCTGAACTTCGACCTGACTCTTCTGCTACAGGGATATAGCCTCGATAGCGGGCGAGTTGGTTGACGGAGATCTTTCGATCGCCGGCCAGAGACCGCCCATCCCCTTGGGCCGTCTCCTCGAAACCGAAGCTGGAGGCGACCTTAAGAGATTTTTGAGCGCCGTCAACACGGACATTGCCGGTGAACAAGCGTAGCCGCTCACTTAAAGTTACTTCTTTTCGAGTCCTTGGCGCTTGTTGCTTCGCACCCTTTTATTGTGCGGCGCGAAAAAACCTTCGTCTCATCGGTCCACCATTCGTACGGTCCTTTGCGACGCCTCGTCGACCACGAGGAATTTTGCCTTATGACGCTATGGGATGGCGATGGGAGGGGCGCGTTTCCGCGTCGGCATATCCCCGCCATGAACAGTTTCGCGATGCAAAATAAGTCATCGCGAGTGCCACGCTTGGGTTAAGCCACGCCTGTCCGACGCATCGGTAGATTGCGCCGTCTCGCCGCATGATTGCGCGCAACCCCCCGGGACGATCCGGCAACGGGCATCCGAACTGGCGCGAGCGCGGTGATCGAATCGGGAAAGGTTACGAGGGGCGGACGGTCACAGGTCGGTCGCGGGACCCACCATCTCGAACTCGGCGACGTCGCCCACGAGATCCGTCAGGGAGATCGCCAAGGTCCGACCGGTCTTCAACCGCAACTGCGCATCGGGTTCGAGCCAGATCGGCCAGAGGCCCGCATGGCGACCGGTAAGACTACCGTGGACGATGGGACCGGCAGGCCCGCGCTCCAGGACGATCCGGTACCGCACGCGCACGGTTTCGCAGCCCTCCGCCGACACGAGACCTCGGCCGGTGATCGTCTGCGGTGGGTGGTCGTGATCGGACATGCGCGCGGGGGCGGCTGGGATAAACCGGCAATGTCATTGCCGCTTATCCCCGCCATGCCGGCTTGTCACCACGCCGCACGGGTTTGTCCGCGTGGATCAGCCTGTGGCTGTCAGGTCGTGCACGATGATGCGCCCGCCCGAGGCCGAGAGGGCGAGGCGCCCGTGCTTGAGCGCCAGCGCCTTCTCCCCGAACAGGCCCCGCCGCCAGCCCTGCAACACCGGCACGTCCGCCGCGTCGTCCTCAGCCAGGGCTTCGAGGTCGTCCACCGTCGCGATGATCTTGGGCGCGACGCCCTCGCCTTCGCATACGGCCTTGAGAAGCACCTTCAGCAGTTCGACCAAGGCGCCGTTCCCCCCGGCCCGGCGGGTCCGTTCGGGCATCGCGATCCCATTGAGATCGCTCGTCAGGCCGCGCTCGACGGCGGCGAGGATATCCGCGCCGGTGCGCGAACGCTCGAAGCCGGAGGGAATCGTGCGCAGACGGCCGAGGGCCTCCACCGAACGTGGGGCGGCGGAGGCGACATCGATCACCGCCTCATCCTTCAACACCCGGCCCCGGGGGACGTTGCGCTGCTGCGCCTCGCGCTCCCGCCACGCGGCCACCTCCCGCAGCACGGCGATCTCACGCGGCTTGCGCATCCGGCCGGCGAGCCGCCGCCACGCCTGGTTGGGATCCGCCTGATAGGTCTCCGGCGCGGTAAGGACCGCCATCTCCTCATCGAGCCACAGGCCGCGATCGGTCCGTAGCAGTTCCGCCACCAGCGCCTCGTAGACCTTCACCAGATGCGTGACGTCGGACAGGGCGTAGGCGAGCTGCGCATCGGAGAGGGGCCGGCGCGACCAGTCGGTGAAGCGCGAGGATTTGTCGATCTTCGCCTTGGCGAGGTCGTTGACCAACTGCTCGTAAGAGACCGAGTCGCCGAAGCCGCACACCATCGCCGCCACCTGCGTGTCGAAGAAGGGATGCGGCAGGGTCTTGCCCAGCATCCAGACGATCTCGAGGTCCTGCCGCGCCGAGTGAAAGACCTTCACCACCCCTTCGTCGGCCATCAGGTCCACGAACGGTTGCAGGTCGAGGTCCGTGGCGAGGGGATCGACCAGGACACCTGTTCCGTCCGGCGCCGCCATCTGGATCAGGCACAACTTCGGATAGTAGGTCGTCTCCCGCATGAATTCGGTATCGACGGTGACGAAAGGCTGGGCGGCCAGACGGTCGCAGACGTCGCGCAATTCGGCGGTGGAGGTGATCAGGTCCATCCACCGCCTATACGCAACGCATAGCGGGTTGGGGAGACGCGCCGGCGCGCTTCCCCGTCGATCCTTGACCCCTGTCGCATTTTCCCCGCGTCGGGCGGCGTCCACGACCCCGCGCCGCGTGCCTCGCGCACCCGCAGGAGCCGACGTCGCGCTTGACTTGGGGAACCTCGCGTGAATGGTGCCGGCCTCCTTCCCAGAAGAAGCCGCCATGCACCGTTACCGTACTCACACCTGCGGGGCATTGCGCCCGTCAGAAGTCGGGCAGACCGTCCGCCTCTCCGGCTGGTGCCACCGTGTCCGCGACCACGGCGGCGTGCTGTTCGTGGATCTGCGCGACCATTACGGCGTGACGCAATGCGTGGTGGATTCGGATTCGAAGGCCTTCGCCGCCGCTGAGGCCGCGCGCTCGGAATGGGTCATCCGCATCGACGGCCGGGTCCGCACCCGCCCCGCCGGCACGGAGAACGCTGAACTGCCCACGGGCGCGGTCGAGGTCTATATCGACGACCTTGAGGTGCTCGGCCCGGCGGGCGAGCTACCGCTGCCGGTCTTCGGTGATCTGGAATACCCGGAGGAGACCCGCCTCAAGTACCGTTTCCTCGACCTGCGCCGGGAGAAGCTGCACGCCAACATCATGAAGCGGGGCGCGATCATCGATTCGCTGCGCCGCCGGATGCGCGAGGGCGGCTTCTTCGAGTTCCAGACGCCGATCCTCACGGCCTCCTCACCGGAGGGCGCCCGCGACTATCTGGTGCCGTCCCGCGTCCACCCCGGCAAGTTCTACGCGCTGCCCCAGGCGCCGCAGCAGTTCAAGCAGCTGACGATGATCGCCGGCTTCGACCGCTACTTCCAGATCGCCCCCTGCTTCCGCGACGAGGATGCCCGCGCCGACCGTTCCCCGGGCGAATTCTATCAGCTCGATATCGAGATGAGCTTCGTGACCCAGGAGGACGTGTTCCAGGCTGTGGAGCCGGTCCTGCGCGGGGTGTTCGAGGAGTTCGCCGAGGGTAAGCGGGTCACGAAGGAGTTCCCCCGCATCACCTACGCGGACGCGATGCTGAAGTACGGCGTCGACAAGCCCGACCTGCGCAACCCGCTCCTCATCGCCGACGTGACCGACGAGTTCGCCCGCGACGACGTGGAGTTCAAGGCGTTCAAGGGGGCGATCAAGGCCGGCGGCGTGGTGCGGGCGATCCCCGCCCCCGGAGCCGGCGGCCAGCCGCGCTCGTTCTTCGACAAGCTCAACGACTGGGCGCGCTCGGAAGGCGCGCCGGGCCTCGGCTACGTGGTCCTCGATGAGGAGGGCGGCCAGCTCACGGGCAAGGGTCCGATCGCCAAGTTCATCCCGGCCGCCGTCCTGGCGACCATCGCCGAGAAGGCGAAGGTGAAGGCCGGCGACGCGGTGTTCTTCTCCGCCGGCACCGAGGCCAAGGCGGCCGGCCTCGCCGGCAAGGCCCGCACCCGCATCGGCGACGAGTTGAACCTCTCCGACAAGGATCAGTACGCCTTCTGCTGGATCACCGACTTCCCGATGTACGAGTGGAACGAGGAGGACAAGAAGGTCGACTTCTCCCACAACCCGTTCTCGATGCCCAACATCGACCGGGAGGAGTTCCTTACCTTCGACGAAGCGGCGCTGGCGGCCGATGGGGAGACCGGCCCGCTGACCAAGCGGATCCTCGACCTCAAGGCGTTCCAGTACGACATCGTCTGCAACGGCGTGGAACTGTCCTCGGGGGCGATCCGCAACCATCGCCCCGACGTGATGGAGAAGGCCTTCGCCCTCGCGGGTTACGGCAAGGACGTACTGGAGGCGAAGTTCGGGGGGATGCTGAACGCCCTGCGCCTCGGCGCCCCGCCGCACGGTGGTATCGCGCCGGGTGTGGACCGGATCGTCATGCTCCTGTGCAACGAGCCGAACATCCGCGAGGTCGTGCTGTTCCCCATGAACCAGCGTGCCGAGGACCTGATGATGGGCGCCCCCTCCGAGGCGACGCCCAAGCAGCTCCGCGAACTGCATATCCGGCTGAACCTTCCCGAGAAGAAGGCCTGACGGCGTCAGCCCTCGTGATGGCGGCGGGGCGATCCGGGATAGTGCGAGGCTCAGAACCGTGACCCGTTCCCGGATTGCCACCCCGCCCCCCACGGCCCGACGCGGGTAGCTGCGGTGGCCGATCTCGTTGCCGTCGTCGTGGCGCATGACAGCGCCGACGCCCTCCCAGGCTGCCTGTCGGCGCTGGCCCGGGAGGGCGTGCCGGCCGTCGTGGTGGACAACGCCAGCCGGGACGCCTCCGCCGCCGTCGCGGAGGCGGCCGGCGCCCGCGTCCTGCGCAACCCCCGCAACGAGGGCTACGGCCGCGCCAACAACCTCGGGGTTCGGGCCGCCGAGGGGGCGCGCCACGTCCTCATCGTCAACCCCGACGTGCGCCTGCGGCCCGGCGCGGCCGCGGCCTTGCGGGTGGCGGCGGCGGCGTGGCCGGATGCGGCGCTCCTCGCCCCACGGATCGTCGAACCGGACGGGCGGTTCTTCTACCAGCCACGCTCGCTGCTTGCCCCCTACCTGACCAACCCCCGAGGCCGACGCGACCCGCCCTCCGGCGACGCCTGCGCGCCGTTCCTCTCGGGGGCCTGCCTGATGGTGGAGCGCGCCCTGTTCCTGGACCTCGGCGGCTTCGACGAGGCGATCTTCCTGTTCTATGAGGACGACGACCTGTGCCGCCGGGTGGCCGAGGCCGGGCGGGCCCTCGTCCATGTCCATGGGGCCGAGGCCGAGCACGGCCGGGGGCGCTCATCGGCCCCCCGCCGGGGCAGCGTGTTTCGGTCGCGTTGGCATCAGGCATGGTCGCGGGCCTATGTCAGCCGGAAATACGGCCTGCCCGATCCGAGCCTGCCCACGATGCTCGTCAACCTCCCCAAGGCTGCGCTCGCAGCCCTCGCCCTGCGGCGCGCCGGGTTCGAGCGCTATGGCGGATCCGTCGCGGGGGCCTGGGCGGCCTGGCGGGGGGCCGATGCGCTCCGGCGCGAGGGCCTCTCGTGAGGTCGGTGCCGACGATCGCGGAGGCTTTGGCCCGGGGGCCCAACGGCTTCACCGGACTTCGCCTCTCCCTGGCCCTGGCCGTCGTGGTGTCCCACGCCTTCAGCGTGGTGAGCGGGGCCGCCATTGAGGAACCGCTGGCGCGCTCCACCGGCTACACCCTCGGCGAGCACGCGGTGAACGGTTTCTTCGCCGTCTCGGGCTTCCTCGTCACCATGAGCTGCGACCGGCGCGGGATTCGCGACTACGCGGTGGCGCGGGCCCTGCGGATCCTGCCGGGTCTTGTGGCGGCGACGCTCGTCGTCGCCCTCGTCCTTGGCGCGGCGATGACCCGCCTGCCCACGTGGGACTACTGGCGCGATCCGGGGGTCTGGACGTTCATCCGTAACACGCTCACCACCTTCAAGAGCAACGCGGCCCTGCCGGGGGTGTTCGAGGGCAATCCCTACCGCTCGCCGTTGGGGACGGTCTGGACCCTGAAGTACGAGGTGCTTTGCTATGCCGGCGTG
>JAKONI010000144.1 GCA_022702015.1 Beijerinckiaceae bacterium | reverse complement strand
GAGAAGATGTCGAAGTCGCTCGGCAACGTGGTCGATCCCTTCGACCTCGCCGACACCTTCGGCACCGACGCGGTGCGCTACTTCTGCCTGCGCGAGGCGCCCTTCGGCGGCGACGGCAACTACGACCACACGGCGATCATCAACCGGATCAACGCGGACCTCGCCAACGACCTCGGCAACCTCGCCCAGCGCTCCCTGACGATGGTCGCCAAGAACTGCGACGCGGCGGTCCCGGCGCCGGGGGATCTGGCCGAGGCCGACCGGGCGATGCTGGCCCAGGTCGATGCCCTGCCGGGCAAGGCGAGGGCGCTGATGGGCGACCTCGCCTTGCACGCGATCCTCGCGGAGATCTGGGCGGTGGTGGCCGAGGCCAACCGCTACTTCGCCGGCCAGGAGCCGTGGAAGCTCCGCAAGAGCGATCCGGCCCGGATGAACGCGGTGCTCTACACGACGCTGGAGACCCTGCGGGGGGTGGGGATCCTGGTTCAGCCCTTCGTGCCGGAGGCGGCGGGCCGGCTCCTCGATCTGCTCGCGGTGCCCGGGGACGCCCGCGGCTTCGCCGAGGTCGGGGAGGGCGGTCGCCTGAAGGCCGGTACGCCGCTCCCCGCCCCCAGCCCGATCTTCCCCCGCTTCGAGCGGCCGGAGATCACCCCGTAAGGGGATCCCAAGGGACCAGGTCCTTTGGTGGGGTCCAGGGGCGAAGCCCTTGGCTCTTTTCGCAGGGCGCCGCCCTGCCCCCGCCAGAGGGCTTGCCCTCTGGACACCCGTGACCCTTGACGGCGTTTGCGATGCTCATCGACAGCCATTGCCATCTCGACTTCCCCGATTTCGCCAGCGACCTGCCCGGCGTCATCGCCCGTGCCCGCGCGGCCGGCGTGATGGGGATGCTCACCATCTCGACCCGCGTCGCGAAGGCGGAGACCTACCGGGCCATCGCCGAGGCCCACCCGGAGGTGTGGTTCACGGTGGGCACCCACCCCGACGGGGCAGGGGAGGAGCCCAATACGTCCGCCGGGACCATCGCGGCCCTGGCCGACCACCCGCGCTGCGTCGGCATCGGCGAGGCGGGGCTCGATTATCACTACCCCGACGCCGCCCCCGCCGCCGTGCAGGAGCGGGTGCTGCGCGCCCATATCGAGGCGTCGCGCCTCGCGGGCCTTCCCCTCGTGATCCACGCCCGCGACGCCGACGAGCACATGGAGCAGGTGCTGTCGGAGGAGATGGCGAGGGCGCCGTTCCGGGCGGTGCTGCACTGCTTCTCCTCCGGCGCGCGGCTCGCCGAGGTGGGGGTGGCGCTCGGCCTGTTCGTCTCCTTCTCGGGGATCGTGACCTTCCGCCGCTCCCACGACCTGCGCGACATCGCCCGGGCGGTGCCCCGGGACCGGATCCTGGTGGAGACCGACGCGCCCTTCCTCGCCCCCGAGCCCCATCGCGGGCGCACCAACGAGCCGGCCTACACCGCCCACACCGCCCGCTCGCTCGCCGCCACCCTCGACCTCGGGGAGGCGGATCTGGCGGCGCTCACCACGGCGAATTTCTTCCGCCTGTTCGACCGGGCGCGGCCCGCGCGGGCGTGACAGGCGCCACCCTCCCACGATACGACCGCTTCGGGAGATCCGGATGGCGACGCTGACCTTGCGCATCCTCGGCTGCGGTTCGTCCGGCGGCGTGCCGCGCGTCGGCAGCGGCTGGGGGGCCTGCGATCCGAACGAACCGCGCAACCGGCGCCGCCGCTGCTCCATTCTCGTGGAGCGTGAAGGGGAGGGGGGCCGCACCAGCGTCCTGGTGGACACCTCCCCCGACCTGCGCGAGCAGCTCCTCGATGCGGAGGTGTTCCGGCTCGATGGGGTGTTGTTCACCCATGCCCATGCCGACCACACCCACGGGATCGACGACCTGCGCCCCCTGGTGATCCGGATGCGCGGGCACATCCCCGTCTATGCCGACGGCCGCACCCGGGACCTGCTGACAATGCGGTTCGGCTACTGCTTCGAGACGCCCGAGGGCAGCGCCTATCCGCCGATCCTCGATCTGCACGATCTCCCGCACGAGGGAGAGGTGAGGCTGACCGGACCGGGGGGCACCGTGACCGCCGAGCCCCTTCCCGTGGAGCACGGCAACGAGCCCGCCCTAGGCTTCCGGTTCGGCAACGTCGCCTACATGCCCGATGTGAGCTTGATCCCGCCATCGAGCCTGGAGCGGCTGAGGGGGCTCGACCTCCTGGTGATCGATGCCCTGCGGGACAGCCCTCACCCCACCCACTTCTCCGTCTCGGACGCCCTCGACCTCATCGAACGGGTGAAGCCGGGCAGGGCGGTGCTGACCAACCTGCACACCGACCTCGACTATGCCACCCTCGCCGCCCGCCTGCCCGAAGGCGTGGTGCCGGCCTATGACGGGCTGGTGCTCACCCTCCCCGCCTGACGGTGTGGATACCGAACGGCCGAAGAATCCTGTGCGACTCGGGGTGCGGCACGGAACGATTCGGTTTTCTGAAAAACGCTGTTGACGACTCTGAGCCGACTGCGTATACCCCTGTTCATCGGCGCCGGCCGCGGAAGCGAACCGGACGCTGGTTTGTCTGTCTTCAGTCGCTGATGTGACGGGACGGGCGGCTCTACCGACAATCGATGCGGAACGTGCCGGGCGGTGGTTTAAGCCCGGGGTGGTTGGCTTCGTAAGTTTCGTAGGGCGCGGGTCCGACGCGGGTTGGATCCAGGTTCTTTGACATTGTGATTTGAGGAAGGGAGACGCGGACGGCGTTGTGCTCTGTCCTTGCGGATCTGGCGTATGCTGGATCGTGAGAGACGAGACGCTGATCTGTGGATCTCTTTTGAGCTCACCG
>JAKONI010000138.1 GCA_022702015.1 Beijerinckiaceae bacterium | reverse complement strand
ATGGCCGCGGACCTGTTCGAGACCTACGCGGTGACCGTGGTCGCCACCATGGTGCTCGCCGCGATCTTCTTCGCGGGCAACGCGCCCGTGCTCGAAGCGATGATGATCTACCCGCTCGCCATCGGGGCGGCCTGCATCGTCACGTCGATCGCCGGCACCTACGCGGTGAAGCTCGGTGCCAACCAGTCGATCATGGGCGCGCTCTACAAGGGCCTGATCGCGGCGGGCGTGCTCTCGATCGCCGCCATCGCCGCAGTGAACTTCGCCCTGTTCGGCGGCTTCTCGACCAGCTTCACCACCAATACCGGCGTGACCTTCACCTCAGGCGCCCTGTTGGCCTGCGCGGTGCTCGGCCTCGTCATCACGGCGCTGATCGTCGTCATCACCGAGTACTATACCGGCACGAACTTCCGGCCGGTGAAGTCGATCGCCACGGCGTCCGTCACCGGGCACGGCACCAACGTGATCCAGGGGCTCGCGATCTCGCTCGAATCGACGGCGCTGCCGGCCCTGGTCATCGTGGCGGGCATCATCGCGACCTATGCGCTCGCCGGCCTGTTCGGCATCGCCATCGCTGTGACCGCGATGCTGGCGCTGGCGGGCTTCATCGTGGCGCTCGATGCCTTCGGTCCGGTCACCGACAACGCGGGCGGCATCGCCGAGATGGCGGGCCTGCCCCCGGACGTACGCAAGGCGACCGACGCGCTCGACGCGGTCGGCAACACCACCAAGGCCGTCACCAAGGGCTACGCCATCGGCTCGGCGGGTCTCGGCGCCCTGGTGCTGTTCGCCGCCTACACCTCGGACCTGAACTACTTCATCGCCAATGCCAGCCCGACGCAGTACCGCTTCTTCCAGGGCGTGAGCGTCGATTTCTCGCTCTCCAACCCCTTCGTCGTCGTCGGCCTGCTGCTCGGCGGCCTGATCCCGTTCCTGTTCGCGGGCATGGCGATGACGGCGGTCGGGCGTGCCGCCGGCGCGGTGGTCGAGGAGGTGCGTCGCCAGTTCCGGGCCAAGCCCGGCATCAT
Source organism: Beijerinckiaceae bacterium (assembly GCA_022702015.1). Taxonomy (GTDB): domain Bacteria; phylum Pseudomonadota; class Alphaproteobacteria; order Rhizobiales; family Beijerinckiaceae; genus Methylobacterium. Next base: position 11,684 of record JAKONI010000138.1, on the reverse strand, counting down.
GCAGGGCACCGACCGGCCGGATTACGGCCGCGCGGTGGACATGCTGACTCGGGCGGCGGCGCCTGTGACAACGCGAAGAAGTACATCGAGGACGGCCACCACGGCGGCAAGGGCTCCGAGGCCCACAAGGCCGCCGTGACCGGCGACACGGTGGGCGACCCCTACAAGGACACCGCCGGACCCGCCGTGAACCCTGCGATCAAGATCACCAACATCATCGCCCTGCTGCTCCTGGCGGTGCTGTCCCACGCCTGAGGCGCACACCCGGCACGGGGCTCCCGCGCCGGGCCGTTTCCGCCGTCCTCACCCCGGCAGCATCGCCAGCGAGACCCGGGCGAGGCGCTCCAGATCCTCCCGCGAGGCGCCGTCCCGTGCCTGGGCCGACATGCCCTGGAGCACGGCGGCGAAGGCGGAGGCGAGGGTGGCGATGTCCGCGTCCGCCGGGAGCTCGCCGGACTCACGGGCCCGGGCGAACCGCGCCAGGAACGCCGTCCGGCTCGCCTCCCGCAGGACCCGCAGGGCCTCGCGGACCTCGGCGGAGTCCGTCGTGACGCTGCCGGAGGTCTGCACCACGAGGCAGCCGCAGGGCACCTCCCGCGATGACAGGACCGCGGCCGCCTCGCGCAGGAACCGCTCCAGCCCCCGGCGCAGGTCGGGCTCGTCGTCCAGCGCCCGCCACGGGGCGGACCAGTAGGTCTCCTCGTAGTGCCGCAGGGCCTCCAGGAAGAGGGCGTCCTTGTTGCCGAAGGCCGCGTAGAGGCTCGGCGGATTGATCCCCATGGCCAGGCACAGCTCGGCCACCGTCGCCGGAGCGTAGCCCCGAGTCCAGAACACCTCCAGGGCCCGGACAAGCGCCTGCTCCCGGTCGAAAAGGCGGGGGCGTCCCTTCCCCCGAGACGGCGTGATCGCGTCCATCTCCCCCTCGTGTGTCCTGCCGCACATCCGGCGGGGCGGCGCCGAACCCCATCGTGGCACACCCGCTTGACGCAATGTAGCGCCCGTTACAAATCTAGCATCCGTAGCGACCGCTACATTAGTCGATTCCCGGCGGGGTGACGAGCCTTCCCGGCCATCCGGGGGCGATCCGCGCGCTTGGCCCCCTGGCATGGCGGCGATGCGATGCCATCTCGCCCCTGACATCCTTTTCGAAGCGGCTGGTCCCCGGCCGCCCACCAGCGAGACGAAGCCTCATGCCCTCACTGTTCGATCCGATCCGCATCGGCGCCATCGAGGCCAAGAACCGGATCTTCATGGCGCCGCTCACCCGGGGCCGGGCCACCCGCGAGCACGTGCCGACGCCGATCATGGCGCAGTACTACACGCAGCGGGCCGGCGCGGGGCTGATCCTCTCCGAGGCGACGGGCATCACCCAGGAGGGCCTCGGCTGGCCCTTCGCGCCGGGCATCTGGTCGGACGCGCAGGTCGATGCGTGGCGCCCGGTGGTGAAGGCGGTGCACGAGCAGGGCGGCAAGATCGTCTGCCAGATCTGGCACATGGGCCGGATGGTCCACTCGGACTTCCTCGGCGGCAAGCCCCCGGTCTCCTCCTCGGCCACCACCGCGCCGGACGAGGCCCACACGTACGACGGCAAGAAGCCCTACACCCAGGCTCGCGCCCTGGAGCTTTCGGAGATCCCCCGGCTGCTGTCCGATTACGAGACCGCCACCGCCAACGCCCTGGCGGCCGGGTTCGACGGCGTTCAGATCCACGCGGCCAACGGCTACCTGATCGACGAATTCCTCCGGGACGGCACCAACCTGCGCACCGACCAGTACGGCGGCTCCATCGAGAACCGCGTCCGCCTGCTGCGGGAGGTGACACAGGCCGTGGTGAAGGTGGCCGGGGCGGAGCGGACCGGCGTGCGGCTGTCGCCCAACGGCGCCATCCAGGGCACCAACGACTCGAACCCCGAGGCGCTCTTCGTCGCCGCCGCCAAGGCGCTGGACGAACTCGGCATCGCCTTCCTGGAGATGCGCGAGCCGGGCTACGAGGGTACCTTCGGCAAGGCCGACCACCCGCCCATCGCCCCGGCCATGCGCAAGGTGTTCCGCTCGCCGCTGATCCTGAACGCGGATTACGACGGCAAGAGCGGCCAGGAGGCGCTGGACCGCAACGAGGCCGACGCCATCGCCTTCGGCCGCACCTTCATCGCCAACCCGGACCTGCCGGAGCGGTTCGCCAAGGGCGCGCCCCTCAACAAGGACGAGGCCAAGACCTGGTACTCGCAGGGGCCCGAGGGCTACGTCGATTACCCGACCCTGGAGCAGAAGGCCGCCTGAGGCCCCGCGCCGGTGTCCCGCCCTCCCGGGGGCGGGACATCCGCAGGGCCCCGCCCCGGTGTACGGTCACTTTTCGCCGGACCGGCCTAGGCATGGCGGTTTCCCGCCTCTATGTCAGGCGCACGTGATGATCGAGCCGACACCCGGCGCCCGCGCCCCTTCCGAGATGGCCGATCCCCGGAGCGAAGCGGCGGACCGGGCGGCGGAGCTTGCCGAACTCGGCATCCTCGATACCGCGCCGGAGCGGGCCTACGACGACCTCGCGGCGGTGGCCGCCCACGTGTGCGGCGCGCCGGTAGCGCTCATCAGCCTCCTCGACACGTCGCGGCAATGGTTCAAGGCCGAGATCGGCCTCGGCCAGCGGGAACTCGGCCCGGAGCGCACGATCTGCGTGCACACCGCCGCCTCCGCCGACGGCGAGTTGATCATCCCCGACCTCGCCGCCGACGCGCGCACCGCCGACAGCCCCCTCTATACGCAGGACGGCTTCCGCTTCTACGCGGGCGCCACGATCCGGGGGCAGGAGGGCGTCCCGCTCGGGGCCGTCTGCGTCCTCGACCGGGTGGCCCGCCCCGGGGGCCTCAACCCCGACCAGAAGGCGACCCTCGCCGCCCTCGCCCGGCAGGTCTCGACCCTGTTCAAGCACCGCCGGACCCTGGCGCGCATCGCCGACCGCGAGGCCGAGCTGGCCGCGAGCGAGCGGCGCTTCCGGGTGATGACCTCGGCGATGCCGCAGATGGTCTGGACCACCCTGCCCGACGGATTCCACGACTACTACAACGACCGCTGGTACGAGTTCACCGGCGTCCCGGCGGGCTCCACGGACGGCGAGGGCTGGAACGGGATGTTCCACCCCGACGACCAGGAGCGGGCGTGGTCGCGGTGGCGGCACTCCCTGGACACGGGCGAGCCCTACGAGATCGAGTACCGCCTGCGCCACCATAGCGGGGCCTACCGCTGGACCCTCGGCCGGGCCATGCCGATCCGCGACGTGGAGGGGCGGATCGAGCGCTGGTTCGGCACCTGCACCGACATCGACGACCTCAAGCGCGCCGAGGGCGAGGCCCGGCAACTCGCCGCCATCGTGGAGGCCTCGAAGGATTTCATCGGCCTGGCCGGGCTCGACGGGCGGATCGATCACCTCAACGAGGCGGCCCTGGCCCTCGTCGGGTTGCCCGACCTCGCGGCGGCGCGGGGCCTCACGATCACGGACTTCTTCACCCCCGAGAGCCGGACGGTCGTCGCCGACACGGTGATGCCGGCGGTACGGCGCGACGGCTGGTGGGAGGGCGAACTGGCCTTCCGGCATTTCGAGACCGGCGAAGGCCTCGCCGTGCTGTACACGATCTTCCCCATCCGGGACGCGGCGGGGGCGGTGGCCGGCTACGCCACCGTCACCCGCGACCTGCGCGAGGCGAAACGCTCCGAGGAGGCCCGGGACCTGCTGATCCGGGAGCTCTCGCACCGGATCAAGAACATCTTCGCCGTGGTGGGCGGCCTCGCCGCGCTCACCGCCCGGAGCGATCCGGCCTCGAAGCCCTTCGCGGCCGCCTTCCGGGAGCGCCTCGGCGCCCTCGCGCGGGCCCACGAATACGTCCGCCCGCACTCCCCCGACAGCGCCCCCGCCGTGGCCGGACAGACGGTGCTCGGCCTGATGCGCCTGCTGATGGCGGCCTACGTGGAGGATGGCCGCGACCGGGTGGCGATCACCGGCGACGACGTGGAGATCGGCGAGCGCACCGCCACGGCGCTCGCCCTCATCATGCACGAGCAGGCCACGAACGCGGTCAAGTATGGCGGCCTGTCCCGCACCGGCGGGCGGGTGATGCTCACCGGCAGTCGCCGGGACGGGCGCTACACCCTGATCTGGTCCGAAACCGGCGGCCCCGAGATCACCCGCTCCCCGACGCGGAAGGGCTTCGGCACGATCCTGGCCGAGCGCAGCGTCGCGGGCCAGCTCGACGGCGTGCTGGAGCACGATTGGGCCCCCGGCGGCTTGGTGATGCGCCTCGACGTGCCGGTGACCAATCTCCGCGCCTGACCCACCCCTGCCCACGGAGTCGAGGAGCCCGCGACCCTCTGCCGGAGCAGGGCGGCGCCCTTCCTACGACCTCGTCGTCCTCGATTTCGATGGGACGCTGGCCGATAGCTTCGGCTGGTTCGGCTCGGTCCTGAACGGGGTGGCCGACCGCTACCGGTTCCGCCGGGTGGCGGCGGACAAGGTCGAGGCCCTGCGCCACCTCGGCGCCCGGGAGATTCTGAGCGAACTCGGTATCCCCCGCTGGAAGGTCCCGTTCATCGCCCGCCACATGCACGGCCTCGCCGCCCGGGACGCCGACCTGCTGCGCCCCTTCCCCGGCATTCCGGCGATGCTGGACGACCTGTCCGGGGCGGGGGTGCGGCTCGCGGTCCTGTCCTCGAACCGGGAGGACGTGGTGCGGCGGGTGCTGGGACCCGGGGGCGCGGGCCGGATCGCCGACTGGTCCTGCGGGGCCTCGGTCTTCGGCAAGGCGAGGCGGCTCGCCCGGCTCGTGGCGGCCGCGCGCCTGACGCCGGGGCGGGTGCTGTGCGTGGGCGACGAAATCCGCGACGCGGAGGCCGCCCGCTCCGTGGGCTGCGCCTTCGGGGCGGTGGCCTGGGGTTACACCGACGGAGCGGCGCTGGCGGCCTTGCGGCCGGATCACCTGTTCCGGGAACCGGGGGAGATCGTGGCGGCGATCGCCCCGCCGTGAGAACGGCCCCCTCCCCTTCAGGGGGGGAGGAATGCGCGGGCGAGCCGGCTACTGGCCGCGGCTGGCGCCCGGGACGATGCTGGCGCCGGAGCCCGAGCCGAAGGGCTCGTAGCGGGTCAGGCCACGGAAGAGCTGGCTGAGGAAGGCCCGGTCCTGGCCGCTGGTCGGCGTGGTGCGCTCGATGAAGTCGAACACCCGGCCGTCCTGAAGGCCGTACAGCGCCACCCGCTCCACCTTGAAGCCGGGGGTGAAGTAGACCGCGATGACCTTCTGGTCCTGGACGGACTCGCCCAGGAACATCACCGTGCGAGTGGTGTTCTGGGAGATGTAGTACCAGGACTTGTTGCCGACCGTGGAGACGGTGGAGGGCGTGCCGAGGATCTGGAGCACTTGCTCGGGCGCCATGCCGGGCTTCACCGTGGCGAGCGCGGCCTGATCCACCTGGTAGCCGTGGCGCAGCTCTTCGCCGATGCAACCGGACAGCCCCGCGCCGACGAGGCCGATCACGGCAAGGCGCGCGAATGACGAGACGAGACGGCGCCGCATCGGCCCCCCAAGGAACGTGTTGACGGCCAGCGGGACACGGGCCACCGGCACGGAAGTGCGGCAACGCTTGCGCCCTGGACGCCGGTTGGCCTACCCCGGGGATATGGCTTTGACAAGGCAAGCGTGGCCACAGTCCAGGGGTGTGAGCATGCCCATGCGCCCGGAGGCGTTCGCGCGATGATGGGGCTGTTTCGACGCGGGGGCGAGCGCCGCCGGGTGATCGCAGGCCTGCACGGAGCCGTGTCGGCGGCGGCGCGGCGGCCCGGCCTCTATACCGATCTCGGGGTGCCCGACACCGTGGAGGGGCGGTTCGAGTCCCTGTGCCTCCACGTCTATCTCCTGCTGCGCCGGCTCGACCGGCTGCCGCCCCCGGCCGCCGAGGTCGCGCAGGAACTCGTCGATTCCGTTTTCGCCGAACTCGATGCCAGCCTGCGCGAACTCGGCGTCAGCGACGTGGGCGTCGGGAAGCGCATGAAGAAACTCGGCAGTGCCTTCTACGGTCGCGCGGCGGGCTACGACGCCGCCCTGAGGGCCCCCGGCGGGGACGCCCTGGCCCAGGCGCTCGCCCGCAACATCCTCGGCGAGGCGGCGGCCGCGCGGGGGTCGGGCCTGGAAGCGGCGGCCCTGGCCGTCTATGTGCGCGCTGCCGAGGCCGAACTCGCGCGGGCGGATCTGACGACCCTGCTCGCCTCCGGCCCGCCCTTTCCCGACCCCGGCGCCTTCGCGGGCGCCGCCGTTTCCGAAGACCGACCGGTATGAGCCAGACCACGCCCTCCCCCCTGTCGCGCCCCGTCGATGTCGGTCGCCTTCCCCGGGGCCGGGCCGAGGTCGCGGTGGAGGCCACCCCGGAGGAATGCGCCGCGCTGGCGAGGGATTTCGAGATCCCGTCGGTGCGCGACCTCGTGGGGCGCTTCGTCCTGTCGGGCACCCTCAGCCGCCTCACCGTCACCGGCACCGTGGAGGCGGTGGCCACCCAGGTCTGCACGGTGACGCTGGAGCCCTTCGAGACCACCGTGCGCGAGCCGGTGGAGGTGGTGTTCAGCGACGTCCCGCCCCCGGACGAGGACGAGGAGGGGACCAGCGAGGGCGCCCCCGAGCCGCCTGACCCGATCGTGAACGGGCGGATCGACCTCGGCGCGCTCACCGCCGAGTTTTTGGCGCTCGGCCTCGATCCGTATCCGCGCAAGCCCGGCGCGGACTTCGAGCCCATCGCCCCTGGGCCGGAAGGCAGCCCCTTCGATGCCCTTCGCCGGCTACGGGACGGGGACGCCTGAGATCCGCGCCCCGGCGCCTGGATCCACCGGGCGCCGAATTCGTTTGCCCACCCGTCCCGCATCGCTATGGTCCGCCCCGCCCGGCGGGTCCATCGCCGCAGGGCTCCTTCCCGCCGAGGCCGCGACCCAGGTTCCGATGTCCGTCCGCATCTCGCTCGACGCCATGGGCGGCGACCACGGTCCCGCGACCGTGATTCCCGCCGCCGCCCTCGCCCGCGAGCGCCACCCCGGCATGACCTTCCTGCTGTTCGGCGACGAGGCGGTGCTCGCGCCCCTCGTGGCGGCCGAGCCTCGGCTGAAGGACTGCGCCGAGATCCGCCACACCCCCCTCTCGATCGCCATGGACGACAAGCCGAGCCAGGCGGTGCGCCATGGCCGGGGCAAGTCCTCGATGTGGCAGGCCATCCAGGCGGTGCGGGACGGGCAGGCCGCGGCCTGCGTCTCCGCCGGCAACACCGGCGCGCTGATGGCCATGTCGAAGATCTGCCTGAAGACCATGGCGGGCATCGAGCGCCCGGCCATCGCCTGCCTGTGGCCCACCGTGCGGGGCGAGAGCGTCGTGCTCGATGTCGGCGCCACCATCGGCACCGATGCCGAGCATCTGGTGGAGATGGCGGTGATGGGCTCGGCCATGGCCCGCATCGTCTTCGACCTCGACCGGCCGACGGTGGGCCTGCTCAACGTCGGCACCGAGGAGATGAAGGGCAACGAGGCGGTGAAGGAAGCCGCCCGGATGCTGCGCGAGATGGAGGCGGCGGGCCTGACCTACCACGGCTTCGTGGAGGGCACCGACCTCGGCAAGGGCACCGTGGACGTGGTGGTCACCGAGGGGTTCACCGGCAACATCGCCCTCAAGACCGCCGAGGGTACCGCCAAGCAGATCGGCACCTACCTGCGCGCGGCGATGACCCGCACCCTCTCGGCCAAGATCGGTGCCTTCTTCGCCCGCCACGCCTTCCGGGCCCTGCGGGACAAGATGAACCCCAGCCGGGCCAACGGCGGCGTCTTCCTCGGCCTGGAGGGCATCGTCATCAAGAGCCACGGCTCGGAGAACGCGGCGGGTTTCGCGGCGGCCATCGACCTCGCCTACGACATGGCCCGCCAGGACATGATCCGCACCATCCGCGAGATGCTCGACCAGACGCCCGCCCTGGCCCCGGCCTGAGCGACGCGAACAGGACACGGGCGGGCCGGACGAGGGGTCCGCCGGGAAAGGTTTTTGCGATGTCAGCCCTGCGTTCCGTCGTCGTCGGCACCGGTTCGTGCCTGCCCGAGCGGGCGGTCACGAACGCGATGCTCGCCGAGCGGGTCGAGACCTCGGACGAGTGGATCGTGCAGCGGACGGGGATCCGCCAGCGGCACATCGCCGCCGACCACGAGACCACCGTCAGCCTTGGTACCGGCGCCGCCCGCGCCGCCCTTGATGCGGCGGGCCTCGGCCCGGCGGATATCGACCTCGTGATCTGCGCCACCTCCACCCCCGACCACACCTTCCCCGCCACGGCGACGGAGATCCAGGCTGCGCTCGGCATCGGCCAGGGGGCGGCCTTCGACCTCCAGGCGGTCTGCGCGGGCTTCGTCTTCGGGGTGACGACCGCCGACAAGTTCCTCGTCACCGGGGCGGCCAAGCGTGCCCTGGTGATCGGCGCCGAGACCTTCTCGCGCATCGTCGATTGGGAGGACCGCACCACCTGCGTCCTGTTCGGCGACGGCGCCGGGGCGGTGGTGCTGGAGGCCCGCGAGGACGAGGCCGGACGGGGCGTCCTCTCCTCGTCGCTGCGCTCGGACGGGCGCCACCGGGACAAGCTCTATGTCGATGGCGGCCCCGGCTCGACGGGCACCGTCGGGCACCTGCGCATGGAGGGCAAGGAGGTGTTCCGCTTCGCCGTCGGGCAGGTGACGGACGTCATCGCCGATGCCTTCGCGAGGGCGGGCCTCGGGGCGGCGGAACTCGACTGGTTCGTGCCCCACCAGGCCAACCGCCGGATCATCGAGGCCTCCGCCGACAAGCTCGGCATCGCCCGGGAGAAGATCGTGCTCACGGTGGACCGGCACGGCAACACCTCCGCCGCCTCGATCCCGCTGGCCCTCGATGTCGCCGTCCGCGACGGGCGGATCAAGGTGGGCGACCTCGTGATGATCGAGGCGATCGGCGGCGGGTTCAGTTGGGGCGCCGCCCTGATCCGCTGGTGAGGCGCCCGGGAATCGACCGCGAGGCCACCGCCTGCGGTTGACCACGCAGACGCGGCGGATTAGCGTGCCGGATCATAGAGATACACCCTGATCGGCGCGGCGGCCGCGGCTGCCCGGCGCCCTTCTTTGGGTTGGAACAAGCCGGCGAGGGGACGTGGCATGGCTGGAAAGACGGTGACGCGCGCCGACCTGAGCGAGGCCGTCTACCATCAGGTCGGGCTGTCGCGGACCGAGTCCGCCGCCCTGGTCGAGACCGTCCTGTCAGAGATCTGCACCTGCCTCGCCAACGGAGAGACGGTGAAGCTGTCCTCGTTCGGCTCCTTCGTGGTGCGCAGCAAGGGCCGGCGGGTCGGGCGCAACCCGAAGACCGGTGTCGAGGTGGCCATCGAGCCCCGGCAGGTGATGGTGTTCAAGCCCTCGAACGTCCTGAAGGCCCGGATCAACGGCCTGAACGGTGAGGACGGCGACGACGAGGAGTGACCCGGCCCGGCCCCGGACGACCGTTCGGGCTTGAGCGACGCCCGCAGCGGTTGCAGAGTTCGCCCCGTCCTCATCCCTCGCCCGAATCACGATGCCGTCCACGCTCATCGCCAGCGCCGAACCCGACGAGATCCCCGGCCTCCGGGAGAAGAGCGCGGGGGCCTTCCGCACCATCGGCGAGGTGGCCGAGGCCCTCGACGTGCCGCAGCACGTGCTGCGCTTCTGGGAGACCCGGTTCGGGCAGATCCGCCCGATGAAGCGGGCCGGCGGGCGGCGCTACTACCGCCCGGACGACGTGGACCTCGTGGCCGGCATCCGGCACCTCCTTCACGTGCGGCGCTACACGATCAAGGGCGCCCAGCGTGTCATCAAGGAGAACGGCGTCCGTTACGTCCAGGCGGTCGGGCGGGGCGAGGTCGTCGCCGCGCCGCCCCTGGTGCAGGATCTGGAGGGCGGGCACGAGGCGGGGGTCGACGCGCTGCAATCCTACGATCTGGCCACCGCGCCGCTCCCGGCCATCGACCAGGCGGCCCTGGAGGATACGTTGAGCGAGCTTCGCGCCTGCCGGGCCCTCCTCGACGCGGTGCGCCTTCCGCCCGAGTAGACCGCGCGCAAGGGCCTGACCCCACGTGGGAATCCTGCGGCCTTTCGCGGGGAGGGACGGCCCGAACTTTGTGGCGGCGACGGCGTTGATCGCGCACATGGCACCTTTGCGCCCCAAATCCCCCGGTCCCAAGCTCACGCCGAGCCAAGACCTGATGTCCCGCATCCTGCGGATTGTCCGGGCTTGCCCGGACGCCGCCTCCGAGGTGCTCGAACTGATCACCCTCGTGAGTCAGGTCGAGGCCGCAACGGCGGTCGATCCGCGCTACCGGGACGCCCGCCGGGTCATCGCCCGGCTGCGCAGCCCCCTCTGGGACATGGGACCCGCGGACAGGGAGCGGCTGCTCGCCGCGGCGGAGACGATCCGCCGGGTCTGCCGCCTGCCGGAGGAGGAGATTCCCGCCTCGCCCATCGCCGACCTCGGTGAGCGGGAGCGAATCGGCGAGCGGCTCACGGCGGCCCTCGGGGGCGAGCTCTCGGCGGCGCAGCTTGCCCGCGTCACCGGCGTCGTCGCCGCCGCGTTGCAGGACTAGCGCCCGCTTCCCCTCGACGCGGCCTCCCTACGTCCCCACATGCCTGGTCCGCGTCCGACGCCTCGGCCGCGAATGGAGACCTGCATCGTGACGATCGATTCCGCCCTCCCCCTCGGTCGCGCGATCGTGCTGACCGGAGCCTTGCTCCTCGCCGGGTCGGCGGCCGCGCAGACCACCGTCACACGGTCCAAGACGGTGGCGACGGGGCAGACGGTGCGCCTCGAGATCGCCCCGAACCTGAAGAAGGATTGCACCCCCGGGCCGATGCCGGAGTTCAAGGTCTCCGGCGCGCCCAAGAACGGCTCGCTGATCACCAAGGTCGGCAAGCTGAAGACGCCGGCGAGCTATCGCTGCCCCAACAAGGACGCGGCTGTTCAGGCCCTGTTCTACCAGCCCAATTCAGGTTTCACCGGCACCGATGACGTGACGTTCGAAGTTAAGACTTCGGACGGGCAGGTGCAGACACAGAACATCAAGATCACGGTCGGCGGCGCCGGCGTCAAGCCAGGGGCCGATGCCAAGAAAGAAGGCACCGATCTCTGAACCGGAGGCAATCGAAAGCCTGCCATGCATCGTTTTTCGGCGGCGCCCGCCGTCTATAACGATCAAGTCCTGTGGTGCCGCCCTGGAAGCTTGCAATTCAGGCGGCTGAGTGTTGCACGTAATCAACGTGATTGCGACACCGTCACCGCACTGCGACAAATGGCGGGCCTGTCGGTTGCATCGAAGCCGGGACAGGATGAAGCTGTCTCGGTCTGAGAGGGTGACGCGAATGCCTATGCAAGCGACGAACGACCTCTTCCAGAGCTTCGCCCGCGGCTACGAAGCACGCCGCGACACGGAGATGAGCCTCTCCGAATATCTCGACGCCTGCCGCGACGAGCCACTGATGTACGCCTCCGCGGCGGAGCGCATCCTGGCGGCCATCGGCGAGCCGGAATTCGTCGACACCGCCAAGGATTCGCGGCTGGGCCGGATCTTCATGAACCGGACGATCCGCACCTATCCGGCCTTCCGGGAATTCTACGGCATGGAGGAGACGAT
>JAKONI010000130.1 GCA_022702015.1 Beijerinckiaceae bacterium | reverse complement strand
CGAGCCGCGCGGGCTCGACTTCCTCACCTGGGTCGAGACCGCCTACGATCCGGAGGCGCTCAAGCGCGACTTCCGGCCCGGCTTCTGGTCGGACGTGGTCGTGGACCGGGTGATGCGGCGGGAGTAGTTCGGTACGGCTTGCCGGCCGCTCCGGCAGCCCTCACCTCCGACGAGGGACGACGGTCGCGTGACGGATTCTAGGGATCTGATCCGGCTTCTTGAGCAGGATGGCTGGGTCTGGCATTCGACAACGGGAAGCCACCGCCACTTCAAGCATCCGTCGAAGCCGGGTAAGATCACCGTGCCTCACCCCAAGAAGGACATGCACCCCAAGACCGTTCGTTCTATCCTGAACGCAGCGGGCCTTTGAGCCGATCACCACGAGAGGAGAGGGGTACGATGCCATACATCGCTTTCGTCCATCCACCCGAGGATGGCTCCGAATGGGGGGTGACATTCCCGGATGTCGCGGGATGCGTGTCGGCGGGGGCGAGCTTCGAGACGGCGGTCGAGGCCGCGCGGGAGGCCCTGTCCAGTCATCTCGCCTGGCTGGCAGCGGATGGCGATCCGCTCCCCCCGGCAAGAGCCCTGGCCGATCTCCAGGCCGACCCAGAGGCCTCGGCCGAGGCGGCGGGCGCCATCGTACAGCTCATCCGGCCGGAGCTTCAGCCCGGGGAGCCCGTCCATATCGACGTGGCGATCGACAGGCGCGTCCTACAGCGAACCGATGCGGCGGCTCAGGCGCGCGGAGTGAGCCGCGCGACCTTTATCGAGGCCGCCCTATCCGCGGCCGCCGGCTGAGGGATTACTCCCCCGGCGGCCGGGCGGCCTCCCGGAACGGGTGGGCCGGATAGGTGCCCACCACCCGGACCTCCCGGGAGAAGTAGCTCAATTCGTCCAGCGCCCGGCGCAGGCCCGGCTCCTCGGGGTGGCCGTCGACCTCCGCGTAGAACTGCGTCGCGGTGAATTCGCCCTCGATCATGTAGCTTTCGAGCTTCGTCATGTTGACGCCGTTCGTGGCGAAGCCGCCGAGGGCCTTGTAGAGGGCCGCCGGAATATTGCGCACCCGGAAGACGAAGCTCGTGACGAAGCCGCCCTCGGCGGACGCGGCCTCCGGTTCGGGGGAGAAGACCACGAAGCGCGTGGTGTTGTGGGCGGCGTCCTCCACGTCGCGGGCCAGGATCTCCAGCCCGTAGACCTCCGCCGCCAGGGCGGGCGCGAGGGCGGCGCGGGTGGGGTCGCCGGCCTCGGCGATCTCCCGGGCGGCCCCGGCGGTGTCGCCGCTGACCACGGCGCGCAGCCCGAGCCGCCGGGTGATCCGCCGGCACTGGCCGAGCGCGTGGACATGGCTGTGGACGCTCTTCAGCGCCTCGATCGGCGTCCCCGGCAGGGCCATCAGCTGGAAGTGGATCGGCAGGAAGTGCTCGGCCACGATGTGCAGCGGCGAGAGCGGGATGAGGTGGTGGATGTCCGCCACGCGCCCCGCCAGGGAGTTCTCGATGGGGATCATCGCCCGCCGCGCCCGGCCCTCCGTCACCGCCGCGAAGGCGTCCTCGAAGGTCGGGCAGGGGAGGGGGGTCCAATCCGGGTAGGCCTGGCTGCAGATGATGTGCGAGTTGGCTCCCGGCTCGCCCTGGTAGGAAATTGTGCGTGCGGACATCGTCTTCGGGGTTCAGTTGAGGCGGCGGCGCTGCATCAGCAACCGCGCGCGGTCGAGGTCGGCCTGGGTGTCGACGCCCAGCGGCAGGTCGTCCACGACCACGGCGTCGATTCGCATCCCGGCCTCGAGGGCCCGGAGCTGCTCCAGCTTCTCGCGGGTCTCGAGTTCCCCCGGCGGCAGGGCGACGAACCGCGTCAGGGCCTTCCGGCGGTAGGCGTAGAGGCCGATATGGTGCCACAGGGGTCCGGGCCCGTAGGGCGCCCGGGCGCGGGTGAAGTAGAGGGCACGCAGGCGCCGGGGGGCGATCTCGTGCCCCACGAGCTTCACCACGTTGGGGTTGTCCGCCTCCTCCGGGTCGGTGATCGGCGCGCAGAGGGTCACGATGTCCACCGACCGGTCCGCCAGGGGGACGACGGCCGCCCCGATGATCGCGGGGTCGATGGTCGGCAGATCCCCCTGGACGTTGACCACCACGTCGTGCCGGCCTTCGGGATCGATGCCCTCCAGCGCCTCGGCGAGGCGGTCCGAACCCGAAGGATGGTCCGGCCGGGTCAGCACGGCCAGCCCGCCCACCTTCTCGACCGCCTGAACGATCTCCCGCGAATCAGTCGCCACCACGACGGGGCCGATTCCGGCCTCCACCGCCCGGCGCCAGACATGGACGATCATCGGCTCACCGGCGATGTCGGCCAGCGGCTTGTTGGGCAGGCGGGTGGCGGCGAGGCGCGCCGGGATGAGGACGAGGGGATCGGACATGGCGTGAGGGGCCCGGGGAAGCGCCCGGTCTTTATCAGGCCCTCGGCCGGTTGTCCTCCCCACCGCGCCGGGGGCGATCCGGTGACAATCCCGGCAGAAAAATGCAGGCATAGGCCGCCCGCGACCCCGCGCGCCGGCCCTGCGGCATTGTCAAGGTCGGTTGGAAGCGGGTAAGGCACCCTCGAAACCTTCCAGAGTGCGGCGGCGGTGCCCGGCCTGCCTGCACAGGCGTGGTTCCGGGACGTAGAGAGGCCCATGAACTCGTTCGAGGTGAACAAGATTGCCGGCGCCGTCCTCGGCGCCCTGCTGTTCGCGGCCGGTTCCGGTTTCGTGGCCGAGCTGATCTATCACCCGAGGCCGGCCGGGAAGGCGGGCTACGATCTGCCGGAACCCCAGCCCGAGACGGCCGCCGCGCCCACCGAGGCGAAGGTGGAGCCGATCGCCGTGCGGCTGGCCAGCGCCACCGTCGAGAAGGGCCAGGCCGGCACCAAGGCGTGCCAGGCCTGCCACAGCTTCGAGAAGGGCGGCCCGAACAAGGTCGGCCCCGACCTGTGGGACGTGGTGGAGCGCAAGAAGGGCGCCCACGAGGGGTTCGATTATTCCGCCGGTCTCAAGGAGAAGGGCGGCGCCTGGACCTACGCCGACCTCGACGAGTTCCTGACGAGCCCCAAGGCATACATCAAGGGCACGAAGATGGGCTTCGCGGGGATCGCCTCCCCGCAGGAGCGGGCGAACGTCATCGCCTATCTCCACACCCTTTCGGACAGCCCGAAGCCCCTGCCGGCGGTCGAGAAGACCGAGGACAAGCCCGCCGCCCAGCCGGCCGCCGCGAAATCCGAGGACAAGCCGGCCCCGGCGGCCCCCGCCGCCGACAAGCCCACAGCCGATAGGCCCGCCCTCAACAAGGGCTCCGAGGGCAAGGACAGCCCGGCCAAGCCGGCGGACCTGAACACCGCCAAGCCGGTGATCGAGAAGCCGCCGGGCAGCCCCCGCCCCGAGGGCAACGGCAGCGACCGCAACGCCCCGAGCCCCCCCGCCGGCGCCCACGACAGCGATCAGCAGGGCCAGTCCTCCGGCGTGATCCCGGCCGAGCCCACGGCCCCCGCCGCCCCGGCCACCAAGGAGCCCCCGGCGAAGGCCAATCCCGAGGCGGTCGAGCGCGCCAAGGAACTGGACATCACCGTCCCGCAGAAGGATGAGACGCAGGCCCCGAAGCCGTAAGGGGCTCGGGAATTCGGAAGGCCGGGCACTCGCCCGGCCTTTTTGCGTTGGGGGCCACGCCGTCCGGCATTCCCTTTGCGTGCCAAGCTCCGCCGGACCGCGCGCCACCCTGCGCAACCTTTGATGCCCCCTGGCGCTTGCTTCGAGCTTGAGCGGGCCGCCCGCCTCCCGCGACACACCACGGCGCCTCTCCGCTCATAAGGGATCGACACTTGCCCGACGCCTCCTCCGAGGAAACGACCGGGCGCCGGGCACCGCTGCCCCTCCTCGTCGCGGTCACGATGACCGGCACGGTGGCCCTGCACATCTTCGTGCCGGCCCTGGCCGCCGTCGCCGCCGACCTCGGCACCACGGCGGCCGGCGCGCAGGCGACGATCACCGTCTACCTTATCGGCCTCGCCGGAGGGCAGCTCCTCTATGGTCCCCTCTCGGACCGCTACGGCCGCCGCCCGGTGCTGATCGCGGGGCTCGCCCTCTACCTCGCCGGGCTCCTGCTGGCGATTCCCGCCCCGTCCATCGGCGTGCTGCTCGTCGCGCGGATGATGCAGTCCCTCGGGGCCTGCTCCTGCCTCGTCATCGGCCGGGCGATGGTGCGCGATGTCTCGACCCGCGAGGATGCCGCCCGCAAGCTCGCGATCCTCGTCACCGCCATGACGCTCACCCCCGCACTGGCCCCGGCGATCGGCGGGGTCGTCTCTCAGGCCTTCGGCTGGCGGGCGGTGTTCATGCTGCTGGCGGGCGTCGTCGCCGTGCTGGGCGCCCTCGTCGTGCGCACCCTGCCGGAGACCAACCGGCACAGGATGGCGCTTCCCGGGGTGGGCGCGGTGCTGGCCGCCTATCTGCGCCTCGTGCGGATCCCCGTCTTCCGCGCCTACCTCGTGGCGGGGGCCTGCGGCGGGACGAGCCTCTACGCCTTCCTGGCGGTGGCGCCGTTCCTGCTGGTGAACCGCCTCGGGCGCTCGCCCCAGGAGGTGGGGTTCGATTGCCTCGCCGTGGTGTTCGGGATGGTCGGCGGCGCGGTCCTGGCGAGCCGGCTCGCCTCCCGCGTTCCGATCCGCCGGGCGGCCAGGGGCGGCAACCTCGTGTGCATCGTCTCCGCGCTCGTTCTCCTGGCGGTGGACCGCACCGGGGCGCTCACGGTGGTGAGCCTCATCGCCCCCCTCTTCGCCTATGCGGTGGGGGTGGGCCTGCTCAGCCCGAACGCCGTGGCCGGGCTGATGAACGTCGATCCGCACGCGGCCGGCTCGGCCTCCAGCCTCTACGGGTTCACGCAGATGGCCTTCGGGGCCTTGTTCACCGCCGCCGCGACGGCATGGCCCGCCACCTCCGCGACACCCGTGGCCGGGACGCTGCTGGTGGCGGGAATCGTGGCGGCCCTGGCCCTGCGGAGGGGGTGACGCTCAGCCCCTCGCCGCCTCGACCGGGCCGGTGAGGCCGGCGGCGTAGCCCCCGGCCAGCTCCAGCCAAAGCAGCCGGGCGGGATCGACCGGACCGGGCATCACGAGGCGTCCAGGCGGGACCGGCGTGAATCCGAACCGGGCGTAATAGGGCGCATCGCCCACGAGCATCACCAGCCCGTCGCCCGCATCCCGTGCCCCGTCGATGGCGGCGTTCGTCAGGGCCGTGCCGATGCCGCGTCCCTCGAAGCTCGGATCGACGGCCAGCGGCCCGAGCATGAGGAAGCCCGCCGCCCCCGCGCGCACGGGGCTCATCCGCACGGATCCCACGAGGAAGCTCCCCACCGAGGCGGTGACCCCCAGGTCGAGCCGGTGCGGCCCTCCCTCACGCAGGCGGTAGGCCGTCCGCGCGAAACGGCCCGGCCCGAAGGCGCGGGCTTCCAGGCGTGCGATGGCGGAGGCGTCCTCCACCCGCTCCGGGCGCAGGACGAGGGAGAGTGAGGTCACGGCGTACGCGGCTCCGCAAGAACCCGAGCCGCGTAACAGTGCCGGCGCCCGGCGGCAAACGGGCGGGGTCCGGCCCGTCAGGCGGCCCGGGTCAGGGCGGCCTTCTCCTCGGCGAAGGCCCAGTCGAGCCACGGCAGCAGGGCCTCCACGTCGGAGGTCTCCACCGTGGCGCCACACCAGATCCGCAGGCCGGCGGGGGCGTCGCGGTAGGCGGCGATGTCGAGGGCCACGCCCTCCGCCTCCAGCCGACCGGCGATGCCCTTGGCCAGGGCCGCCACCGCCGCGTCACCCTTGGCCAGCACGTCCGGGTCGGCAATCACCAAGCAGACGCCCGTGTTCGAGCGCGTGGCCGGGTCCACCGCCAGCGGCGCCACCCAGGGGGTCCGCTCGACCCAGGCATAGAGCGCCGCCGCGTTGGCGTCGGCTCGGGCGTGGAGTGCCGGCAGGCCGCCGATCCGCTTCGCCCAGGCGAGGGTATCGAGGTAGTCCTCCACGGCGAGCATCGAGGGCGTGTTGATCGTGTCGCCCTTGAAGATGCCCTCGATCAGCTTGCCGTCCTTGGTGAGGCGGAACACCTTCGGCAGCGGCCAGGACGGGGTGTAGCTTTCCAGCCTCGCGACGGCCCGGGGCGAGAGGATCAGCATCCCGTGCGCCGCCTCGCCGCCCACCACCTTCTGCCAGGAGAAGGTCACGACATCGAGCTTGTCCCACGGCAGGGGCTGGGCGAAGGCCGCCGAGGTGGCGTCGCAGATCGTCAGCCCCTCGCGGTCGGCGGGGATCCACGCGCCGTCCGGCACCTTCACCCCGGCGGCGGTGCCGTTCCAGGTGAACACCACGTCGTTCCGGGCCACATCGATGGCGGAGAGATCGGGCAGGACGCCGTAGGGCGTCTGATGGATCACGGGGTCGATCTTCAGCTGCCTGAGGGCGTCGGTCACCCATTCCTTGCCGAAGGCTTCCCAGGCGGCCACGGACACGGGGCGCCCGCCGAGCATGGTCCACATCGCCATCTCGACCGCGCCGGTATCCGAGGCGGGAACGATGCCGATCCGATAGTCGGCCGGGACTTGCAGGACCTCGCGGGTCAGGTCGATCGCTAGGGCGAGCTTGGCCTTGCCCAGCGGCGAGCGGTGCGAGCGGCCGAGCGCGGCGTCCGAGAGGGCCGCGGGGGTCCAGCCGGGGCGCTTGGCGCAGGGGCCGGATGAGAAATGATTCACGCGGGGGCGCGTGGTGGGGCGAGCCGTCATCGGTTCCATCCTTGCAGATGGGCGCTCCTCGTTGGGGAAGAGTGTCCCATCGGCGCGCATGCCCCCAATCCCCGCCGGAGGCAAGGGCGGGACGCCGGAGCGATCCGTGCCGGGACGGCCGGCCTGCGGCATGGGGAACGGGTGATTAAGGTCGCGCAAGTATCGTCCGACCCGTGCCGCGTTGTGTTTCGGGTGCATCCATGTCGCTTGAAGATGTCGCGATCGTCGCGACCTGTACGATCTTGTTCTCGCTCGTCATCATGCTCCTGCCCCGCGCCCGCCGGGGAGAGCTTCTGGAGCGGCCTCAAGTCCAGCGGCTCGAATTCGATCCGCTGCTGCTGGATGCCGACGGACCTGTGCTCGATCTCGAGCCCGCCTGATGCAGGTCAGCCCTTCGATATCAGCAGGTCGGGTCGCCGCTCCGTGGTGATGCGCCGGGCCTCCTCCCGGCGCCACCGGGCGATGGCGCCGTGGTTTCCGCCGTTGAGCACGTCGGGGATCGCCCGGCCCTCCCATTCGCGGGGCCGGGTATAGTGCGGGTATTCGAGGAGCCCGCCCTCGAAGCTTTCCTCCACCCCCGATTCGGCTTTGCCCATCACGCCGGGCAGGAGGCGCACGCAGGCGTCGAGCAGTGTCAGCGCCGCCATCTCGCCCCCCGACAACACGTAGTCGCCGATCGAAACCTCCTCCAGGTTGCGCCCGGCGATCACCCGTTCATCGACCCCCTCGAACCGGCCGCAGACGATCGTCACGCCGGGCCCCGCCGCCAGTTCGCGCACCCTATCCTGCCGGAGGGGCCGGCCCCGGGGGGACATCAGCAGGCGCGGACGGGGATCTCCGACGGGGGCGGCGGCATCGATGGCCGCGCCCAGCACGTCGCAGCGCAGAACCATCCCCGCCCCGCCGCCGGCGGGGGTGTCGTCCACGGTCCGGTGCCGCCCGAGGCCGTGCTCGCGGATGTTGCGGGCCTCCAGGCTCCACTCCCCCCGGGCGAGAGCGTCCCCCGACAGCGACACCCCGAGGGGGCCCGGGAACATCTCCGGGTAGAGGGTGAGGATGGTGGCCCGCCAGGGCATGTCGGCGCGTGTCATGGTGCTTGATCGCGCGTCCGGTGCGGCACGGTCAACGCACCGGGCACCGGAGCGCCCCCGGACGGTTATCGAGGATGCTGCGCGCCCTCGCCCTCCTGACCCTCTCCCTCGCGACCCCGGCCTTCGCCGCCGGGCCCCTCGCCCCGGCGGGCACACCGGCCGACGCCTTTCCGAAGCCGGACCGGCCCGTGGCGGAGATCGTGGCGCCGCAATGGACGGGGGAGGCCGAGAGGGACCGGGCCGGCGAATTCGAGGATGTCGCCCGCGCCCTGCGCATCGCCCCCGGCGAGACCGTGGCGGATATCGGCGCCGGCAGCGGCTACTACGTGGTGCGCCTCAGCCCCCGGGTCGGCCCCTCCGGCAAGGTGCTCGCGGAGGATGTCACCCCCGCCTACCTCGCGGCCCTGGAGCGACGGGTGAAGGACCTGGGCAACGTCACCGTGGTGCGGGGCGAGCCGCACGATCCGCGCCTGCCGCCGGCCTCCGTCGATGCGGTGGTGCTCGTCCACATGTACCACGAGATCACGCAGCCCTTCGGCCTGCTCTCCAACCTCGCCGCCGCCATGCGCCCGGGGGGCCGGGTCGGCATCCTCGATGCCAACGACATCCCCTCCCGCCACGGCACCCCGCCGGCCCTGCTCCGCTGCGAACTCAACGCCGTCGGCTACCGGGAGACCGGGTTCCACCCGATGAAGGGCGGCGCCTACCTCGCGGTGTTCGAGGCCCCCGCGCCGGAAAACCTGCCGAAGCCGGAAGCAATCCGGCCCTGCAAGGATACCGCGACTGCCCGGTGAAGGGCATGACGAAGGCGGGACTGTTGTCGATCAACTGTGCGTTGCTTGAGCCTGTCCCAGCCGGCCCCTATGACGGCCACGCTTCAGGCGCCTCTCCGGCCCGAAGGCCCTGGCCACGGGGCTTGCGGCGGAACTGATCGGCCGTCGCCCCCGCAAGGGTGAGGAGATGGATCGGAGGGGAGGTGAGCGATGTGATCGGGATTCCGATTCTCACCGTTACCGTGAGCAAAAATGCCAGCGCATGGTCAGTGACCAATACGCTGGCATGGAAGCTCATCTAGCCTAAGAGCAAGGAGCCGGGGGAAGTGGCTTTCCCCCGGCTCCGACGATGAGAATAAACCCAACATCCCGTGTTTTCAATCGCCCCGCCCGGGTGTCTCAACCGGGATCGTCGGCGGGCTTCGGACCCGGGACCTCGAAGAAGTCCTCCGGCAGGGCGACGATAATTCGCCGTGCCGGGAGGTCGAGGCTCGGCACGAAGGCTTGCGTGAAGGGCAACAGCGCCGTGGCGCCGCCGCCGGCCGGGCGCAACTCCAGCAGATCGCCCCCGCCGTAGTTCGGCACCGCCACCACCGTCGCGACGGCCGTCCCGGCCGCATCCACCGCCGTGGCGCCGATGAGGTCGGTGGTGAAGAACTCGTCCGAATCCTCCGGCGTGCCGAGGCGGGCACGGGGTACGTAGACCGCGAGGCGGTTGAGCGCCTCGGCGGCGGTCCGGCCCGCGACACCCTGGACCCGGGCGATCAGCATGTCCGTGGCCGCGCCGGGAGCGGGGCGGACCTCGGTGAGGGTCAGCGCCCGCCCGTCGGCGGTCATCAGCGGGTTGTAGCCCGCGATACCCTGGGGGTCGGCCGTGAAGGACTTGAGGCGTACCTCGCCATGGAGCCCCTGCGCCCGACCGAACTCGCCCATGAGGACGAGGTCCGGGTCCGCCGGCGGGGCCGGGGGCTTCGGTGCGGGGGGCTTCGGTGGGGGGGGCTTGGGCGAGGTCGCGGCCTGCGGCGCGAGGGCCACGGGCCTGCCACGACGGCCGCCGTCGCGGGAGTTGGGACCAGCGGGGCGGCGCGTCATGATTCCGGGCCTCAGGCGGCGGCGTCCTCGGCCGGGGCGGCGGCCTTCTCGGCGCGCTTGGCGGCCCGCTCCTTGGACTTCTCGCCCGGCTCGGCCTTCTGCGGGTTGTTGCGGGCCGGGCGCTTGGCGAGGCCGGCGGCATCGAGGAAGCGCAGGACGCGGTCGGTCGGCTGCGCACCCTTGGCGAGCCAGCTCTGGATCTTCTCGTTGTCGAGCACGATGCGGGCCGGATCGTCCTTGGCCTTCATCGGGTCGTAGGCGCCGACCTTGTCGATGAAGCGGCCGTCACGGGGGGAGCGGGCGTCGGCGACAACGATGCGATAGTAGGGGCGCTTCTTGGCGCCGCCACGGGTGAGGCGGATCTTGAGCGACATGTCGTGTTCCTAGTCTTGAGTGCCGACCGTGGCACCGTGTTCGGCCGCGATCGTCTGGTGGTGCCGGATGACTTCCTTGACGACGAACGCCAGAAACTTCTCGGCGAAATCGGGGTCGAGCTTGGCGTCGACCGCGAGTGTGCGGAGCCGGGCGACCTGACGGGCCT
>JAKONI010000119.1 GCA_022702015.1 Beijerinckiaceae bacterium | reverse complement strand
GTCGAGGGCGAGGTCAAGAACAAGACCGAGTTCGGCCTGTTCATCGGCCTCGAGGGCGATGTCGACGGCATGGTCCACCTGTCGGATCTCGACTGGAACCGTCCCGGCGAGCAGGTGATCGAGGAGTTCAAGAAGGGCGATATGGTCAAGGCGCAGGTTCTCGACGTCGATGTCGAGAAGGAGCGCATCTCGCTCGGCATCAAGCAGATCGGCGGGGATCCCTTCGCCGAGGCGGGTGACGTCAAGAAGGGTCAGGTCGTGACCTGCGAGATCGTCGAGGTGAAGGATTCAGGCCTGGAGGTGCGGCTCGCCGACACCGACATGCAGACCTTCATCCGCCGGGCCGAGCTCGCCCGCGACCGTGGCGACCAGCGTCCCGAGCGCTTCGCCGTGGGCGACAAGGTCGATGCCCGCGTGGTGCAGTTCGACCGCAAGGCCCGCCGCGTCCAGGTCTCGATCAAGGCCATGGAAGTGGCCGAGGAGAAGGAGGCCATGGCCCAGTTCGGCTCCGCCGATTCGGGTGCCTCCCTCGGCGACATCCTCGGCGCCGCCTTCAAGAAGGCCAAGCCCGAGGACGAGTGATCGTCCAAGGACGCCGCCGCCCGGTCCGCCGGGCGGCCGGTTCAAGAACATGAAAAGCCGTCCGGGAAGAATCCCGGACGGCTTTTCCCGTTCTGAGGATCCGCAAAGGGGCCTGTGAGGGGCAAATCGTCCTCCTGCACCGGTTGAGATCCGGCGGGGGTGAAGCAGGCGGAAATTTTGTCGCCGCGCCCCGTATCCAGGCCGCCGAAAAATGCACTAGAACACGCCCTCCCGCGGGGGCGATCCGGCGGGATGCGAAGGACGCCAAGGACTTGCGCGATGCGGCAGCGCCCCGTTCGGGGGCGGGGGGATGCCGGCGGGACGCCTGACTGGCAGGGTGGCCGGGCGTGCCGCGCGGCCGAGGACGCAAGGGAACACAAGTCCATGGCAGCCGACGCCGAACTGCTGATCGACCGGCGGCGCCTGCGCCGCAGGCTGGGACTTTGGCGGGTGCTGGGCATCGCCGGCCTCATCGTCGCCGTCGCGGCGATCGGCTACCGGGTTCGCGCGGGAGCCACCGGCGGCGGCTTCGCCGTGCGGCCGCAGATCGCCCGGATTTCCGTCTCCGGCTTCATCGCGGGCAGCGAGGCCACCGCCAAGCTCATGAAGCGGGTGGGCGAGGCCGAATCCGTGAAGGGCGTCGTCGTCTCGATCAACTCCCCCGGGGGCACCACCACGGGGTCGGAGGAGATCTTCCGCAACCTGCGGGATCTCGCCGCCAAGAAGCCCCTCGTCGCCTTCGTCGATGGGACGGCGGCCTCCGGTGCCTACATCACCGCCATCGCCGCCGACCATATCGTGGCCCGGGAAACCAGCCTCGTCGGCTCGATCGGCGTGCTGTTCCAGTACCCGGACGTGTCCGGCCTGCTCGACAAGGTCGGCGTGAAGGTCGAATCGGTGAAGTCCTCGCCCCTCAAGGCCGAGCCGTCGGGGTTCACCCCGACCTCGCCGGAGGCCCGGGCGGCGCTCGCCGCCGTGGTGGGTGACACCTACGCGTGGTTCAAGGGCCTCGTGGCCGACCGGCGCGGGATGGACCCGCAGCAGGTCGCCGCCGTCTCGGACGGGCGGGTGTTCAGCGGCCGCCAGAGTGTGCCCCTCAAGCTCGTGGACGAACTCGGCGGCGAGCGGCAGGCCGTGGCGTGGCTGGAGAACAGCCGGGGCGTGCCGAAGGACCTCCCCGTCACCGATTGGAAGCCCCGTTCGGAGAGCGACTTCTCCCTGTGGTCGGCGGCGGGCGTCGGGGCGGACCTCCTCGGGTTCGAGGGCTTCGCCACCCGCCTCAGGGCGTTAGGGACCGAGGCGCAGGCCGGCGCGCGGGGCGGCCTCCTGGTGCTGTGGCGGCCCGAGCCGTAGCCGCACGGCCCACCACACCTGCCCCAATCCGCCGAATCACCGGGAAGACGAAACGCCATGATCAAGTCGGAGCTCGTTCTCAAGATCGCCGAGCAGAACCCGCATCTCTATCAGCGGGACGTGGAGATCCTGGTCAACGCGATCCTCGACACGATCGCGGATGCCCTGGCCCGGGGGGACCGGGTGGAGCTGCGCGGCTTCGGTGCCTTCTCGGTGAAGCGTCGCGAGGCGCGAAAGGGACGCAACCCACGCACGGGCGCGGCCGTTGCCGTCTCCGAAAAGGCCATCCCCGTCTTCAAGACCGGCAAGGAGATGCGGCTGCGCCTTAACATGAACGGCATCGGCGAAGGTGTCGCGGCGGAATAGGCGGAGAGATACGATGATCCGGTTCCTGAAGAGCCTCGTCCTGCTGCCGGTCGCGGCGGTGGTGGTCCTCCTGGCCGTGGCCAACCGCCAGCCGGTGCCCCTGTCCTTCGATCCCTTCAACCCCGACGCGCCGGTCTTCAGCGTGAACCTGCCCCTCTACGTGATCCTGTTCGGCGCGGTGGCGCTGGGGATCGTCGTGGGCGGCATCTTCACCTGGCTCGGCCAGGGCCGCACCCGCGCCAGCGCCCGCCACCACCAGCGCGAGGCCACGCGCTACGAGCGCGAACTCGACCGCCTGCGTCCCTACGCCCCCGACGCGCCGGGGCAGACCTATCCCGGCACCAGCGTCCCCGTGCGCACGGCCTTGCCCGCCCCCCGGTGAGATGCCCGACATCAAGATCTGCGGTCTGAGCACGACCGAAACCCTGGACGCTGCCCTGGAGGCAGGGGCCGACCTCGTGGGCTTCGTGCGCTTTCCCCGGAGCCCGCGCCACCTGTCGCTCGATACGGGCCGGCTCCTGTCCCGGCGGGCGAAGGGGAGGGCGGCGCGGGTGGTGCTGCTGGTGGACCCGGACGACGCTGCCGTCACGGAGGCGGTGGACGCACTCGACCCCGACCTCATTCAGCTCCACGGGCACGAAAGCCCCGAGCGGGTGGCGGCGATCCGGGCGACCACCGGTCGGCTGGTGATGAAAGCCCTCGGCATCGCCGCGCGGGGCGACCTCGCCGTGGTGCCGTCCTATGCCGCGGTGGCGGACAGGTTGCTCCTCGATGCGAAGGCGCCTCCGGGGGCGGCCCTGCCGGGGGGGAACGGCGTCACCTTCGACTGGGATCTGCTGGCCGGCGCCGCGCTGCCGCCCGGCACCATGCTCTCCGGTGGTCTCGGCCCCGGAAACGTCGCCGGGGCCATGGCCCGCACGGGGCTGTCGGCGGTGGATGTCTCCTCGGGGGTCGAGGGCGCGCCGGGCGTCAAGGACCCGGCGCTGATCCGGGCCTTCATCGCGGCCGCCCGGCACGGGCGAAGCTGAGGCCCCAGCCGGATCCCGTCGGCTCGCCTCCCTTCTCCCGGTCCGTCAGGCGGGCCCCTGTCCGACCAGGACCGGCTCCGGCCGTGTCCGTTCGGGGAACAGGCGCCCGAGGGCCTTCAGCTTCGGGGCGTCGTTGATGGCGATGTAGGGATGGCTCGGATGCAGGGCCATGTAGTCCTGATGGTAGCCCTCCGCCGGGTAGAACTGCGCGCCCCGCTCGATCCGGGTGGCGATGGGCCGGGGGAAGGCCTTCGCCGCGTCCAGTTGCTTCAGATAGGCGCTGGCGACCCGCGCCTGCTCCCCGTCCTGCGGGAACAGGGCGGAGCGGTACTGAGGCCCGGCATCGGGCCCCTGCCGGTTCACCTCCGTGGGGTCGAGGGCGACGGAGAAGAAGATCCGCAGAAGCTCGTCGTAGCGGATCACCGCCGGATCGTAGGTGACGGCCACTGCCTCGGCATGGCCCGTCCCGCCGGTGCCGACGCTCCGGTAATCGGCATCGGCCGCACTGCCGCCGGCATAGCCCGAGACGGCCTGCGTCACACCATGGATATGCTGGAACACCCCCTGGACGCCCCAGAAGCATCCCCCGGCGAAGATCGCGGTCCGCGAACCCTGCGCCTCGTGCGCCTCGACGGCCGCCTCGGGTAAGCGCTGGGGCTCCGCCTCGGCGAAAGCCGGAAGGCGCGACAGCAGGGCGCACCCGGCGATTCCGAAGCCGAGGGCCGTCCCGATCCACCACCGGCGTCCCGGCCGTCCATCGCGCCTGCGTGTCATGCCCGTCTCCCGCTGAACGGCCAAGTTTCCCAAAGGAGCCGTCGGACGAACCTTCGCCGCGACAGGTGATTCGGTTACGCCGGAGTGAGCATTGCAGCGGACGGCGCATGGGTCTAGCAACCGGGAAAAGCCCGTCCGTCGTGCCGAGGATCCTCCCGTGACCATCGCCCCCGCCCCGAACTCCTTCCGCACCGGACCCGACGAGCGCGGGCGCTTCGGCATCTTCGGCGGGCGCTTCGTCGCCGAGACCCTGATGCCGCTGATCCTCGATCTGGAGGCGGCCTACGAGGCGGCCAAGAAGGATCCTGCCTTCCAGGCGGACATGGAGAGCTACAGCACCCATTACATCGGCCGTCCGAGCCCGCTCTACTACGCCGAGCGGCTCACCGAGCACATGCGGGCCAAGGCCCCGGCGGGCAAGGGCGCCAAGGTCTACTTCAAGCGCGAGGAGCTGAACCACACCGGCTCGCACAAGGTGAACAACGTCCTCGGCCAGATCCTGCTCGCCCGCCGCATGGGCAAGCCGCGGATCATCGCCGAGACCGGCGCCGGCCAGCACGGGGTGGCCACCGCCACCCTCTGCGCCCGGTTCGGCCTGAAATGCGTCGTCTACATGGGCGCGGTGGATGTCGCCCGGCAGGCCCCGAACGTCTTCCGCATGAAGATGCTCGGCGCCGAGGTGGTGCCGGTGGAATCCGGCACCAAGACCCTGAAGGACGCGATGAACGAGGCCCTGCGCGACTGGGTCACCAACGTCGCCGACACGTTCTACTGCATCGGCACGGTGGCGGGCCCGCACCCCTACCCGGCGATGGTCCGCGACTTCCAGTCGGTGATCGGCAAGGAGACCCGGGAGCAGATGATCGCCCAGGAGGGCCGCCTGCCGGACTCGCTCATCGCCTGCATCGGCGGCGGCTCGAACGCCATGGGCCTGTTCCACCCGTTCCTTGACGACCGGGAGGTGGAGATCTTCGGGGTCGAGGCCGCCGGCTACGGCGTCGAGAGCGGGCTGCACGCGGCCTCCCTCACGGGCGGCAAGCCGGGCGTCCTGCACGGCAACCGCACCTACCTGCTGATGGACGGTGACGGGCAGATCGCCGACGCGCACTCCATCTCGGCGGGCCTGGACTATCCGGGCATCGGCCCCGAACATGCGTGGCTGCACGAGATGGGCCGGGTGCAGTACCTCTCGGCCACCGACTCCGAAACCCTGGAGGCGTTCAAGCTGTGCTCGATGCTGGAGGGGATCATCCCCGCCCTGGAGCCGGCCCACGCCCTGTCGAAGGTGCTGGAGCTGGCCCCCCAGCGCCCGGCCGATCACCTGATGGTGCTCAACATGTCCGGCCGGGGCGACAAGGACATCCCCCAGGTCGCCGAGATCTTCGGCACCAAGCTCTGAGGGGACGGGGTTCGAAAGGGCTCGCCCTTTCGCGGGTGCGGGGTGGCGCCCGGCCTTCCCAGGGACTTCGCCCCTGGACCCCACTAAAGGGCTCGCCCTTTGGGAACCCCGGCCGTTCAGCGCACCGTGACCTGCTCGCGGATGCGCTCGAAGGTGGTGCGGCTGAGCACGCGCTTGGCGAGGAGGTCGCTGACCGCCGTATAGGGGCGCTTGGCCGCGATCGCCCGCCCGATATTGCCGCCGCCACGCAGGCGGTTGAGGTCGGCCACGGAGGCGCTGTTCAGGTCCAACAGGGCGAGGGCCGGCGGGCCCTCGGTCGTCCGGGCCTCGGCGACCTCGGCCTCAGCCAGCGGCGCGGTGGAGGCGGGGGGCGTCGGCACCGCGACGGCATCCACGGGAAGCTGCACCGGTGCCGGGGCGACGTTCGGCACGGCCGACGCGGTGCTGGCGGGCGGGGGAGGCGGGGAGGCGACGGGGGGAGGCGCGGGACGCGCCGTCTCGGGGGTGGGGAGGATCTGGCGCACCGGCGCGGGGCTCGGTGGAGCGGCGACCGTCCGCTGGCTCGCCCCCGATGGAACCGGAGCGGAGGCCGGGAGCAAATATTGCACCAGCGCCGCGAGGCCTCCCGCGATGAGCAGCAACACCGAAGTGCGAAGAATTGCAGGTCCGCTGAGCACGCGCTGACCGAAGATACTATTTCAATTACATTAACCTATTTCCGTTCACCGGCAAACAGGGCTCGCCGCCCCGCGTGAATCTGTCCCCATGTTCGACATGCCGCCGCTGGCCGCGTCCCCGGGTCGGCGCCGGCCCGTCGGACCGGAGTGGGAGGCGGCGCGGAGCGAGCCGGCGCGCCCGGCGGGTGGGCCAACCCAGCGCTACTCCTCCGCCGCCACGCCCTTGCCCGGCGCGCCGCGATAGCCGGTGGCCAGCACGTAGAGTTCGCTCGAATCGGCCCGGCTCGCCGCCGGCTTGACGTGCCGGACCACGGCGAAGTCCCGCTTGAGGTCGGTGAGCAGCCCCCCCTCGGTCCCCCCCTGGAGCACCTTGGCGAGGTAGGCGCCCCCGGGGGCCAGCACCTCGCGGGCGAACTCGGCGGCGGTCTCGGCCAAGCCGATGATGCGCAGGTGGTCGGTCTTCTTGTGGCCGGTGGCGTTGGCCGCCATGTCGGAGAGCACGAGGTCGGCCGGGCCGCCGAGCAGGCTGGTCAGTTGCCGGGGGGCGTCGTCGTCGAGGAAGTCGAGGGTGATGAACTCCACGCCGCCCATCGGCTCGATGGGCAGGAGGTCGATGCCGACCACCCGGCCCGATTCCCCGACCACCTTCGCCGCCACCTGCGACCACCCCCCCGGGGCGGCGCCGAGGTCCACGACCCGCTGCCCGGGCTTCAGCAGCTTGAAGCGGTCGTCGATCTCGATGAGCTTGAAGGCCGCGCGGGAGCGGTAGCCCTCGCGCTTGGCGCGGGCCACGTAGGGATCGTTGAGCTGCCGTTCGAGCCAGCGGGTCTGCGAGCTGGTGCGCTTGCGCGCGGTCTTCACCCGCTGCTTGAGATCGCCGCGCACGCCCCCGGTCGAGCCCACGCCTCCACGCCTGTCAGTCATGAACCCCTAGACCAATCCTTCGGTCCGCCGCCGCTCAGCGCACCGCCTTGCGCGACCATACCCCATCCTCGCGCATCATGTTGACGAGAAGGCCCTCGCGCAGGCCCCGGTCCGCGATGCGCAGGCGCTCGGAGGGGAAGGCCCGGCGAATCGCCTCCAGGATCGCGCAACCCGCCAGCACGAGATCGGCCCTGTCCCGGCCGATGCATGGGTTGTCGACCCGCTGCTCCAGGCGGGTGTCGAGGAGGTCGTCGATCGCCTGCGCCACCTCGTCGTCGCGCATCCACAGCCCGTCCACCCGGCGGCGCTCGTAGCGGGCGAGGCGCAGGTGCATGGCGGCGATGGTGGTGACGGTGCCCGACGTGCCGAGGAGATGGAAATGCTGCGCCGTGGAGGCCGGGGCGGCCCGCAGGGCGAAACCCGCGAGCTTCTCCGCCACCTCCTCGACCATGCCCTCGAACATCCGGCGGGTGACCTCCGCCCCCCCGTGGCGCTCGGCCAGGGTCACGACCCCCACCGGCAGGGAATCCCACGCGCGGATGCGCAGGGTCGGGTCGGTCGAGGGGTTGGTGGCCGCCCCGTCGAGCCACGCGATCTCGGTGGAGCCGCCGCCGATATCGAAGATGACGACCGATTCGGCTTTGGCGTCGGCCAGCGCGGCGCAGCCGGTGACGGCGAGGTAGGCCTCCGTCTGCCGGTCCACAATCTCCAGGTCGAGCCCCACCGTCTGGCGCACCTGCTCCACGAACTCGGCGCCGTTCACCGCGAGGCGGCAAGCCTCCGTGGCGATGATCTTGGCCCGGCGGACCCTGCGGGACTGCATCTTCGCCCGGCAGATCCGCAGGGCTTCCACGGTGCGCTCGATCGCGGCGTCGCTCAGCCGATCGGAGGTGCCGAGCCCTTCGCCCAGGCGCACGATCCGCGAAAAGGCGTCGATCACCCGGAACCCGCCATAGGTCGGCTCGGCGATGAGCAGGCGGCAATTGTTGGTGCCGAGATCCAGGGCCGCATAGCTCTGCCGGCGCTCGCGCCCCGCATACAGGGTGGGAGTATGATGCGGCATGCTGCCGGTGGCCGGGCGGGCCGGCGCGGCCGCGGCGGTCTCGTCCCTCATCGGCGCGGCCGTCGATCCTTCATCGGCCGGGCGGAGCCGGCCTCACTTGGGTTGTGAGCCTACAGGGTCAGCCAGGAACTGCAACGGCTGATCGGCCGGCGAACCGGCCGACGGGCCGGAAGAGGCGGCCCTGCCCGCGATTTTCGCCGCGCGACAACCCATCCGGCGGGGCCGGGGATCTCCTGCCATCCGGCGGGGCCGGGGATCTTCTGTCAGGCGAAGGCCTTGGCGAGGCCGGCGGCCCGGGGAATCGGGCGGAGCAGGCTCTTGACCTGTGAATAGGGCCGGGGACGGTTGATGATCTCGTCAAGGCGCGACCAGAGGGTCTTGGGCGAGAAGGGCTTGGCGATGATCTCGTTGACCCCGAGCCCCACCGCCCGGTCGACCACGTTCCGCCGGGGCTGGGCCAGCATGAGGATGATCGGCAGGGTGGGGCAGGGGGAGGTCGTCGGGGTGCGCGCGAGGCGGATGAACTCCTCCCCCGACAGGATCGAGAGATCCCAGTCGATGATGGCGATGTCGGGCTTGCTCTCGGCCATGACGCCGAGCGCCTCCGCGCCGTCCGGTGCCTCGAGGACACGCTTGATGCCCACGCGCATCAGCATGTCCCGCACGATCCGGCGGATGTAGAGGCTCTCGTCCACGACGAGGGCGGAAAGGTCGGGGAAGGTGGGTGTGGCGATCATGGGGGGGGGTGCGTCGTCCGGTCGCGACCTTACCCCACCCCACTTTGCATTTCGCTAACGCCACTCCCGTTCCGCGCGAGAGTTGCCCCGGAAAGTGACGAAACCGCCGCGTCTGGGCCGAAAAGGACCTTGCGGTCAAGGCCCGATTGCGTCAGGACTAAGGCGTTATTCTTGGTTACCGCGACCTCGGGTAATGCACAATGCGGAACGCCGGTCGTCGCTGATGACGGGCGTGGTATTAGACAGACGGGCGGCGGACGGTTTTTGCGAGCTTCTAATGGGACGTGGTCGTGATTTCAGAGGGCCGCAGAAGCGCGGCTTCGATGAGGGTGGTGGACCGAGCTGGCCTGACCAGGCCCCCTCGGGTGGCGGATATGGCGGCGGCGGCTACGGCGGCGGCGGCGGTGGTGGATACGGTGGCGGTGGTGGCGGCGGCTACGGCGGCGGTGGGGGCGGCTTCGACCGTGGCCCGGCGCGCGGCGCGGCTCCGGCTCCCACCGGCCCCGAGCGTGATGCCACTGTAAAGTGGTTCAACAAGGAGAAGGGCTTCGGCTTCGTCGAGCTCGGCGATGGCGGGGGCGATGCCTTCCTCCACATTCGCGCGGTCGAGGCGGCGGGTCATGACGACCTGATGCCCGGCACCAAGCTGATGGTCACGACCGCCCAGGGCCAGAAGGGTCCCCAGGTCACGAGCGTGACGAGCGTCGACACCTCGACGGCCGAGGCTCCGGCGCCCCGCCGTGAGTTCCGTCCGCGCACCGAAGGCTTCGGCGGCGGTGATCGCTTCGGCGGTGGCCGTGGCGGCGACCGCTTCGGTGCTGGCGGCGGTGGCGGGGGCGGCGGGCGTGCTCCGTCCGGCCCGTCGACCGAGATGGTCGGCACCGTGAAGTGGTACGATCCGGCCAAGGGCTTCGGCTTCGTCTCCGTCAACGACGGCGGCAAGGACGTGTTCGTCCACCGTTCGGCGCTCGCCCGCGCCGGGCTCGACTCCCTGGCCGAGGGCCAGCAGGTCACGCTCGGCGTCGTCGAGGGCATGAAGGGCCGCGAGGCCTCCTCCATCAACGTCGACGGCTGATCCCGGTCTCGCGGCACCGTCCGGCCGCCGCGACACCCCTGAATCCTAGAACGGCGGCCCCATGGGGCCGCCGTTCGCATGTATCGCCGCAAGTCTTCGCATGATTCGCCTCGTGCCGCTGATCGGAAGCCTTCTGCTCGCCCCCACCGCCGCCCGCGCCGGGGATTTCACGGGCTTCTATGCCGGGGTGAACGCGGGCTACGGCCGGGAGCACGAGGAGACGAAGGGAACGGGCCGCATCCCGTCGCCCCCGCTCCCGGAAGGCGGTGTCGCGGACGGCCTGCCGCCGAGTGCCTCCGCGGCCGCCTCGGCCCTCCGCCGTGCCGGCCCGGGGCGTTCCGCCACCGGGCGCTGACGGGCGCCTCACTCCTCCCGCACAACCTTCGCGAGATCCGCCAAGTGCTTGGCGGTGAGTTGGAATCGTTCCGAAAGATAGCGATTGCGGCGGGAAGCCGGCCGCTGCTACCCGACGCCATGGCCAGCGACTCGCGCACCGGCGGCATCCCGCCCGATCCCTTGCCCCTCCCGGGTGCGGTGGGATGGTCCGCGCGGCTCGCCGTCGCCGGGCGGGTGGGGCTGGCGGCCTTCGGCGGCTACGGCGTCGCCGCCCTGGCCACGGCGCTCGGCGCCCTCGTCCTGCCCCTGTCGCGGGCCGAGGCGGTCACGGCGGCCACCGAGGCGAGCTTCGCCATCATGGCCGGAGCGGTGATCTTCGTCTTCGCCGCCGCCACCCTGATTCGCGCCACCCTCGGCATCGCGGCCTGCGCCGCGATCCTCACGGCGGGCCTGTGGCTCGCGGGCGGCTTCGCGGCGACGGGCCACGCATGAGCCAGCCGAGACGCTTCCGCCCCGCCATGGCGTGGCTGCACACCTGGGCCGGCCTCGTGGTCGGCTGGGTGCTGTTCGCGGTCTTCGTCACCGGCACGGCGAGCTACTACAAGGACGACATCTCCCGCTGGATGCGCCCGGAACTCACGGAGACGCCGGCCGATCCGGCGGCGGCCGCCACGGCGGCGGGGGCGTATCTCGCCCGGCAGTCGGACGGTACGGGGGGCTGGCTGGTGAAGCTGCCGACCGCCGAGGTGCCGGCCACCGAGGTCTATTGGTGGACCTCCTTCGCCGGCCCGTTCCATCACGCCCTCCTCGATCCGGCGACGGGGGAGCCCACCCAAGCGCGCGAGACGAAGGGCGGCGACTTCCTCTACCGCTTCCACTACGAGCTGGCCCTGCCGTCGGCCTGGGGGCGATGGATCGTCGGCGCCTGCGCGATGGTGCTGCTCATCGCCCTCATCTCCGGCATCATCACGCACCGGCGCATCTTCGCGGATTTCTTCACATTCCGCCCGGACCGGTCGCGGCAGCGGGCGTGGCTCGACGCGCACAACCTCGTTGGCGTGCTGGCCCTGCCGTTCCACCTGATGATCACCTACACCGGCCTCATGCTGCTAGCCTCGGTGCTGATGCCCTGGGGCGTGCGGACCGCGTACCGGGACCAGCCGATCCTCTATTACGAGGAGGCGGGGATGATGCCGAAATATCGGCCGGCCACGGGCCAGCCGGCGGCGGGGCTTCCCCTCGGCCATTTCGTCGGCCTCGCCGAACGGGCCGGCGGGGAGCGTCCCGAGGCGATCCTGGTCTCCTCCCCGGGGGATGCCGGCGCGACGGTCAGCGCCGTGTTCGAGGAGCCGCGCGGCCTCGCTCACCTTCACCCGCAGATCGCCTTCGATGCCGTGACCGGCGCCGAGTGGGCCCGCAACGGCGTGGCCGGCGGGGCGACCCGGGTGGAGGCGGTGATGTCGGGCCTGCATCAGGCGCATTTCGCCGGGCCGGCCCTGCGGGTGCTGTTCTTCCTCTGCGGCGTGATGGGGGCGGCCACCGTGGCTTCCGGCCTCGTCCTGTGGGTGGTGGCGCGGGCACCGAGGGACGCCGCGCCGGAGGGCGTCGGCCTGCGCCTCGTGCGCATCCTGAATGTCGGGGCGATCGCCGGGTTGCCCGCCGGGATCGGTGCCTTCTTCCTGGCCAACCGCCTGCTGCCCCCCGGCCTCGCAGGAAGGCCGGACTGGGAGGTGGGGGCCTTCTTCGGGGCTTGGCTGACAGTCGCGGCGGTGGGCGCCGCGATGCCCCGGGTCCGGGCCTGGCCGGTGGCCCTCGGCCTCGCGGCGGCGTGTTTCCTTGCCGTGGTGCCGGCGGATCTGATCCTCGTGGGCGAGGCGCGGTTCGTGACCTTCGATCTGGCGATGCTGGGCGCGGCCTCCGTCCTCGTCCTCGCCGCCCGGACCGCGACGCGGCCCCGCGCCGCCCTGTCCCGGAAGGCCCCCGCGCGGGTGGCGCAGGCATGACCGCCCCCGGCCTCGCCGTGTCCCTGGCCCTGGCCTTCGCGGGGCTCGCGGCCCTTGCCCTAAGCCTCGACCGCCATCACCGGGCGGTCCTGCGCGGCCCGCTGCTCCGGGGCCGAGCGGTTCAGTTGCGCGCGGCCGGATGGGGCGGGCTCGCCCTGTCCTTCGCCGCCGCGGTGTCGCTGGCGGGCTGGGAATTCGGCCCGGTCCAGGCCATCGGCGCCGTCACGGGCGCCGCCCTCGGCGTCGCCGCGTGCCTCACCTACCGGCCGGGTTGGCTGCGGGCCGCCGCCCTGGCGGCCCTGCCGCTGGCCGCCGCCTTCCTGCCCTTCGCCCTGGCGGCGACCTAGATCGAGGTTTCGAAAGGGCGGGTCGTTTCGCGGGTGCGGGACATGGCCTCGCATCCCCAGGGGCTGCCCTCCAAGAGCCCCGAATTCGGGGGCATCGCCAATCGGACGCGACAGGCGTAGGGTCTGCCTCGGCCAAAAGTCCACCTTGCTTCGGCCGGCCATCTGACATTGGCTATGCCTGGACACCGAGAACGAGCCGCGGTCAGCGGGGCCGGGGCCAGACTAGGGAGAACGCCATGAACAAGCCCGAATTCTTCGGCGACAGCCGGACGAAGTCGCCGTTCTCGTCGCGCTACGAGAACTTCATCGGCGGCCAGTGGGTCGCCCCGAATGCCGGCCGCTACTTCGAGAACACCTCGCCGATCACCGGCAAGGTCATCTGCGAAGTGCCGCGCTCCGACGCCTCCGACGTCGAGCGGGCGCTGGACGCGGCCCATGCCGCCAAGGAGGCCTGGGGCCGCACCGCGCCGGCCGAGCGCGCCCGCGTCCTCCTGAAGATGGCCGACCGGATGGAGGAGAACCTCGATCTGATCGCCCTCGCCGAGACCTGGGACAACGGCAAGCCGATCCGCGAGACGACCCACGCCGACATCCCCCTCGCGATCGACCATTTCCGCTACTTCGCCGGCTGCGTGCGGGCGCAGGAAGGCTCGATCTCCGAGATCGACCACGACACCGTCGCCTACCACTTCCACGAGCCGCTGGGCGTCGTCGGCCAGATCATCCCGTGGAACTTCCCCATCCTCATGGCGGTGTGGAAACTCGCCCCGGCGCTCGCCGCCGGCAACTGCGTGGTGCTCAAGCCCGCCGAGCAGACCCCGGCCTCCGTGCTGGTGCTGATGGAGATCATCGGCGACCTCCTGCCGCCGGGCGTGCTCAACATCGTCAACGGCTTCGGCCTGGAGGCGGGCAAGCCGCTGGCTTCCTCGCCGCGCATCGCCAAGATCGCCTTCACGGGTGAGACGACCACCGGCCGCCTCATCATGCAGTACGCCTCGCAGAACCTGATCCCCGTGACGCTGGAACTGGGCGGCAAGTCGCCGAACATCTTCTTCGGCGACGTGGCCAACGAGGACGACGACTTCTTCGACAAGGCGCTGGAGGGCTTCACGATGTTCGCCCTCAACCAGGGCGAGGTCTGCACCTGCCCGAGCCGCGCCCTCGTGCACGCGTCGATCTACGACCGCTTCATGGAGCGGGCGATCAAGCGCGTCGAGGCGATCACGCAGGGCTCGCCCCTCGATCCG
>JAKONI010000116.1 GCA_022702015.1 Beijerinckiaceae bacterium | reverse complement strand
GTTCTTGCCGACGCCGCGGCCGTCGCGAATCTCCATGGTCATGGAGCGCGAGACGACATCGCGGGAGGCGAGGTCCTTCGCCGACGGGGCGTAGCGCTCCATGAAGCGCTCGCCCTCGGAGTTGGTGAGGTAGCCACCCTCGCCGCGCGAACCCTCGGTGATGAGGCAGCCGGCGCCGTAGATGCCGGTCGGGTGGAACTGCACGAACTCCATGTCCTGCAGGGGCAGGCCGGCGCGGAGCACCATGGCGTTGCCGTCACCAGTGCAGGTGTGAGCGGAAGTGGCCGAGAAGTAGGCCCGGCCGTAGCCGCCGGTGGCCAGGATGGTCTGCTGGGCGCGGAACCGGTGGATCTCGCCGGTCGCCTGATCCAGGGCGATGACGCCCCGGCAGCGGCCCTCCTCGTCCATGATGAGGTCGAGGGCGAAGTACTCGATGAAGAAGTCGGTCTTGTTCTTCACCGCCTGCCCGTAGAGGGTGTGCAGCATGGCGTGGCCGGTGCGGTCGGCCGCCGCGCAGGTGCGCTGGGCGGTGCCCTTGCCGTAATCGGTGGTCATGCCACCGAACGGGCGCTGGTAGATCTTGCCCTCTTCCGTCCGCGAGAACGGCACGCCCCAGTGCTCCAGCTCGTAGACCGCCGCCGGCGCGTTGCGCACGAGGTACTCGATGGCGTCCTGGTCGCCGAGCCAGTCCGACCCCTTCACGGTGTCGTACATGTGCCAGCGCCAATCGTCCGGCCCCATGTTGCCCAGCGAGGCCGAGATGCCCCCCTGCGCCGCCACGGTATGCGAGCGGGTGGGGAACACCTTGGTGATGCAGGCGGTGCGCAGGCCGGCTTCCGAGCAGCCCACCGTCGCCCGGAGGCCCGCGCCACCGGCGCCGACGATCACCACGTCAAAGGCGTGGTCGTGGATGGTGTAGGCGGGGGCGCCGCCGTTGCTTCCGTTCGTGGCCATGATCGGCTCCGAGGCTAAGGCGCTGGCCGCCGGGAACTTCACCGGTCCGGCGGCGGCAGGCGCGTCAAGACGAGGGAAGGGAGCCGGAACCCGGCTCCCGTGGGTCAGACGGGCGACTGGCCGAAGCTCACGCGCAGGATCGCGTAGAGGCAGGCCACGGCCACGACGACCGCGTAGAAATTGTTGGCGAAGACAGCCGCGATCTTCGTCGCGGGCGCGTGGACATAGTCCTCGATCACCACTTGCATCCCCAGACGCATGTGGATCGTCACCGACAGAACCGCCAGGATCAGGATGAGCGAGACGAGGGGGCTGCCGACGAGGCGGATTGCCTCGGGGTAGGGCCGCCCCGCCATCCGGGCGATAATCACCACGAAGGCGAGCATCAGCACCACGTTGGCGACGGCGGTGAGGCGCTGCACCCACCAATGGCCGGCGCCGTGATGGGAGACGCCCAGCCCCCGCACCCGCGCACGGGGCGTGCGGATGGAGACGGCGGGGTTCTGGCGGATCTGTTCCTTGGCCATGTCCGTACCTCTCAGCGGGCCAGCAGGCCGGCGGCCCAGACGACGAGGGTCAGCACCGTGGAGCCGACCAGGGTGGCGCGGGCGAGGCCCAGGCGCTGCGCCCGGTCGAAGCCGACGCCCGCGTCCCAGATGAAGTGGCGGATGCCACCGAGCATGTGGTGCAGCAGGATCCAGGTGTAGACGAACAGGACCAGCTTCCCGAACAGCGAGCCGAAGAAGCCGGCCACCCAGCCATAGGCCGCCGGGCCGGAGGCCAGGGCCACGAGCCAGATCGCCACGAGGGCGGTGCCGCCGTAGAGGGCGGTGCCGGTGACGCGGTGGAACACCGACATCGCCATCGTCCAGGTCCAGCGGTAGATCTGGAGATGCGGTGAGAGCGGCTGGGCCACTGTCGGGCGGGCTGTGGGAGCCATCGGCGGGGGAACCTCGCGGTTTCGGTTTGGACCGTCTCTAATGTGGTACCGCTAGTGTCTGAGCGGTCGGGCCGCAAGGCGACATGGTGCGCCGCAATGCGGAGAAGTCACTGACAGGAAGACGTTTCTGTCATTCCAGCTTTCCCAGAAGCCACCACCACCCGTAATCCAGGGGGGCCGCCACGAGGAGCGAGACGAGCCCGAAGGGCACCGTCAGCCGGGCCGCGCGCCGGAGGGACACGCGCCCGAGTTCGCTGGCGAACACGATCGGCGGCGCCTGATAGGGGAAGAACAGGGTCGAGTAGCCGATCACCTGGATCGAGACGACGGTGAGGGCCGTGAGACCGCTCGCCTGGGCCATCTCCCGGGCGAGCGCGGTAAACAGCGCGGGAGCCCCGTTGGCGGTGACGAGGAGGGCCATCGCCGTGCTGATCCCGGTGAGTACCACGAAGTTCTGGGCCGGCGCGTCATGCGACAGCGGGGCGACGGCCAGGAGCATGTGGCCGAGGCGGTCGCCAAGTCCGGTGGCGTTCACCACCGCCACGAGGCCGAGCAGGGCGGCGATGTAGAAGCAGGTCCGCAGGCTGACCTGTCCGAAGGCGTCGGCCGTCATCACCCCGACCCCCGGGAGCAGGCACAGGATCGCCGCCACGAGGCCCACCCAGGCGGGGGGCAGGCCGTGCAGGCTGTC
Organism: Beijerinckiaceae bacterium; assembly: GCA_022702015.1. Taxonomy (GTDB): domain Bacteria; phylum Pseudomonadota; class Alphaproteobacteria; order Rhizobiales; family Beijerinckiaceae; genus Methylobacterium. The sequence continues at coordinate 11,516 of JAKONI010000116.1, read as the reverse complement.
GGACATCCAGAGGGCGAGGGTCCCGAGGAGGATCACCGCCAGCCGCCTCTCGGCGCCGGACGGAGGCGGCAGGGCGGGTAACTCGGCGGCCCCCGTGGTGAGGCGGTCCGGGAACAGCCACACGATCAGGCCGACGAGCATCGCCCCCTTGACGAAGGCCAGCACCGGGGCGTGCAGAACGAAATACGACAGGTAGGACAGGTGCAGCCCGAGTAGCCGCTCCGCCGAGCCCGCCATGACGAGGTTCGGTACGTTGGCCGGCAGGATCGCCGCCGACAGGATCGGCGTCGCCACGCCGACGGCGAGCACGGCCCCGTCCCGCCCGGGGCGGCCCGCCGCGAGGCCGAACCCGTCGCACAGGGCGAGCGTCACCGGAATCATCAGCGCGATGCGCCCGAGATTCGAGGGCATCACCAGCGCGAGGAGAAAGCTCAAGACCACGAGCCCGGCGATGAAACGGGCATAGGAACCCGAAAGCCGTTCCGCGAGCACCCTGGCCATCCGCGCCCCGAGGCCAGTGCGGGTCATCCCCTGGCCGACGATCATCCCGGACAGGACCAGCCAGAAGGCCTGGGAGGCGAAGCCGGAGAACACCGTCTCGGCGGGGGCGAGCTTGAGCAGCATCGCCAGTCCGAAGAAGGCGAGCGCCGTGACGATCTCGGGCAGTAGCGCGCTCGCCCACAATCCCATGCAGAGGACGAGCAGCAGGGCCGTGCCCCACAAGGCGCCTTGTCCCTCCACGTTCCGCACCCCCGCCCGGCTACCGGTTCACTCAGGATCCTGACCAGTTCAGAATCGTTCGCAATGCGCCTGTCATGCACCCAGCCTTCGCCGATGGCGAAGGCTCGAGCCGCAACCCTCGTTGCGATGACGGTGAAGCGACCGCCCGATGCCGCATCCGAGAGCGCCGCCATCCTGGAGCGCTGTCATCCTGGAGCGCTGTCATCCCGGAGCGTTGCGCCGCGCCGTCATGGCATGCGGCACCGGCCATGCCGGCCGCATGACCCTTGGAGATCGATCAACTTGCGGATGTATTCAGAGGCAATACCCCCTCGCATCCCCCTATCCGTTGTTTTACTTGAAATAGATCTAAAACATAATACGCTTATCCCACGCCGTTAAGCGTTGCATTAGCCCGATAATTCTGCCCGATAAGGCCACTTCCGACGACTCGACGCCAAGCCGTTGCACGAACAACGGCCGGCGCCCCACCGAAGACCAGCTCGATGACGCGACATCCCTGCCGCGCGCCTTGGCGCGCCTGTGCCTCCGCCTTGCTCGGGCTCCTCCTGGGCCTGAATGGGACCGGGCGCCCCCATGCGGAGGATGCGCCGGGCACGGAGGTCCGGCTCGACGAACTGACGGTGGCGACCACGGCCGGCCCACGCGGCGTCGTGCCGGCCTATGCCGGGGGGCAGGTGGCGGCGGGAGGCCGGCTGGGTCTCCTCGGTAATGTCGAAGCGGCCAAGTCGCCGTTCAGCGTGACGAGTTACACGGACGGGTTCATCCGCGACCGGCAGGCCGCGACGGTCTCGGAAGCCCTGGCGCTCGATCCCTCGGTGCGAGCCACGCAGACGACGGGCGCGCCCTTCGATTCGCTGTACATCCGAGGCTTCCCCAGCAACGAAGGCATCAGCGGCGAGACGGCCTTCGATGGTCTCTACGGGATCGCCCCGAATTTCCGCGTCTTCGCCGACTACGCGGAGCGGATCGAGGTCCTCAAGGGGCCCTCGGCGGCCCTATCGGGCATCGCCCCCGCCGGGGGCGTGGGCGGCACCATCAACATCGTGCCGAAGCGGGCAGGCGAAGATCTGACCCGCCTCACCTTGGATTACGGCTCGCGCGCCCGGGGCGGTGGGCAGATCGACATCGCGCGACGGGGAGGCGAGAACCGCGAATGGGGCGTGCGCTTCGTCGGCAGCCGCCACGGCGGCGACTCCCCATTCGACCATCAATCCGAGCGGACGGAGGTCGGCGCGCTGGCCCTCGACTACCAGGGTGAGCGGTTCCGGGCGTGGCTCTACCTCATCACGCAGGGCGACCGGTTCGATGCGCCGTTGCGGCCCTTCCTCCTCAAGGCCGGCATCCCGGTCCCGAAGGCCCCGGACGGCCGCCGGAACCTGACGCAACCCTGGGAAACCTACGCGGCGGACGACCGGGGCGGCCTGCTGCGCCTGGAGTACGATCTCACTCCCTCGCTCACGCTGTTCGGCGATGTCGGCGGATCGCAAACGGAGCTGACGCGGATCTTCGCCTCCGCACCCACCCTCACGAACCTGCGCGGCGACACGCTGACCGCGCCACAGTTCTACGGCTACGAATCCGACCGTCTGACGGCCGATGGCGGGGTACGGGCCGGCTTCGACACCGGCTTCGTCCACCATGCCCTCACGGTCCAGGCTTCCTATTACCAGGAGGAGATCGGCCGCTGGCTCTCGCCCGCAGGACGGAGCTATCGCTCCAACATCTACGATCCCGCGACGGTCCCAGCCCTTCCCATTCCGGTGAGCCTGGCGCGTCCGCGCTTCTACGACAGCACCCTCGCGGGCCTGTCGATCGCCGACACGCTGTCCGTCCTCGACGAGCGCCTGCTGCTCACCCTGGGGGTGAGGCGGCAGGCGGTGGAAGCGCGCAACTACGCGGTGAATGTTCCCACCGTCACCACACGCTACGATCGGAGCGCCGTGAGCCCGCTCGTGGGCGTCGTCCTGCGCGCCACGGACGCCATCTCCGTCTACGGCAACTACATCGAGGGCCTGAGCCGGGGCGAATTCGCCCCCGCCGTGGCGGCCAACGTCGGCACGGCGCTGGCGCCTTACGTGGCGCATCAGGTCGAGGTCGGCGTAAAGGCCGACTGGGGCTCGCTGACCACCACGCTGGCCGCTTTCCGCATCACCAAGCCCGGCGGGGAACTCGGCCCCGGACGCATCTTCGCGCAGACCGGCGAGACGCGGGTGGAGGGGCTCGAACTCGGGGCCTATGGCGAGGTCACGCCGGGCCTGCGTGCCCTGGGCGGCGTGACCTTGCTCGACGGCAAGCTCACCCGCACCGCCGCCGCCGGGAATATCGGGCACACGCCCATCGGCGTGCCGCGGGTCCAGCTCAACGTCGGGGCGGAATGGGACATCCCCGGAGCCCCCGGCCTCACCCTCGACGGCGCCGTCATCCATACCGGGCGGCAGTTCCTCGACGCCGCGAACCTTCAGACCGTGCCGGCCTGGACGCGCCTCGACCTCGGCGCCCGCTACGCGACGCTCGTGGGCGGCCGCCGCACGGTGTTCCGCGCCGGCGTGCAGAACGCGACCGGCGCCCGATACTGGACCGGCGTCGCCTCCTACGGGACCTTCTTCCAGGGGGCGCCGCGCACCTATCTCCTGTCGATGGCGGTGGACCTGTAGGACGCCTACCGGAAGGGCGGCTCATCGAAGCTTCGGAGCTTGCGCGAGTGGAGCCCCGCCCGGTCGGCCCGCAGGTGATCGAGGGCGGCGAGCCCGACCTTCAGGTGCTCCGAGACCGCCCGGTCATAGAAGGCGTTGGCGGCACCCGGCAGCTTGATCTCCCCGTGCAGCGGCTTGTCCGACACGCAGAGCAGCGCCCCATAGGGCACCCGCAATCGGTAGCCCTGCGCCGCCACGGTGCCGCTCTCCATGTCGACGGCGATGGCCCGGGACTGGTTGATCCGCCGCCGCTCCTGGGTGAAGCGCAACTCCCAATTGCGATCGTCGTAGGTCACGACGGTGCCGGTGCGCAGGCGCTGCTTCAGGGCGTCGTCACGCTCGCCCGTGACCTGCGCGGCGGCCGACTGCAAAGCGAGCTGCACCTCGGCGAGCGCCGGCACCGGCACGTCGGGGGGCACGAGTTCATCGAGGATCCGGTCGCGCCGGAAATAGGCGTGGGCCAGCACGTAGTCGCCGATGGTCTGCGACTGCCGCAGGCCGCCGCAATGGCCGACCATCAGCCAGCAATCCGGGCGCAGGACGGCCAAGTGGTCGGTGATCGTCTTGGCGTTGGAGGGGCCGACGCCGATGTTGACGAGGGTGGTGCCCTGCATCGTACCCTCGGCATTGCGGCCGACGAGGTGGTAGGCGGGCATCTGGTGGCGGTGCCAGGGCGACGCGGCGAGCACCGCCGCCGGGTCGGCGCCGGCCGCCTCCTCCCGCCGCACCACGACGCCGCCGGGCAGGACCAGCCGCTCGAACCCCTCCTCCCCGGAGGCCAGGCGTTCGAGCCCGTGGCGGACGAACTGATCGACGTAGCGGTGGTAGTTGGTGAGGAGGATCCAGGGCTGGACCTCGCGCCAGTCGCAACCGGTATAGTGGACGAGGCGGCGCAGGGAGTAATCGACCCGCACCCCGTCGAACAAGGCGAGGGGACGCGGCTCGCCCTCCACGATGTCGAAGGTCCCGTCGGCGATCTCATCGCCCACCAGGGAGAGGAGCGGCACGGGGAAGTAGGTCGCGAGTTCCGCCGCCTCCACCGCCCGGCCAGAGGGGTCGAGGCCGGCCTCCAGCACGTAGGGATAGGGAATTTCCTGCGCGCTGAGGCCCACTTCGAGGGCGACGCCGTAATCGGCCACCAGCGGTTCGAGCTGGCGCCGCAGATAGGAGCGGAAGAAAGCCGGATGCGTCACCGTGGTGGCGTAGGTCCCGCCGGCCTGGAGCTTGGCGGTGGCCCGGCGCAGGCGCGGCAGCGGACCCTCCGGCCGGTAGGTCACCCGCAATTCGGGGTAGCGGAAGGCCAGCCGCTCCGAGGCGTCCGGCGGCGGCCCGCCGGCGAGATACCGTTCGAGGGCGCCCCTTAGGGCCGAGGTCGCGCCGTCGTACAGGGCGACCAGTTGGTCGATCGCCGTGGCGGCGTCAGGGACGGCCTGCATCGGCCGCAGTTCACGTTCGATCATGTCTCCTCCGGCTTGGGGGATTACACCGCCGCCGCCGCCGGGGCGAGGCAGACCTTGTGCGCGGGCGCCGCATGCGTGACACCGCACCGGCGATACGAGGGGCACGGGATGGCGGGCGACGAGTTCGGGGTGCGGCCGGGGGAGGTCATGGCGGACCTGCCCGGAACCTACGACGCGGGGCTGCACTTCATCGGCCGGCTGCGCACGCCCTGGACCGACCGGTCGGCCTGCCCGAAGAACGGCCTGCAAACGCGGGAAACCTGCACCGTCGAGGTGGACGTCGCTTACGCGGCGGGTCTCGGCCACATCACCGGCTGCACCCACCTCATCCTGCTCTACTGGATGGACCGGGCGACCCGGGGCCTCCTCGTCCAGCAGCCCCGCCACGCGGACGGCCCGCGCGGCACGTTCTCCCTGCGCTCCCCGGCCCGGCCGAACCCCATCGCCCTGTCCGTCGTGGAGTTGCTCGGCCGCGAGGGCGACACGCTGACGGTCCGGGGGCTGGATTGCCTGGACGGGACGCCGCTCCTCGACATCAAGCCCTACTACGCCTCCACCGATTCCCGGCCGGAGGCGCAGGTGGACCGGGCGGGGGCCGCCCGATGAGGCGCCTGATCGTCCCGGCCATCGGCGCGCTCCTGATACTGGCGGCGGGGGGCATCGTCGGCTGGACCCTGCGCCGCCCGGCCGCCGACGCCCGGGCCTATGCCACCATGCGCCTCGTGGCGGTTCAGGTCGCCCTGGACGAGGCGCCGCGGGACTACGTCTTCCTGGCGGGGGATTCACAATCCGAGTTGCAGCCCGGAGACCAGCGGCCCTGCGGCCTCGCCCTAATCAACGGCGGCGTCAGCGGCGCGACCTCCACGGCCTATGCCGACTACCTCGCGGGGCTCACCTTCCCGGTCCGCCCGCAGGCGGCCTCCCTCACCGTCGGCACGAACGACATCCTCCTGAAGAACCGCCCGCGCGGGGAGGACGCCGCCACCCGGTTCGAGGGCCATGCGGAGCGGATCGTCCGCAATCTCCAGGCGATCACCGGCCGGGTCGTCGTCACCGCCCTCCCCCCGGTGGGACGTGAGATCGCGGCGTTCGTCGATGCGGGGGCGGTCGTCGACTACTCGGCACGGCTCAAGGCCCTGTGCGAACGCCTCGGCTGCACCTTCGCCGATCCCTATGCCGACCTGCGCGACGGCAAGACCGGCTACGCCAAGCCGGGCGCCCTCCGCGACGGGCTGCACCTCGCCAGGTTCAGGCCAGCCCTGGCGGCGCTGACGCCGGCCCTGTGCGGGAAGGAGGAGGGATCACCCCGCCCGCGATGAGGGAGGTTCGGTTCACTCCCACTCGATGGTCCCCGGCGGCTTCGACGTGATGTCGTAGGTCACCCGGTTGATGCCCTTCACCTCGTTGATGATCCGCGTCGCCACGCGGCCGAGGAAGGCCATGTCGAAGGGGTAGAAGTCGGCGGTCATGCCGTCGACGGAGGTGACGGCGCGGAGCGCGCAGACGTGATCGTAGGTGCGGCCGTCGCCCATCACGCCCACCGTCTTCACCGGCAGGATCACCGCGAAAGCCTGCCAGATCGTGTCGTAGAGGCCCGCCTGGCGGATCTCGTCGAGGTAGATCGCATCGGCCTTGCGCAGGGCGTCGAGCTTCTCGCCCGTGATCGTGCCGGGGCAGCGGATCGCCAGGCCGGGGCCGGGGAACGGATGCCGGCCGACGAAGGCGTCGGGCAGGCCCAGCTCCTTGCCGAGCACCCGGACCTCGTCCTTGAACAACTCGCGCAGGGGCTCCACGAGCCTCATGTCCATGCGCTCGGGCAGGCCGCCGACGTTGTGGTGGCTCTTGATCGTCACCGAGGGGCCGCCGGTGAAGGACACGCTCTCGATCACGTCCGGGTAGAGCGTCCCCTGCGCCAGGAAGGCCGCCCCGCCGATCTTGCGTGACTCCGCCTCGAACACGTCGATGAACAGGCGGCCGATGGTCTTGCGCTTGACCTCCGGGTCGGAGACCCCCTCCAAAGCCGACAGGAACATCCCCGAGGCTTCCACATGGACCAGGGGGATATTGTAGTGGTCGCGGAACAGGGCCACGACCTGTTCCGCCTCGCCCAGGCGCAGGAGCCCGTGGTCCACGAACACACAGGTGAGCTGATCACCGATGGCCTCGTGGATGAGCACCGCGGCCACGGCCGAATCGACGCCCCCCGACAGGCCGCAGATCACCTTTTCGGTGCCGACCTGCTCGCGGATCTTGGCGATCGCCTCCTCGCGGTAGGCGCCCATGGTCCAGTCGCCCGAACAGCCCGCGATGTCGCGCACGAAGTTACGGATCAGCAGGGCGCCGTGGGGGGTGTGGGCCACCTCCGGGTGGAACTGCACCGCGTAGTACTTCCGCGCCTCGTCGGCCACCGCCGCGAAGGGTGCGTTCTTCGAGATCGCCACCGTGGTGAAGCCGTCGGGCAGCTTCGTCACCCGGTCGCCGTGGCTCATCCAGACGGGGTACGTCTCGCCCTTGTGCCACACGCCCTCGAACAGCGGGCAATCGGCCAGGACCTCGATCTCGGCGCGGCCGAATTCCGCGTGGTGTCCGCCCTCGACGGCGCCGCCGAGCTGGGCCGCCATGGTCTGCTGGCCGTAGCAGATCCCGAAGACCGGCACCCCCGCGTCGAAGACCGATTGCGGTGCCCGGGGCGAGGCCTCCACCGTCACCGATTCGGGCCCGCCCGAGAGGATGACGCCCTTCGGCCGCTGCTCGGCGAAGGCGGCTTCGGCCTTCGTGAACGGCACGATCTCGCAATAGACGCCCTCTTCCCGCACCCGGCGGGCGATGAGCTGCGTCACCTGGGAGCCGAAATCGACGATCAGGATCTTGTCGTGGTCGGTATTCATCGAGGGCGTTGTGAACGAGGCGGGGCCGGCACGCAACGCGCGTGCCGGCATTCGCGGGGGAACCTCGCCCGGATTCGCCCGGGCGGCGGCGCGCTCACTCGAAGTTGCGAACCTTGGCCGAGCCGCCGAGGCTGATGGCGGGCTTGGCCGCGCCGGCGAGGCTCACCTTCTTCTGTCCGGGCAGGGGCTTGTGCTTGGTCAGCGCCGCCGCCGGATCGGGGGTGGGCTTGGCCGGCTTCAGGTGAGCCTGACCGTGGATCACCGAGCCGATCTCGCCGGCGACACGGATCAGATCCTCGCGATCGCAGGAGCGGGCGACCTTGAGGCCGAGCTGGTGCATGTGGCTCTTGCCATAGAGGTAGGTGGCGAGCTGGGCCCGCTTCACGGGCGGGATCTGCTCCAATATCATCGGCAAGTCGTATTCGTCGGCCCGGTACACGGAGCCGAGGACTTCCAGCGACACGGGGCAGTCGATCTCGGGCTCGGCGCCGCTGGTCGGGTGCGCTTGCGTCATGGTCGGTTCTCGGGGATCGCGGGGTCGGAGGTCGCGTCGGATGCCTCAAGCGGCGGGTCGGATTCAACCCCCCGTGGGGCAGGAATTTCGGAAATGGCCGCCGTGGTCATGGGCCTCGGTGCCGGCGCGGCCCAGGGGCCGAGGCACCCGGTGCAGACCGATTCGATGATCACCCGGGCGCGGGCATTGCTCCGTTCGAAGACCGCCTCGCGGGCGGAGAGCGCCGCCTGGGCGGAACCGGCTTGGCCCAGGGCCGCCCGGTCGGCCTGCGGACGGATGTGCAGGAAGAGGACCTCCTGCGCAACGGATGCATCGCTGCCGGCGAACAGACCGCCTCCGGCAAGGATCGCGGCGCGGATGGCGAAACGCGACCGTTCGGATATCATGCACCGTCTCGCCCGCCACCGATGCCGCATCGGTGCGTCGAGATGGTAAACGGTTCGTTAAGGGACATTGGCGGGGATCATCGGTTAACGACTCGTTAACCGGACAGGTCTCACCTTCCCATCTTGGTTCGGAGGTCTCCCCATGACGATCCTGAACGTCGTACTGCCCGGCATCGTGGCGCTGGTCACCCTTTGCCTCGCCATCCGCCCGCAGCCGCAGCTCAAGGCGATCCCCGTGAGGGTCCGCAGGCGCGGCTGAACGCCCAACCCTGCGGGACATCGCAGGATCCGGCGAAGCCGGATGGCGTACCCGCTCACGCGGCCGGGCGGGTCTCCTCACGCACCCTGTAGCAGCCGACATAGAGCGCCGGCAGGAACAGCAGGGTCAGGAAGGTGGCGGCCAGGATGCCGCCGATCATCGCGAAGGCCATGGGCCCCCAGAAGACCTCGCGGGCGATGGGGACGAGGCCGAGGCTCGCGGCGGCGGCGGTGAGCAGGATCGGCCGCATCCGGTGATGGGTCGCCTCGAACACCGCGTCCCAGGGGGTGTGCCCCTCGGCCCGGAACTCCTCGATCTGGGTCACGAGGATCACCGCGTTGCGGATGATGATGCCGATCAGCGCCAGGATGCCGAGGATCGCCACGAACCCCATCGGCTTGTCGAACAGCAGCAGCGCCGGCACCACGCCGATGAGCCCCAGGGGCGCCACGGTGAACACGAGGAGCGTGCGCCCGACGCTCTGAAGCTGGATCATCAGCAGGGTCGCCATGGTCAGGAGCATCACCGGCACGACCTTGGCGATCGGGCCCTGGCCCTTGGCGGCCTCCTCGACGGCGCCGCCGGTCTCCAGGGCGTAGCCGTCGGGCAAGGCCTTGGCGAAGGCATCGATCCCGGGCTTGATCGCCGACACGATGGTCATCGGCTGGGTGTTGTCGCGGATCGTGGCGCGGACCGTCACGGTGGGCAGGCGGTTGCGCCGCCAGACGATGGGTTGCTCCATGTCGTAGCCGATCCGCGCGAAGGCAAGCAGCGGCACCACCGCGCCGTTGGCGAGGCCGACCTGAAGGCTCTCCAACGTATCGAGGGAGGAGCGCTCTGCGGCACGGGCCCGGCCGATCACGTCCACGAGGTAGATCGAATCGCGCACCTGCGTGATCGATTGCCCGCCCTCGATGCCGTTGAGGATGCCGGCGATATCCTGGCTGGTCACGCCGAGCTGCCGGGCCTTGTCCTGAAGGATCTCGACGCGCAGCACCTTGCCGGGCTCGTTCCAATCGAAGGTCGGCACGTCGAGGCGGGGATCGGCGGCGACCACGTTGGCGAGGTCGAGGGCGCGGCGGCGCACCTCCTGCATGTCCGGCCCGCTGAGCCGGTACTGCACCGGGCGTCCCACCGGGGGCCCGAGGCTGAGGGGCTGGACCAGGATGTCGGTGCCCACGAAATCCTGCTTTCCGCGTTCGGCCAGCCGCGCCATCACCCGGTCGCGGATCGCGAGTGACTTCGTGACGATCACGATCTGCCCGTAGAAGGCGTTGGCGAGCTGCTGGTCCAGGGGCAGGTAGAACCGCACCGCCCCCTGGCCGACATAGGAGGACCAGCTCGTGATGTCGGGGTCGCCCTTCAGGGACGCCTCGAGGCGGTCCATCTGCGCCTTGGTCTCGGCGATGGTGGCGTTCTGCGGCAGGGTCAGGTCCACGAGGACCTCCGGCCGGTCGGAGGACGGAAAGAACTGCTGCTGCACGTGGCCCATGCCGACGATGGCGAGCGCCATCAGCCCGACGCAGAAGGCGACGGTCGTCCAGCGCCAGCGCATGGCAAGGCGCAGGGTGGCGAGGAAGGCGCGGGTGAGGACCCCCTTCTTCTCCGCATGGTGCTTCACCGCCTTCGGCAGCAGCGTCACGCCGATGAGGGGGGCGAACAACACCGCCACCACCCAGGAGACCAGCAGGGCCGCCGCGATCACCACGAACAGCGAGTAGGTGTACTCGCCCGCCCCCGATCCGTTGAACCCGATCGGCAGGAAGCCCGCCACGGTGACGAGGGTGCCGGTGAGCATCGGGAAGGCGGTGGAGGTGTAGGCGTAGGTGGCGGCCTTCTTCAGGCTCTCCCCGAGTTCGAGCCGGGCGACCATCATCTCCACGGTGATCATCGCGTCATCGACCAGCAGGCCCAGGGCGATGATGAGGGCGCCGAGGGAGATCCGCTGCAACGTGACGTCCATCACCTGCAGCACCACGAACACGATGGCGAGCACCAGGGGGATCGAGACCGACACGACGAGGCCGGCACGGATGCCGAGGCTGATGAAGCTCACCCCGAGGACGATCACCACGGCCTCCACCAGGGCCTCGGTGAAGCCCCCCACCGCCTCCTCGACGATCCGGGGCTGATCGGAGACGAGGTGGACCTCGACGCCCAGGGGCAGCGTCCCCTCGATCCGGGTCATCCGCTCCTTCAGCGCCTCGCCGAAATGCAGCAGGTTGGCCCCCGGCCGCATGGCGATGGCCAAGCCCAAGGCCGGCTTGCCGTCGACCCGGAACATCGGCGAGGGCGGATCATCGTAGCCCCGGCTGATCTCGGCGATGTCCGCCAGCCGGAAGAACCGGTCGTTCACACGCAGGTTCACGTCCTGGAGGGACGCCTCCGAGGCGAAGGAGCCGCTGACCCGCAGGGAGATCCGCTCCGGCCCGGCCTGGACGACGCCGGAGGCCGAGACGCTGTTCTGCGATTGCAGGGCCTTGATGAGCGCCTGGATGTCGATGCCGTAGCCCGCGAGCTTGCGGGAGGAGAAATCGAGGAAGATCGCCTCGTCCTGCGCGCCGATGATCTG
>JAKONI010000108.1 GCA_022702015.1 Beijerinckiaceae bacterium | reverse complement strand
CGACTTAAGTGTGCGGCCGAGGTGTCCAATGGCCACGATGATCATCCGCGAGGCGGTTCTTCGCCCGCAGCATATCGAGGGCGATCCCGCCCTCTCCGACGTGATTCGCGGCCTCGCCCCCGATGCGTCCCTGGTTCTGCGCCTGGAAGGGCGCCCCGTCCGCTTCCGACGATCCCGCGTGGCTGAAGGGTTGGAGCCGGAACAGGGCGACGTCGGCTTCTGGGGGGGGCTCCAGGCCCGGAGAGGCAGCATGATCACGGTGGAGCGGGATCTCCCCGCCGCCGATCCGTACCTCCTCTCCCTGACGGCGACCCTCACCGAATGGAACAGCCCCGAGGATGCCGCCGCCTATGACGGGCTTTGAGCGGTTCGACATCCTCACCGCCCTCTTTCCCTTCATCGACATGCCGGTCCATAAGCCCCGGCCGGTTCTCGTCCTGTCGAATGCCGGATTCAACGCGGCCAACGGCCATGTGGCGGTCGCGATGATCACCACCGGCGCGGGCAGCCACTGGCCGAGCGACTGTCCGATCCACGATCTGGCCCCGGCCGGATTAAGGACCCCCTCGATCGTGCGGTGCAAGCTGTTCACCGTCCCGAACGCCCAGATCGGGCGGCGGATCGGTCGCGGATCGGGTCACACCTCGATGCGATCCTCCGCAGCCCGGCGGAGGATTCGGCAGGTCACGAAAGTCACGGCCCCGGCGCCCCAGTGGAAGCGATCTGATGCGAGCCCTGCAACTCTTCGGCGACCGTGACCTGCGCTTGACCGAGGTCGAGCCGCCGCCGCCCCCCGGCCCCGGCGAGGTGCGGCTGCGCATCCGCGCGGTCGGGCTCAACTTCATCGACGTGTGGGGCTTTCGCGGCATGGCCTTCGCCAAGCGCAAGATGCCCCTCATCGTCGGGGCGGAGGCCGCCGGCGAGGTCGAATCGGTCGGCGAGGGCGTCACGGGGCTCGCCCCCGGCACCCGCGTCGTCCCCTACGGCGCGTTGACCTGCGGCCATTGCAAGGCCTGCCGGGAGGGCCGCGACAACCTCTGCGAGGAGGTCGGCGGCGTGATGGGCTTCCACATCGACGGGTTCGCCCGCGAACTCGTCACCCTGCCCGCCCGCCTCGTCGTCCCGGTGCCGGACGGGGTGGAGGATACGGATGCCGCCTGCGCCGGCATCGCCTTCGGCACGGTGCAGCACATGCTGTTCGACAATGCGAGGCTGGAGCCCGGCGAGAGCGTCCTCGTCCATGCCGGGGGGTCGGGGATCGGCACGGCGGCGATCCGCATGGCCAAGGCCATCGGCTGCACGGTCTACACGACGGTGGGCGACGACGAGAAGGGCGCCAAGGCCGCCGCGCTAGGCGCCGACCACGTCATCAACTACCGCACCGAGCGGTTCGAGGGCGAGGTGCGCCGGCTCACGAAGCGCAAGGGCGTGGACGTGGTGTTCGAGCACGTGGGCGCCGACACCTGGAACGGCTCGCTCCTCTGCCTCAAGCGCGGCGGCCGCCTCGTCACCTGCGGCTCGACCTCCGGCCCCAGCACGACGATGAACCTGATGCAGCTGTTCCAGCAGCAATACCGCATCACCGGTTCGTTCGGCTGCTCGCTGGCCAACATCCGCCAGTCCCTCGACAAGATGGCCGAGGGCATCCGCCCCGTGGTGGATACGGTCTACCCGCTCTCCGACCTCACGGAGGGGCTGGAGCGCCTCGAATCCCGCCGGGTGTTCGGGAAGATCCTCGTCTCCCTCTGAGCCGATGCGTCATGGGGCGTGAGAGCGGCCATGCCGTTCGCGCCGCAGCGCGAAACGTGGTCTAAGCGCGGCGCATTCCCGTCCCCTCTCCGCCGGCCCGCTTCCGGGCGGGCCCGGAACCCGAACCCGTGCTGCGTCTCGCCCTCGTCCTGAAGCGGTCCTTCCCGAAGCTCGCCGGTTACGCCAGCATCCCGCTGATCCGCCTGATCTTCGCCCTCGCCCGGCTCCTCGGGCCGGAGCGGGCGGCGGATTGGGGGGGCGCGCTGCTCCGGCGGGTCGGGCCGCTCCTGCCCGCCCACCGGACCGCGCTCGCCAATATCCGCGCCGCCTTCCCTGACAGGCCTGACGCGGAGGTCCGGGCCATCGCCCTCTCGGCCTGGGACAATCTGGGGCGCACGGGGGCGGAATACGCCCACCTCGACAGCCTGCTCGATTACGAGCCGGACGCGGCGGGCCCCCTGCGCACCGAGGTGGAGGGCATCGACCACTTCTTCGCCCTGCGGGACGACGGCCAGCCGGGGCTGATCTTCTCGGCGCATCTCGGCAACTGGGAGTTGCCGGCCATCTGCGCGGCCAAGTTCGGGCTGGAGGCGACCGCCGTGTTCCGCCCCCCGAACAACCCCGCCGCCGAACGGCTGGTGCGGGAGGTCCGCCGGCGCACGATGGGGGGGCTAGCCGCCTCGGGCCCCGGCTCGGCCTTCGCGATGCAGGGGGTTGTGGATCGCGGCGGGCATCTCGGTCAGCTCATCGACCAGCATTTCACCCGGGGCGTCGTGGTGACGTTCTTCGGCCGGCCGTGCCTCGTGAACCCCATGCTCGGCAAGCTTGCCCGCCACTACGAGTGCCCGGTGCACGGGGCGCGGGTGGTGCGCCTCCCCGGGGGCCGGTTCCGGCTGGACCTCACCCCCCGCCTCGACCTGCCCCGCAACCCCGATGGGACCCTCGATGTGCAGGGGGCCATGCAGGCCATGACGAGCGTCATCGAGGGGTGGGTCCGGGAGAATCCGGGCCAGTGGCTCTGGATGCACCGCCGCTGGCGGCCGGACATGCTGCCGAAGGCCGCGCCCCGTTCCATGGCACCTCAAGGCAACGTGACTTCACAGGGACGGACGGGCGCGGTGTGATCGCCCGGTGATGAGACAGCCCCACGCCCGCGACCGGTCCGAGGTCTGTCCCTCGATCCGCCCCGCGCTCCTGTGCGCCCTGATGGGGCTGGCGAGCCTGCTCGGGCTGGAAAATCCCGCCAGGGCCGAGCCGGTTACGGCGGTCGTCGAGATGTTCACCAGCCAGGGTTGCACCGCCTGCCGGACCGCCGACCCGATCATGCGCGACCTCGCCGCCCAACCCGGAATCCTCGCCCTGACCCTGCCCGTGACCTACTGGGACTATCTCGGCTGGCGCGACACCCTCGCCCAGCGCGGCTTCAACGAGCGGCAGCGGGCCTACGCCCACGCCCGGGGCGCCCGGCAGGTGGTCACGCCGCAGGCGGTGGTGAATGGTGGGCCGGCGGCCAACGGATCGAGCCGCCAAGCGATCGACAAGGTGATGCTGGAGACGAATCCCGGCGGGACCCTCCCCGTTCCGGTGAGCGCCGAGGTCCGGGGGTCGCAGATCGTGGTCGAGGTCGGCCCGCGCCCGGCCGAGGGCCAGGGGCTCAAGGTCCGGTCCGCCCGGGGTGAGGACAAGGGGGATATCTGGCTGGTGCCGCTCCTGAAGGCGCGGACGGTGAAGGTCGAGACCGGGGAGAACGGCGGTCGCGTCGCGGCCTACGTCAACGTCGTCCGGGGTCTCCAGCGCCTCGGCACCTGGACGGGGCAGGCCATGCGGGTCGAGGTTCCGGTGGCGGCGGGCTCCCTCTTGGGGGCCGACGGCTGGGTCGTGCTGGTCCAGCACAGCCGTGACGGCCGGGCCGGCCGGATTCTC
The DNA here is from genome assembly GCA_022702015.1 of Beijerinckiaceae bacterium. Taxonomy (GTDB): domain Bacteria; phylum Pseudomonadota; class Alphaproteobacteria; order Rhizobiales; family Beijerinckiaceae; genus Methylobacterium. The sequence continues at coordinate 3,084 of JAKONI010000108.1, read as the reverse complement.
GGGGCGGCGAAGGGCCCGGGGCTGTAACGCGAAGGGGGCACCCGCGCCGCGCGCCACCGCTGCCCCTTGCGCGGGCGCCGCCGGGACCCCATTCCCCGCAGACCGGCACAGGGGCCGGGGATCAGGAAAGAGCCAAGCGGTGACGACGTTCTCCCCGCGCGAAATCGTGTCCGAACTCGATCGCTTCATCGTCGGGCAGCACGAGGCGAAGCGGGCGGTCGCGATCGCCCTGCGCAACCGCTGGCGGCGCCAGCAGCTCACCGGCCCCCTCCGCGAGGAGGTGGCGCCCAAGAACATCCTGATGATCGGCCCCACCGGCTGCGGCAAGACCGAGATCGCCCGCCGCCTCGCCCGGCTGGCCAACGCGCCGTTCCTGAAGGTCGAGGCGACGAAATTCACCGAGGTCGGCTATGTCGGCCGCGACGTGGAGCAGATCGTCCGCGACCTCGTGGAGGTGTCGATCGGCCTGACCCGGCAATCGAAGCGCGAGGCGGTACGGGCCAAGGCCGAGGCCGCCGCCGAGAACCGCATCCTGGATGCCCTCGTGGGCCCGACGGCCAGCGCGGCCACCCGCGACAGCTTCCGCCGCAAGCTCCGCAACAACGAGCTCGACGACAAGGAAGTGGAACTGGAACTGACGGCGGGCTCCCCCTCCGGCCTGCCGATGTTCGAGATTCCCGGCGTCCCCGGCGCCTCCATGGGGGCGATCAACATCGGCGACATGCTCGGCAAGGCCTTCGCCGGCCAGCGGGGCAAGCCCCGCCGCGTCACCGTGCGCGACGCCCATGCCCCCCTGCTCGCGGAGGAATCCGACAAGCTCGTGGACGACGAGGCCCTGACCCGCGAGGCGATCCGCGAGGTGGAGGACAACGGGATCGTCTTCCTGGACGAGATCGACAAGATCTGTGCCCGCGAGGGACGCCAGGGGGGCGACGTCTCCCGCGAGGGGGTGCAGCGGGACCTGCTGCCGCTGATCGAGGGCACGACGGTGGCCACCAAGCACGGCCCGGTGAAGACCGACCACGTGCTGTTCATCGCGAGCGGCGCCTTCCATGTCTCGAAGCCCGCCGACCTCCTGCCGGAATTGCAGGGCCGCCTGCCGATCCGCGTCGAGCTGCAACCGCTCACCGTGGAGGATTTCAAGCAGATCCTGACGGCCACGGAGGCGAGCCTCATCAAGCAGACCCTCGCCCTCATGGCGACGGAAGGCGTGGCCCTCGATTTCACCGAGGATTCCATCGACGCCCTGGCCCGGGTCGCCGTGGACGTGAACGGCTCCGTGGAGAACATCGGCGCCCGCCGGCTCCAGACCGTGCTGGAGCGGGTGCTCGACGAGATCTCCTTCACCGCCACCGACCGCTCCGGCGAGACGGTCACCATCGACGCGGCCTATGTCCGCGACCGGGTGGAGAACCTCGCCGCCAACGCCGACCTGAGCCGGTTCATCCTCTGACCCCCGCGATGACGGTCCCGGCCCGGCCGCCGGGCGGCCTGCTCCTTCCCGTCGCCGCCCTGGTGACGGGGATGGTCTCGATCCAGGGCGGGGCGGCCTTCGCCAAGACCCTGTTCCCGGCGGTGGGCTCCGGCGGGACGTCGGCCCTGCGCGTCGGCTTCGCCGCCCTGCTGCTGCTCGCGGTGTGGCGCCCCTGGCGGCGGCGCCTCACCGCGCGGGAGGCCGGATGGATCGCCCTCTACGGGGGCGCCCTCGGGGCGATGAACGTGCTGTTCTACGCGGCGCTGGCCCGCCTTCCCCTGGGCCCGGCGGTGGCGCTCGAATTCCTCGGACCCCTGACGCTGGCCATCGCCGGCTCCCGGCGCCGGTCGGACCTCGGCTGGATCACCCTGGCGATCCTCGGCCTCGGCCTGCTCCTGCCCCTTCGCGGCACCGCCGGGCTCGATCCCCTCGGCAGCGCCCTCGCCCTCGCGGCGGGGGTGGCCTGGGCGCTCTACATCCTGTTCGGGCAGCGGGCCGGGCGGGGGCATGGCGGGCAGGCCGTGGCGCTCGGCATGGCCGCCGCCGCGCTGGTCGCCGTGCCCACCGGCTTGGCGCAAGCGGGAACCGCCCTGTTCGCCCCACCCATCCTCGCGGCGGGCTTCGCCATCGCGATCCTGTCGAGCGCCCTGCCCTATTCCTTGGAGATGGTGGCCCTGCGCCGGCTCGACCGGACGACCTTCGGCGTGCTCATGAGCCTCGAACCCGCCCTGGCCGCGCTCCTGGGTTTCGTGGTGATCGATGAGGAACTCACCCCAGTGCAGTGGCTCGCCATCGCCCTGGTGATCATCGCCTCGGCCGGGATCACGGCCACGCGCCGCCCCCGAGCCATGGGGGACGAGACGCCGGCACCGGTCCAACCCTGACGCCGGACCCATCGGGACCCGTGCCGCGCGGGTTGGACGCATCTCCCGCCTGCGGGGCGAGGAGAAGCGGCGCCTTCGTCCGAAGCAAGGTAGGGGAACGGTCGGGCCGCCGGACAACGCCCGGGGATGGCGGGCCTACTTCCCCGCCAGGACCCGCGAGGCGACGTTGATGTACTTGCGCCCCGCCTCCTGGGCATGGAGCACGGCGTCCCCAAGGCTTTCCTCGTCCCGGACGCTGGCGAGCTTGATGAGCATGGGCAGGTTGATGCCCGCCACCACCTCCACCGAACCGCCGTTCATGCACGACAGGGCGAGATTGGAGGGCGTGCCGCCGAACATGTCGGTCAGCACGACGACCCCTTCGCCGGTATTCACCCGGCACACCGCGGACATGATGTCCCGGCGCCTCAGTTCCATATCGTCCTCCGGCCCGATCGTGATCGTTTCGATCTGATCCTGGGGGCCGACCACGTGCTCGAGCGCGGCCTTGAATTCGGTCGCGAGCAAACCGTGGGTGACGAGCACCATGCCAATCATCGACACGTGTTCCGACATCCTGTGTCGATCGCCATGTTGTGCATTGCACAGTGTCTCACAAGGCGATCGCGACTCTTTGCCCGGACAATTTCTAAAGCATGCCACGCGCAAGAGGCCAGCGCTACAGGTTCAAGGACAACTCGGCAAATCCCCGGACGTGTGCGGCTGCGAAGTCACGCCCCCGAGCCG
>JAKONI010000102.1 GCA_022702015.1 Beijerinckiaceae bacterium | reverse complement strand
CCGCCGTATCGGTGGTTTCCCGGTCGATCAGGATGAAGCTCCCGGTCTCGCGGTTCTCCGCGTAGGCATCCACCGCCACCGGCCGGTCGAGGGTGAGGCGCACGTCGGCGATGTCGTTGGCCGACAGCGTCTCGGCGGGGCCGGGCTTGCCGGTCTCCGGGTCGATCCGCGAGACGATGGCCTCCACCGTCGCCGTCACCGTCGCGGTGCCGACCTTGGCGAGCAGGCTCGTCCCCGGGGCGAGGCCGGTCTCGGCCGCCCAGAACAGGCGGGCGTCGAGCCGGTCGAGGGTGCGCGGCGGCGCCCCCTCGGCGGCGATCACCTGCCCCCGCGAGGCGTCGATCTGCTCGGCGAGCACCAGGGTCACGGAGAGGTCGGCCCCGGCCTCGGGCAGGTCGCCGTCGGCAGTGTAGATCCGCTCCACCGTGGCGGCGCGCCCGCCCGGCTGCACGCTCACCCGGTCGCCGGGGCGCACCGTGCCGCTGGCGATGCGCCCGCTATAACCCCGGAACTCCGAGTTCGGCCGGTTGACCCATTGCACCGCCATGCGGAACGGGGCGTTGAGGGCCTCCTCCCGCACCGGCACGGTCTCCAGGAAGGAGAGCAGCGTGCCGCCCGTGTGCCACGGCGTGTTCACGCCCGGCTCCACGACGTTGTCGCCGTTCTTCGCCGAGAGGGGGATCGGCCGGATCTCCGCGAAGTGCAGTCCCGCGGCGAACTCGGAAAACCCCTTCACGATCTCCGTGAACCGGTCCTGCGACCAGCCGATCAGATCCATCTTGTTGACCGCGAGCACCACCCGCCGGATCCCGAGGTTCGAGACCAGCAGGGCGTGCCGCCGGGTCTGGCGGGTGAGGCCCTGGCGGGCATCGACCAGGATCACCGCCACGTCGGCGGTGGAGGCGCCGGTCGCCATGTTGCGGGTGTACTGCTCGTGACCGGGGGTGTCGGCCACGATGAACGAGCGCTTGTCCGTGGAGAAGAACCGGTAGGCGACGTCGATGGTGATGCCCTGCTCGCGCTCGGCCTGGAGGCCGTCCACCAGCAGGGCGAGGTCGACCTCCTGCCCTTGCGTGCCGTGCTTGCGGGAATCCCGGCGCAGCGCGGTGATCTGGTCGTCGAAGATCTGCTTCGTGTCGTGCAGCAGGCGGCCGATCAGGGTCGACTTGCCGTCGTCCACGGAGCCGCAGGTGATGAAACGCAGCACTTCCTTGTCGCGGTGGGTGGCCAGGAAGGTCGCGTAATCCTGCGCGAGACCGGAGGCTTGGAACGAATCCTTGGGCGGATGGACGGTCATCAGAAGTAGCCCTCCTGCTTCTTGCGCTCCATGGCGCCGGCGCCGTCCTTGTCGATCACCCGGCCCTGCCGCTCCGAGGTGCGGGCAGCGAGCGTCTCGGCGATGATCTCGGGCAGGCTCGCGGCCTCGCTCTCGACGGCCCCGGTCAGCGGGTAGCAGCCGAGCGTGCGGAAGCGGACCACCCTCTCCTGCGGGGTCTCGCCGGGGTTCAACGGCAGGCGCTCGTCATCGACCATGATGAGCTGGCCCTCCCGCTCCACCACCGGACGGGGGGCGGAGAAGTAGAGTGGAACGATTGGAATATTTTCCTGCTCGATGTAGAGCCAGATATCCAGTTCGGTCCAGTTCGAGAGGGGGAAGACCCGCAGCGACTCGCCACGCTTCTTGCGCAGGTTGTACAGGTGCCACGGCTCGGCCCGCTGTCGCTTCGGATCCCAGCGGTGCTGGGCGGTGCGCAGGGAGACGATGCGCTCCTTGGCGCGGCTCGCCTCCTCGTCCCGGCGGGCGCCGCCGAAGGCCGCGTCGAACTTGTGCTGGTCCAGGGCCTGACGCAGGGCCTGCGTCTTCATCACGTCGGTATGGACCTCGGAGCCGTGGCTCACCGGCCCGACGCCCCGGGCCAGCCCGTCCTGGTTGGTATGGATCAGCAGGTCGAGCCCCAGCTCCTTCGCCCGGGAATCGCGGAAGGCGATCATCTCCTTGAACTTCCACGTCGTGTCGACGTGCAGCAGCGGGAAGGGCAGCCGCCCCGGGGCGAAGGCCTTCAGGGCGAGGTGCAGGAGGACGGAGGAATCCTTGCCGATGGAATAGAGCATCACCGGATTCTCGGTCTCGGCGACCGTCTCCCGGAAGATGTGGATGGCCTCGGCCTCCAGGCGCTTGAGGTGGCTCAGGCGGGAGGGGGAGGGGGCGGGGGTCGTGTCGGGCCGCAGGATTGCGGGGGCGGCGCTCATCGGGCGAACTCCGGCTGGCGGTTTCCATTCACGGGCTCGAACACGGCGGCTTCCAGCCCCGGCTGCACGGCGGCGCCGGGGCGGCCGACATGCAGCCCGCACTCCTTCTTGTCTTCCTGCTCCCACCACCAGCGCCCGGCGCGCTCCGGTTCGCCGACCTTCACCGCGCGGGTGCAGGGGGCGCAGCCGATCGACGGGAAGCCCCGGTCGTGCAGGGTGTTGTAGGGAACGAAGTTCTCGCGGACGAAGAGGTCGATCCGCTCCCGGGTCCAGTCGGCCAGGGGGTTCAGCTTCACGAGGCCGCGCTCCGCGTCGTACGCGGCAAGCGGCGTCGCGGCCCGGTTGGCCGATTGCCCGGCCCGCAATCCGGTGAGCCAGCCCGTGGCGCCGGCGAGGGCGCGGCCGAGGGGCTCGACCTTGCGGAAGCCGCAGCAGGCCTGACGGGCGGCCACCGACCGGCGGAAACCGTTGATGCCCTCCTCCCGCACGAACGCCTCCTCGGCCCCGCGCTCCGGGACGTAGGCGAGGATGCGGATGCCGTAGGCGGCCTCGGTCTCGACCCAGGTCTCGTAGGTTTCGGGGAAGAGCCGCCCCGTATCGAGGGTGGCAATCTCCACCCGCGATCCCGCGAGCTTGGCCATGGCCAGCGCATGGGTGAGAACCTGATCCTCGATGCCGAGGCTGGTGGTGAAGACGAGGCGGCCGGGGACCTCCCGGGCGATCAGACCGAGGCGGGCGGGGAGATCGAGGGGGGCGAGGCGGCGGGCGAGGTCGTCGGCCGAGGCGATCGTCAAGTCCGTCGGGGACATGGTGTGGGCTCCTGCGCCAGTCCTGTGGACGTAAGGGGACCGCGCCGGTTATCGAAGGGTCGAGATGTTCGCTATACCGAACGAAGTCAAGGCGAACCGGGTGATTCGCCAGGGGGCCCGGCGGGGCATGGTGTGCGCCGCCGCACACGAGACGCCCGCCCTCTGCCCTTCGATTTAAAAAATTATTCTCATAACTGCGGCTGGTCCTGTATAGCGTCGGAAATTCCTTCTCCCCGCGGAGGGGGGCCGCGCCTGTGGAGGTCCCGTTTGGACGCCATCGATCTGAAGATCCTCGCCCTCCTGCAAAAGGACGCGACCCTGTCCATCGCCGCCATCGGCGAGAAGGTCGGGCTGTCCCAGACTCCGTGCTGGAAGCGCATCCAGCGCCTCGAGGCCGACGGGGTGATCGACCGGCGGGTGGCGGTGCTCGACCCGGTGAAGCTCGGCCTCGGACTGACGGTCTTCGTGTCCATCGAGACGGCGGACCACTCCCAGGACTGGTTGCAGCGGTTCGCGGATACCGTCTCGGCCATGCCGGAGGTGCTGGAATTCTACCGGATGGCGGGGGACGTGGATTACATGCTGCGGGTCGTCGTCGCGGACATGCAGGCCTACGACACCTTCTATAAACGCCTGATCGCCGTGCTGCCCCTGAAGAACGTCACCTCGCGCTTCGCCATGGAGAAGGTGAAATCCACCACCGCCTTGCCGCTCCCGGCCCCACCCAAGGCGACTCGCCACCTGCCCGAGCTAGCCCCGGCCCTGGCAGCGGTCGGAGAATGATTTTCTCTTCCGGAATGATTGCGCGATAGCGATCTGCTAGTTTCGCGTCGTTCTTCAAAAAGAACGTTTCAGTTGACATGGGCCCCGCGCCCGACGACATGGTTCCCCGATGTCTCGCTCCGCTCTCCTCCCGCGCACCGCTCCCTTCGGAGACGGCGAGCGCGCCAGCCTCGACGCCGTTCTCGTCAACGCGACGCCGGTCCAACGGGCATGGCTCGCCGGCTTCCTGGCCGGGCTCGACGCCGCCGCCCAGCCGCAGGCCGCCGCCGCCGGGGCGCCGAAGGCGAGCGAGCCGCTGACGGTGATCTACGCCAGCGAGTCGGGGAACTCGGAGAAGCTCGCCAACGACATCGGCAAGCTCGCCCGCAAGCAGGGCTTCAAGCCCAAGGTGGTGGACTTCGCCGACCTCGACATCGCGACCCTGCCGAAGGCCGGCAAGCTCGTGGCCATCGCCGCCACCTGGGGCGAGGGCGAGCCCCCGGCCCGGGCCGTGCGGGCCTATGGCGAGCTGATGGGCGAGGGCGCCCCGCGCCTGGAGGGCGTGGAGTTCGCGGTGCTGTCGCTCGGCGACACCTCCTACGCGGAGTTCTGCGCCATCGGGAAGGCGCTGGACGCGCGGTTCGAGGCCCTGGGGGGCAAGCGGGCGGCCGAGCGCATCGACCTCGACCTCGACTTCGAGAAACCCGCCGCCGACTGGATCAAGGCCACGCTCAAGGCGCTGGCCCCGGCGGCCGCGCAGGACAACGTGGTGGCGGTCGACTTCGCCCGCGCCGGCGGCGACGAGGACGCCGAGCCGAACCGCGACCCCATGGTGGTCGAGGTGGTGGAGCACGTGAACCTCAACTCGTCGCGGTCCGACAAGGAGACGATCCACCTCGCCCTGGCCTTCGAGGACGGGGCGCCGGCCTACGAGCCCGGCGATTCCCTCGAACTCTTCCCCGAGAACGACCCGCAGCTCGTGGACGAGATCCTCGCGGCGGCGGGCCTGTCGGGGGACGAGGCCCTGCGCAAGGCGCTGCTGACCGAGCGCGATATCACCACCCTGTCACCGGCCAGCATCGAGCGCTTCGCCAAGGCCACCGGCTCCACCGACGCCCAGGCCTTCGCCGCTGGGGGCGAGGCCCGCGCCTGGGTGGAGGGCCGCAACCTCATCGACTTGATCGAGCGGTTCCCGGCCACGCTCACGGCGGAGCATTTCGGCACGATCACCCGGCCGCTGCCGCCCCGGGCCTATTCCATCGCCTCCTCGCGCAAGGAGGTGGGGGACGAGGTGCACCTCGCCATCGTCGCCGTGCGCTACGAGACCCACGGACGGGCCCGCTCCGGCGTCGCCTCGGTCCACGTGGCGGACCGGATCAAGGACGGCGCCAAGCTCCGGGTGCGGCTGAAGCCCAACCGGCATTTCCGCCTGCCCGCCGACCCGTCGACCGACATCATCATGGTCGGCCCCGGCACCGGCGTCGCCCCGTTCCGGGCCTTCGTGCAGGAGCGGCGGGCCACCGAGGCACCCGGTCGCGCCTGGCTATTCTTCGGCGACCGCCACTTCACCCACGACTTCCTGTACCAGTTGGAATGGCAGGAAGCCCTGGAGGATCGCTCGCTCACGCAGATCGACGTGGCCTTCTCCCGGGACCAGCCGGAAAAGATCTACGTGCAGGACCGGATCGACCAGCATGCCGCCGAGGTGGTGGCGTGGCTCGACGGCGGCGCCCACTTCTACGTCTGCGGCGACGCCAAGAGGATGGCCAAGGATGTCCGCGCCGCGGTGGTGCGGGCCTTCGAGACCGCCAAGGGTCTCTCCTCCGCCGACGCCGAGGCGCATGTCGCAGGGCTGGAGCGGGCGAAGAGGTACCAGCAGGACGTTTACTGAGACCACCGGACCCCTGCGACCGTGGTCCGCCCCGCGTCCTCATCCTGAGGTGCCCGCGCCAGCGGGCCTCGAAGGAGACCTGTAGAGGCCGCGCGATTCCTGGAGGCCTCCTTCGAGGCCCCCGCTTCGCGGCGGCACCTCAGGATGAGGGAGCGGACTGCACGGTCGCCGCCAGACGAGAGCGAGGCACCCATGACCGACGGCATCCCCACCCCGACCAAGCGGGTCTACGAGACCCCGCCGACCTCGCGCCCGATCACCGAGGCCGAGGCCGCCCGCGAGGCCAAGCTCGCCGCCAACGAGCACATCAAGATCGCCAGCGGCTACCTGCGCGGCACCCTCGCGGACGGGCTGCTGAAGCATGCCACGGGGGCCATCTCCGAGGATGACGGGCAGCTCGTGAAGTTCCACGGGATGTACCTGCAGGACGACCGCGACCTGCGCCCCGAGCGGACCAAGAAGAAGCTCGACAAGGCCTACAGCTTCATGATCCGCCTGCGGATCGCGGGGGGCGTGGTGACGCCCAAGCAGTGGCTCGTGCTGGACGACATCGCCCGGACCTATGCCGGCGACGCGCTCCGGGCGACGACCCGCCAGACCTTCCAGTATCATGGTGTCATCAAGTCCAACCTCAAGCGGACCATGGCCGCCATCGATGCGACCCTGCTCGACACCATCGCCGCCTGCGGCGACGTGAATCGCAACGTCATGGCCGCCACCAACCCGGCGCAGGCGAAGGCGCACAAGGCCGCCTACCAGCTCGCCAAGGACATCTCCGATTCGCTTCTGCCGAAGACCGGCGCGTGGCGGGAGATCTGGCTCGACGGCGAGCGCGTGGTCGGCGGCGAGGACGGGCTGGAGGTGGAGCCGATCTACGGCCGCACCTACCTGCCCCGGAAGTTCAAGACCGTGATCGCGGTGCCGCCCTCGAACGAGGTCGACATCTTCGCCCACGACCTCGGCTTCATCGCCATCCTGGACAAGAATAACGAGGTGACCGGCTGGAACGTCACCGTCGGCGGTGGCATGGGCATGACCCACGGCGAGCCAGACACCTTCCCCCGTACCGCCGACGTCATGGGCTTCTGCGAGCCCGGGGACGCGGTGAAGGTCGCCGAGGCGGTGATGACCGTCCAGCGCGACTGGGGCAACCGCACCAACCGGAAGAACGCCCGGCTGAAGTACACGATCGAGCGCTACGGCCTGGAGGCCTTCCGGGCCGAGGTCGAGGCGCGGATCGGCCAGAAGCTCGGCGAGCCGAAACCCTTCACTTTCACCAACAACGGCGACCGCTTCGGCTGGACCGAGGGCGACGACGGCCGCCACCACCTGACCCTTTATGTCCCCTCCGGCCGGATCAAGGACTACGAGGACGGGCCGCGCTTCCTCTCCGGCCTGCGCCGGGTGGCGGAGGAGCACGAGGGCGACTTCCGCCTCACCGCCAACCAGAACGTCATCATCGCCAACGTGCCGGAGGCCCGGCGAGCCGCGATCGAGGCGATCGTCGACGAATACGGGATGACCAAGGGCGCAGGGGCGCTTCGGCGCAACTCCATCGCCTGCGTGGCCATGCCGACCTGCGGGCTGGCGCTCGCTGAGAGCGAGCGGTTCCTCCCCGGCCTGATGGACGACTTGGAGGCGAGCCTCGCCAAGCACGGTTTGCAGGACGAGGAGATCACCATCCGCTCGACGGGCTGCCCCAACGGTTGCGCCCGGCCCTTCATCGCGGAGATCGGCCTCGTCGGCCGGGGGCCCGAACGCTACCACCTCTACCTGGGAGCGGCGTTCGACGGCTCACGCCTCAACAAGCTCTACCGGGAGGACGCCTCCCCGGCGGAGGTGGTCTCGACGCTGGATCCCCTCTTCGCCGAGTTCGCCAAGGGCAAACAGGCGGGCGAGCATTTCGGCGACTACCTGATCCGCGCCGGCCACGTGACCAAGACGACCAATGGGCCGGACTTCCACACGCAGACCGGGGCGCTGAGGTAAGGCCGGCGCCGGGGCGGGACGCTTCGGGGCCTCCCGCCCCGGCGGCGGGACTATCAGGAGGGGGCGGCGACCCGCGTCTTCGCCGCCCGGCGCCGCCGCGACTCGGCGGCGAGTTCGGAGAACCCCGCGTCGAACCGGTCGTAGAGCTGCGCGACGATGTTGAGGGCGAAATCGAGGGTGGCCCCAAACAGGGTCACAACCCCGATGAAGGCCGCTAGGGCCAGCCGCCAGGCTCCGGTGATGATGCGGCCGATCCAGTGAAACAATGCCATGGCGCGATCCTGATGAGGGGTTAGCCGAACGAGCCCGTCCGCTGCGGCGCAGCAAGTAGGGCCGCAATCTCCGCCCGGGGACGCGACCGAAAGCGGCGCCAGCGGCTTGGAACCTTACGGATCGCGCCGGCTCCCCCGAATTCTCCCTTCGCATTGCAACGGGGAGAGGGCATGCAGGCGACACGCGAGACGGGAGGCAAGGTGCGCGACGCGGTGGCGGCCGGCTCGCACAGTTCACGGTCTCCTCCGAGACCGAGGACTGGGACGCCGACCGGATCGCTGGCATGGCGGGCGACCTGCACATGAGCCGGCCCACTTGTTCGGCTTCGGCATGGCCAGCACCCTGACCCGGGGCGAGGACCATAAGGCCCTGCGCCTTCCAAGCGTCGACCTGTGGGGCGGCTATCGCATCGTCCGCCGGAGTGGATGCCGGTTCGACGTTAGAAAATCTCGCGGAAGCAATGGATCAGGGCGTTTCCTGTGATCCAGGGATTACAGGAAACGCCCTAGCTCCGGTATTTCTCCGGCCGCGTCCTCCAGGACCGGACGCCGGAGCCGGACGGGGACGGCCTGCGCGACGTCCGCATCCTCGAAGCGGTAGAGCGCGCCCTGTCGACCGGTCAGGTCCAGCGCCGGGCCCGGCGACTGAGTAGCGCGCCACAGGGGCGCCCCCGCACCAGAAAGACCCTTGCCATCCTCCATCGCAGCAGACACGATCACGACAATCCGCCGCATGACGAGAACCAGGAAATAGCTGGACCGTTGTATCGATGAGACAACCGGGAATGGGTCTGGCTGAGGTCAATACCCGCGTTGGTTGCGGTATTTCCCCCGCCCGATGGCACGGCGGGAATTGTTCTGGAGGGGACTATGGCCAAGCACGACATCCTGGGTTTCTTCGAACACCGGCGCGACGGCGCCTGGATCTGCGTGCGGCCGTTCACCCTGACCACGCCGAACGCCAGCGTCGACATCCGCCAAGGCATGCGGTTCGACTACGGCAAGCGGATCGGCGGGCTCGATCTCGCGGAGTACCTGGAGCGCCTGGGTTCGCAGTTCGGATCGTAAGGCTCACCCCTCGGCACAGGATCGGAGCGCGCGCGGGTCATCCCTGCGCGCGCCCGAACCCGCTGGGGATGCAACCGCCTTCCCCTTCCGCCGAGACGGCACTACTAGGGCTCATGCATCCCGACGAATCGAGGCCGCCCCTCGTGGAGGAGAGTGGCCCCAGCACCCGCTGCCGCATCATGGCCACGGCGAGCGAGTTCTTCCACGAGATCGGCTACCAGAAGACCACCGTGGCCGATATCGCCCGGGCCCTGAAGATGAGTCCGGCCAACGTCTACCGTTTCTTCGATTCGAAGAAGGCCATCAACGAGGCGGTTTTGGAACGGCTGATCGGCGAGGTCGAGGCCCTCGTCGCGGGCATCGCCGACCGGTCAGGCTTATCCCCCACGGAGCGCCTCGTCACCGCCATCGAGGCCCTGCACCGGCACAGCATGGATCGCTACGAGCGCTTCCCCCGCATCCACGAGATGGTGGAGGCGGCGATGGGCGAGAGCTGGGAGGTCTGCCGCCACCATGTGGCCGGCATCACCGCGGTGTTCGAGCGGATCGTCCGCGAGGGAATCGCCGCCGGCGAGTTCGAGGCGGAGGACCCGGCGGTGGCCGCCGGGTGCATCCATGTGGGGATCATCCGTTACACCCATCCGCTGCTGGTCGGACAGGCGATGCTCCCGCCGGTGCCGTCGCTCGACGCGATGATCGCCTACCTCCTGCGCGGGCTCGCGCCGAGGAAGGGCTGAGCGCCCGGCGGGCCGCGGCCTATTCCGAGGCCGGGGTCGTGGGCGGGGCGGGCTCCGAGACGGAGGGCTGCGGCCCGTCATACCCCTCGATCACCAGGATCTCCGCCTCGATGCCGCCGCGCTGCTTCGCCCTGGCCGCCTGGTAGAGGTCCGAGTTCCAGCAGGCGAGGGCGTCGTCGTAGCTCGGGAACTCGATGACGACGTTGCGGCTGCGGGCTTGGCCCATCACCGCGTCGTAGCGCCCCCCGCGGATCAGAAACCGGCCGCCGAACTTGGCGAAGGCCAAGCCGTTGGCCGCGACATACTCCTTGTAGGCCGCGTCGTCGCGGACATCGACCCGCGCGATCCAGTATCCCTTGGTCATCGTGCCCTCCCGGGGCGCCCAGGCCCTCGGAGGCTCACATAAGGCGGACGGCGCCTCAGGCCATCTCGGCGACGATCGCCCTGGCCACGGCGCGGGGGTCGGCGGCGCCGGTGATCGGCCGGCCGACCACCACATGGTCGATCCCCGCCCGCCGGGCGTCGCCGGGGGTCATCACCCGCTTCTGGTCCCCCGCCTCGGCGCCCGCCGGACGGATGCCGGGGGTGACGATGAGCCGGTCCGGCCCGACGATGCCGCGCACGCCGGCCGCCTCGGCCGCCGAGCAGACGAGGCCGTCGATACCGATTTCCGCCGCCTGGGCGGCGCGTCGCGCCACGAGGTCGGCCACGGGCAGGGCATAGCCCGCCTCGGCCGCATCCGCGTCGTCGTAGGAGGTCAGCACCGTCACGGCGAGGATCCTCAAGCCGTTGCCCCGGCCCTTCACCGCCGCCCGCATGGTCTGCGGGTAGGCGTGGACGGTGAGGAAGGTCGCCCCGAGGCCGGAGACCGCCCGCACCCCCTCCTCGATGGTGTTGCCGATGTCGTGCAGCTTGAGGTCGAGGAAGACCTTGTTCCCCCCGGCGATCAGGCGCTCGGCGAGGGCGAGGCCCCCCGCATAGGCCAACCGGTAGCCGATCTTGTAGAAGGTCGCCGCGTCGCCCAGCCGGTCGATCAGCGCCTCGGCCTCGGCCACCCCCGGCACATCGAGGGCGACGATCAGGCGGTCACGGGGGTCGGTCTGGCTCATGCGGGCACGGATCACGCCGGCCGGTGGGGTGTCAATGCGCGCGACGCTCGCCGGCCCCTCGCGGGGGTCGTCGCGGACATCTTCCCATCCCGAACGCCTGACCGAAAGATCCCCTCATCCTCTCACCCCCCTCATCCTGAGGCGCGGCGCCGCCGCCTCGAAGGATGAGGCCGAGGGTGGGATCGGAACCGAATATCGGATTCCGCAACGCTTCCTCTAACGGGGCGGGGAATCTCTAAGGCCACGGGAAGCGGATGTTGCCGTCTCGCAGGCCCGCCAGCACCACCTCCACGCCGCCGGACTTCACCATCCATTCGAGCCGATGGTCCCGGTATTCCCGGCGGCGCCCGCCGGTGGTGTACATCGCGGAGGCCGCCGCCATCTTCGCCGCGGCCGCGTCGAACTCGGCGAAGGTCTCGGCCACGGAGGGGCGGGCCGTCGCCCGGCCGTGCCACGCGGCGAGCGGACCGCCGGCCTCGGGCCCGAGGCCGTAATGCACCGAGCGGTTGACCATCGGCGCCACGGCGGCGTCGGCCCAGCCGAAGCCCTCGCCCCCGAACCAGGGGGCGTCGCCCAGGCGTCGGGTCAGCCACTCCTGGAGCACCCGGGTCTGGGCGGCGGCCTGGGCCCGGAGCCGGTCGGCCAGATCCCCCGTCGCCCGGTGGAACCACAGGATTTCGCCGAAGCCCCAGTTCACCGCCTCGTACTGCGTGTCGCAGACATCCTCGGTGATCCGGGCGAAGGCCCGGGCGGCGGGCGTGGCCGGCAGGAGCGGCGGCTCGGGCCAGCGTTCCTCGACGTATTCGAGGATCACCGTCGAGTCGAAGAGGGTCACGTCCCCATCGATCAGCACCGGCACCTCGGTGCGCGGGTTGGCGGCGGCGAAGGGACCCTCCGGGCTGCCGGTGCCGAAGCTCTCGGGCATCTCGGCGGTGAAGGCCAAGCCCTTCTCCCGCAGGACGATCTTGACCTTCTGCACGTAGGACGAGAGCGGATGCTCGTAGAGTCGCATGGGCGACCTCCCGGTCGGGGTTTCACCCCGACACCCCACCAAAGGGCTCGCCCTTTGGGAACCCCCTATCGCAACGCCCGCGCCACCTCGTCGCGCAGCACCGGGAGGAGTTCGGCCTCGAACCACGGCTCGCGCTTGAGCCAGCCGTTGTTGCGCCAGGACGGGTGGGGGAGGGGCAGGACCCGGGGGCGGCGGGGCTCGGCGAGGATCTCCCGCCAGCGCCGCACGGTGCCGGTGAGGCCGCCCTCCATCTGTCCGAGGTGCCAGTTCTGCGCGTAGGAGCCGATCACCAGGATCAGGTCCAGGTTCGGCAGGCCGGCGAACAGCTCGGCCCGCCAGCGCTCGGCGCATTCCCGGCGGGGGGGCTTGTCGCCGCCCTTGGCGTCGAGGCCGGGGAAGCAGGAGCCCATCGGCACGATGGCGATCTTGTCTCCGTCGTAGAACCGCGCCTCGTCGAGGCCGAGCCACATCCGCAGGCGTACCCCCGAGGGATCCATGAAGGGCATGCCCGTCCGGTGCGCCCGGGTGCCGGGCGCCTGGCTCGCCACGCAGAGCCGCGCCCCCGTCGAGCCCTGGATGATCGGCCGGGGCTCCTGGGGCAGGGGGGGGCCGTAGAGCGGCGTATCCCGGCAGATCCGGCAGGCACGCAAGGCGGCGGCGGTGTCTTCGAACGGAGGCATCGCCTGGATATAGGGATCCCAAAGGACAAGTCCTTTGGTGGGGTCCAGGGGCGAAGCCCCTGGGTTCTCCCGGCCCAAAAAGAAACGGCGCGGTGTCGCGCCGCGCCGTTCGAAGTCGAGTCTCGTTGCCTTGGGGGAAGGCCCTTCCGGCTTACGCCTCCCCCGGCCGGATGGCCGTGCGTTTCCTCACGCGCCCTTCAGTCCCGCGAGGTCGAGGGGCAGGGAGCGCAGCCGTTGGCCGGTGGCGGCAAAGACCGCGTTGGCGATGGCCGGGGCCAGCACCGGCACGCCGGGCTCGCCAATGCCGGTGGGTGCCACCGCGCTCGGGACGATATGCACCTCCACCTGCGGCATCTCGCTGAGCCGGGTCGGCTCGTAGGCGTCGAAATTCGCCTCCTGCACCACCCCGTCCTTGAGGGTGATGCGGTTGCGCAGCACCGAGGAGAGGGCGAAGCCCACCGCGCCCTCCACCTGCGCCCGGACCACGTCCGGGTTCACCGCCACGCCGACATCCACCGCCGCGACGATCCGCTCGACCTTCACCTGCCCCGCGGCCACGCTCACCCGCGCCACCATGGCGACGTAGGAGCCGAAGGATTCGTGGACGGCGACGCCGAGGCCGCTGCCCTTCGCCTGCGAGGCGCCCCAGCCGGCCTTGTCGGCGGCGAGCTTGAGCACCCCGGACAGGCGCGGGGCGTTGGCCAGCAGGGCGAGGCGGTAGGCGACCGGATCGGCCCCGGCCGCATGGGCGAGGTCGTCGATCATCACCTCCATCACATGGGCGGTGTGGCTGTGGCCGACGGAGCGCCACCACAGGACCGGCACGCCCTCGCGGCCGTTATGGACGCCGAAGCGGTAGGCAGCGAGCGCGTAGGGCGTGTCCGAGGCGCCCTCGACGGTGGTGGCGTCGATGCCGTCCTTGACGATCATCGCCTCGAAGGGCGAGCCGATCATGATCGACTTGCCGACCATCACATGGTCCCAGCCGACGATGGCGCCCTTGGCGTCGATCCCTGCGCGGACCTTGTGGAACACGCTCGGGCGGTAATAGCCGCCGGTCATGTCGTCCTCGCGGGTCCAGACGAGGTGGACCGGCGCCGCCTCGCCGCTCGCCTTGAACACGGCGGCGGTCTCGGCGGCGTAATCGGCCGTGGGGGTCGCCCGGCGGCCGAAGGAGCCGCCGGCCCAGGTCGTGTGCAGGCGGACCTTGTCCGGCGTCACGCCGAGCAGGGCGGCCATGGTCGCCTGTTCGACGGTCTGGAACTGGAAGCCGGCATAGACGTCGTAGCTGCCGTCCTTCGCCTTCTCGATCGTGGCGTTCAGGGGCTCCATCGCCGCGTGGGCGAGGTAGGGGAAGGTGAACTCGGCCTCGATCACCTTGGCCGCGCCCTTCAGGGCCGCCTCCGGCTCGCCGCGCTTCGAGGCGGTGAGGCCGGGCGCCTTGGCCTTCTCCCGGTACTCGGCGAGGATCGCGTCCGACGAGCGCGTCTCGGCGGCGGACTCGTCCCACGTGACCTTCAGCGCCTTGCGGCCCTGCATGGCGGACCACGTGTCCTTCGCGATCACCGCCACGCCGGAGGGCACCTGCACCACGTCGAGGACGCCCGGCACCTTGCGGGTCTCGGCCGCGTCGAAGCCCTTCACGGTGCCGCCGAAGCAGGGGGCGCGGGCGATCACCGCCGTCACCTGGCCCGGCCGGCGGATGTCGAGGGCGTAGACGGCCGAGCCGTCGGTCTTGGCCGTGGAATCGAGGCGGGACACCGGCTTCCCGATGAGCGTCCACTCGTTCGGGTCCTTGAGCCGGGGCTCGGCCGGGACGGGGAGGGTGGCGGCGGAGGCGGCCAGCTCGCCGAACCGCGCCTGCCGGTTCGAGGCGGCGTGGCGCACGATGCCGTCCGCCACGGTGATCTCGGCCACCGGCACCCGCCACTGGAAGGAGGCGGCGGCCACCAGCATCTCGCGGGCGGCGGCGCCGGCCTTGCGCAGCTGCACCCAGGAATTGGCCACCGCCGTCGAGCCGCCGGTGCCCTGGATCGGGCCCATCAGCAGGTTGGCGTAGCGGGCGGCGTCGGCGGGGGCGAACTCGGTACGCACCCGCGACCAGTCGGCGCCGAGCTCGTCCGCGAGGATGGTGGCGAGCCCGGTCGTGTTCCCCTGGCCCATGTCGAGGTGCTTGATCACCACGGTCACGGTGTCGTCGGCGCCGATGCGCACGAAGGCGTTCGGGTCGGCCTTGATGCCGGCGGGGTCGAGCCCGGCGGCGCGGGCGGGGCCGGCGTCGAGCCGGAAGGCCACGACGATGGCCCCCGCCCCGGCGAGGAAGCCCCGCCGGCTCGGACGGGGGGAGGGCAGGGTCTGAATCGGCCGACGGACGTTCAGCATGGCGGCGATGCTCCGGTCAGGACCGTGAAGGGAGGCGGCTTCGCAGGGCGGCGGAGCGGTCAGGCGAGGGAGCGCGCGGCCTCGTGGATCGCCGCGCGGATGCGCTGGTAGGTGCCGCAGCGGCAGATGTTGCCGTCCATGGCGCCGTCGATGTCGGCATCGGTCGGGCGGGCGTTGCTCGACAGGAGGCCGATGGCGGACATGATCTGCCCGGATTGGCAATAGCCGCACTGGACCACGTCGAGCTTGCGCCACGCGGCCTGCACGGCCTGCGCGACGCGGCCCGAGACGCCCTCGATCGTGGCGACCTGCCGCCCCGCGCCGACATCGCCGAGGCGGGTCTGGCAGGCGCGGACGGGCTGCCCGTCGAGATGCACCGTGCAGGCGCCGCACTGGCCGATGCCGCATCCGTACTTGGTGCCGGTCATCGTCAGGTGGTCGCGCAGCACCCAGAGGAGCGGCGTGTCCGGATCGGCATCGACCGCATGCGGCACGCCGTTGATCGTGATCTGGGGCATGACGGACTTCGGAATGCGGGGGGACCGAATCCGGCCCGTGGCGCCAGCATTGCGCGCGGGAGTGCCCCTCGGGCTGTGCGCCAGCGCACACAAACCTGCGGTAAATGGGACAGCCTCGCGAATGCATTCGATTGGACGGATTCCGGCAGCCGCTTCTTAAGAGTTTGGCGACATCCTGGCTGTCTCTCGTCAATAGATCCCGAATAGCCCGGTTAACCTGCAGCGCATGTCCGATCTCACCGTCGAGATGGTCCAGCGCGGGCGTGGTCCCTCGACGGAGGAGGCCGCCCGGCGCCTCGGGGTCGCCCGCGACATCCGCTCGGCACGGGAGCGGCTGACCTCGCGCACCGGGCTGGAGCGCGCCTTCGACCAGGAATTGCTGCGCCACTACGCCCAGTACCGGGCCGGCTCCGGCATCGCCCTGGGGTTGTTCGCCGTCGCCCTGGCGGGGGCGGCGACCTTCTGGGTGCCCCTGGTGATCGCCGCCGCCTGGGCGCTGTGCGTGTTCCTGATGATCACGCTCAACTCGATGATGAGCCGCGCCTTCCTCGCGACGGAGCCGGAGCATATCGACCTCGGCCGCTGGCGCCGCCGCTTCGTGATCGGCGAGGTGCTGCAGAGCCTGTGCTGGTCGGGGATGGTGGCGCTGGGCGGCACGGGGGGCTGGACCTTCGCCCTGTTCGCCCTCGTCATCGCCTCGGCGGTCACGACCATGCTCGCGGCGACCGTGCCGGTGGCGGCGGTGGCGGCCCTGCTGCCGCTCTCGATCGCCACCGTCTCGCTCACGGCCTTCTCCAGCGGCATGGACGCCCTGGCGCTGGTGGCCATGGCCGGGGGCACGCAGATCTTCTTCCTCGGCCTGTCGCGGCGCCTCTACGCCTCGACGGTGGGCGCCCTGCTTTCCCGCGCCGAGAAGGACGCGGTGTTCGGCGAACTGGAGCAGGCCAAGGCCAATTCCGACGAGGCCCGCCGCCGGGCCGAGGAGGCGAACCTCGCCAAGTCGCGCTTCCTCGCCACGATGAGCCATGAGCTGCGCACGCCGCTCAACGCCATCCTCGGCTTCTCGGAGGTGATGAAGAACGAGGTGTTCGGCCAGCACGTGGCGCCGGCCTACCGCGAATATTCGAACGACATCCACGACAGCGGGATGCACCTGCTCAACCTCATCAACGAGATCCTCGACCTCTCGCGCATCGAGGCCGGGCGCTACGAATTGAACGAGGAGCCGGTGCTGCTCGCGAGCGTCGTGGAGGAGTGCCGCCACATGATGGCGCTCCGGGCCAAGGCGAAGGGCCAGACCGTCCACGACATGGTCGACATGACCCTGCCGCGCCTCTGGGCCGACGAGCGGGCGCTGCGCCAGATCGTGCTGAACCTCCTGTCCAACGCGGTGAAGTTCACGCCGCCGGGCGGCGAGATCTGGCTCAAGGTCGGCTGGACGGCGCGGGGCGGCCAGTACCTCTCCGTACGCGACAGCGGCCCCGGCATTCCCGAGGACGAGCTCGGCACGGTCATGTCCTCGTTCGGCCGGGGCGCCCTGGCGATCAAGACCGCCGAGCAGGGCTCCGGCCTCGGCCTGCCCATCGTGAAGGGCCTCGTGGAACTGCATGGCGGCCAGTTCCAGCTGGAGTCGCGCCCCCGGCAGGGCACCGAGGTGATCGTGACGCTCCCCGCCGCGCGGGTGATGGACACCCTGCCCGCCGAATCGTTCGACGAGCCGGAATTCGAGCCGGAGCCGAGGCCCAAGGCGAAATCGTCGCGGCCGGTGAGCCGCGCGGCCTGAGACAGGTCGAAGCGACTGAATTTTCAGAGTAATTATTCAGAATTTCTTTGGCCTTGCAAAATTTAGCGCACGGGCATAGGCTCGATTTGTCGGTACGTTCTTGGATGTTTTGGGCCGTATTTCCTTCGCAGGGCGGTTCTCTCACTCCTATCGTTATCGTTCGACCCGATGTTCCGTGTCCCGACGCGGGCGTTGTTTATTCCTGACCCTGCGAAGATCGAGACGTATCCATGTCTACCGGTACCGTGAAGTGGTTCAACGCGACCAAGGGCTTCGGCTTCATCCAGCCTGAGGACGGGGGCCAGGACGTGTTCGTGCACATCTCCGCCGTCGAGCGCGCCGGCCTCGGCACGCTGAACGAAGGTCAGCGCGTCTCCTACGAGCTCGAGACCGACCGTCGCAGCGGCAAGAAGGCCGCCGGCCAGCTCCGCGCCGCCTGATCCTATCCAGGATTCACGACCGAGCCGCCCCCACCGGGGCGGCTTCCTTATGTCGACCCCTACGAGGCCGCACGCGCGCGTGCCGCCCGATCCGGAGATTGCGTGAGCTTCCAGAACAGCCAAGCCCTGACCGACCGTCTCGCTGCCTCCTCGAAGGCGCGTTCGGAGACCCTGGCCCGCTTCCGGGCGCGGCCGCCGGCCGACGATCCGGCCGTGCTGGCGCGCCATTCGGCCCGCCGCGCCATCATCGATGCCCGCGAGACCCGCGCCGCCGCCCGTGAGGCCGAACGCCTCGTCGAGGTCGCCCGCGCCGCCGCCGCGGCGGAAGCCGCCCGCCTGGCGGAAGCCGAGCGCGTCGAAGCCGAGCGCGTCGCCGCCGAGGAGCGTGCCATCGCCCGGCAGGCCGAGATGAAGGCCCAGCGCGACGCCCGCTACCTCGCCCGCAAGGCCAAGGCCCAGCGTCGCGGGTGAAGGACGCGCAGGACGGGCTCAATCGCCCGTCCGCCGTGCCGCGTTCCTGTAGACCTCGTCGCGCTCGCGCTTGCCGACCGCGACGACCAGCACCACCAGTTCCCGGTCCCGCACTTCGTAGACCAGCCGGTAGCCGGCACTCCGCAGCTTGATCTTGTAGCGCTCCCTGGCGCCATGCAGTCGTGCGGACGCGACCTTCGGCGCCTGAAGCCGCTCCGCGAGCTTGGCCTTGAAGTGATCCCGCACGCTCGCATCGAGCTTGCGCCACTCCTTCAGCGCCGCGTCGAGGAAGGCGAGTTCATAGCTCATCGAGGGAGACGCGGTGGATCTCCTGCCCCTCCCGCGCGTCGGCGAGGGCGTTCAGTTCGAGATCCTCGAGACGCTCCAGAAGCTCCTCGTAGGCCCTGGCGGGGATGCAGTAGAACGCCGGCTCGTTGCGGTTGAGGATCGCGACGGGAAACCCCTCGCCGGCGGCGACGGTGCCCATCGGGTTCTTCTTCAGATCGGAGATGCTGGCGACGGTGGTGGCGTGGACGGCGTGGGGCATGACAGAGGCTCCCGTTCGTGCCCTCCATAGCACCCGGAACCGGTCGCGCCCTAGGCCAATCCGCCCATCGCCCGCACCAGCGCCCATTCCGCGTCGCTGACCGGCTGCACCGACAGCCGGGAATTGTTGACGAGGACCATGTCCTTCAGGGCCGCCTCGGCCTTGATCGCGTCGAGGGTGACGGGCACGCGCATCGGCTCGACGGCGCGGACGTCGACCATGCCGAAGCGGCCGGTCTCGTCGGTGTGGTCGGGATAGTAGGGGCGGATCACCTCCACCACGCCGACCACGGCCTTACCCTCGTTCGAGTGGTAGAAGAACCCCCGCTCGCCCACCTGCATCGCCATCAGCTGCTTCTTGGCGAGGTGGTTGCGCACGCCGTTCCAGAACGTGCCCTCCGCGCCGGCCGCGACCTGTTGCGCCCACGACCAGGTCGCGGGCTCGGACTTGAACAACCAATACGCCATCGTCGTCTCGTCGGGGTTCCTGACGCCTCAATCCATCTCGCCCCGCAGGGGCCGGGAGAGAAGCTTGGCGACGACCGTATCCACATCGGTCTCACCCGCCACCAGCGCGGCGACCGCCTCGGCCACCGGCATCTCGACGCCCCGCGCCCGGGCGAGGCCGGTGAGCGCCGCGGCGGTGAAGGCGCCCTCCGCGAGCTTGCCGCCCGCCGCCGCCTCCGGGCTCGCCCCCGCGCCGAGGCGCTGGCCGAAGGCGAAGTTGCGCGATTGCGGCGAGCCCGCCGTGAGCACGAGGTCGCCGAGGCCCGACAGCCCCATCAGCGTCTCGGGCCGCCCGCCGAAGGCACGGGCGAAGCGCATCAGCTCGGCGAAGGCGCGGGCGATGAGGGCGGCCCGCGCGCTCTCGCCGAGCCCCCGTCCCGCGACGATCCCGCAGGCGATGGCCAGCACGTTCTTGCCCGCCCCGCCGATCTCGACGCCGCGCACGTCGTCGG
>JAKONI010000075.1 GCA_022702015.1 Beijerinckiaceae bacterium | reverse complement strand
GCAACTCGGGCGCCATCGCGGTGGTCGAAGGCATGGGCGACCATGGCTGCGAGTACATGACCGGAGGCGTCGTGGTCTCGATCGGCGAGACAGGACGCAACTTCGCGGCCGGCATGTCGGGTGGAATTGCCTACGTCCTCGACGAGGACGGCTCGTTCTCCGCCCGCTGCAACCTCTCCATGGTCGATCTCGAACCCGTCGAGGAGGAGGACGATCTCATGCGTCGCTTCCACCAGGACGGAGACCTAGAGACCAAGGGCCGGGTCGACATCCTGGCCGACATGTCGGGCCACGACGAGGAGCGGCTTTCGCAGCTCATCACCAACCATCTCAAGTACACGGGCAGCCCGAAGGCCAAGGCGATCCTCGAGAACTGGGCCGAGTACCGGACCAAGTTCGTCAAGGTGATGCCGGTTGAGTACCGCCGGGCGCTGCGTGAGATGGAAATGGCGCGGATGCCGGTGGCGGCGGAATAACCGTCCGGCCAAACCTCGGCGCGCGGAACGGGCCGCGCGCCGAAGCCAGCACTTTATCTTTGGCCGCCGGATCGGTCGATCCGCGCCGGCCTCAAGGGTTGATCGATGGGCAAGATCACGGGCTTCCTCGAATTCGATCGGCAGGAGCAGAAGTATCAGCTCGCCGCTGACCGCGTTCGGCACTTCCGCGAGTTCACGCTCCCGCTCGATGAGCATGACCTCACCAAGCAGGCGGCCCGCTGCATGGATTGCGGCATCCCGTTCTGCCACGGGCCGACCGGCTGCCCGGTCCACAACCAGATCCCGGACTGGAACGACCTCGTCTTCCAGTCGGATTGGGAGGAGGCGTCGCGCAACCTCCATTCCACGAACAACTTCCCTGAGTTCACCGGGCGCGTTTGCCCGGCGCCCTGCGAGGAAGCCTGCACGCTGAACCTGGAGAACCAGCCGGTCGCCATCAAGACGATCGAGCAGGCCATCGCCGACCGCGCCTGGAACATGGGCTGGATCAAGCCTGAGCCGGCCGAGATCAGCACCGGCAAGCGCGTCGCCGTCGTCGGCTCGGGTCCGGCCGGCCTCGCCGCCGCGCAGCAGCTGGCCCGCGTGGGGCACGCCGTGCATGTCTTCGAGCGGGAGCCGAAGGCCGGCGGCCTGCTTCGCTACGGTATCCCGGACTTCAAGATGGAGAAGCGCCACATCGACCGGCGCGTGAAGCAGATGGAAGGCGAAGGCGTCGTCTTCTTCTACAACCAGAACATCGGCGTCACGAAGCCGGTGGACGAGTTGAAGGCCGAGTACGACGCGGTGATCTTCTGCGGCGGCGCCGAGGATCCGCGCAACCCGAACCTCCCGGGGCAGGAGTTCGAGGGCGTGCATTACGCCATGCCGTACCTCGTCCAGTCGAATCGCCGGGTCGGCCACGAGTCGATGCGGGGCAACGGCGAGGTGCCGATCCTGGCCAGCGGCAAGAACGTGGTGGTGATCGGCGGCGGAGACACCGCCTCCGATTGCGTCGGCACGGCCTTCCGCCAGGGTGCCCTGTCGGTGACGCAGCTCGATATCCGTCCCCGCCCGCCGGAGCGGGAGGACAAGCTGACCGTGTGGCCGTACTGGCCGACCAAGATGCGGACATCCTCAAGCCAGGCCGAGGGCGCGGAGCGCGAGTTCCAGGCCGCCACCCTGCGGCTGGAGGGCAACAAGAAGGGCGTCCTCACCGGCGTCGTCTGTGCCCGGGTCGATTCCTCCCGCCAGCCCATCCCGGGGAGTGAGTTCGTGCTGCCGGCCGACCTCGTCTTCATGGCGATCGGCTTCGCCGGCTCGGTGCAGAAGGGGCTTCTGGAGCAATCCGCCGTCAGCATGTCCAAGCGCGGCAATATCGAGGCGAACGAGGAGGATTACCGCACCTCCGACGCGAAGATCTGGGCGGCCGGGGACATGCGCCGGGGCCAGTCCCTCGTGGTCTGGGCGATTCGTGAGGGGCGCCAAGCGGCCCGCTCCATCGACGAGGCGCTGATGGGCGCCAGCGTGCTGCCGCGCTAGAGCTCAAAGCGCCGACCTGGATGCAGGCTCGGCGCAAGAACACGCAGCGGACGCAATGGATGAGAGCGTTTTCTGTGATCCGGGGATCACGGAAAACGCTCTAGCCTCGGGCGGTGTGAGGCAGACCGGACCCGGACATCAGCCCGGCGGCCAGCGGAAGTCGTCCGCCCGGCCCGGCTGCGGGGCGGGGGCATTCCCACGCTGGAGCGTGCGCTCGACATTGCCCATCGTGTCGCCGTCCAGCGGCCGGCCGCTGGCGAGGGTGCCGCCGGGGGAGGTCTCCATTCGGATCAGCGGCACCACGGGTCCGGCGGGGGGCTTCACCGGCAGGGCCGGAATGCCCTCCGGCTCGGGCAGGCTCGGAAGCATCGCGGTGATCTGCCGATCGATCGCAACCGAGTCCGACCCCGCCACCTCACCCCCATCGAGGCTGACGCCCGGTCCCCCCTTCGGCGCCGACGGAGCGACGGTGGCCGTGGGCGTCTGATCGGGCAGGGCAGGGGCGGCGGTCCCCATCAGCCGCTTCAACTCCACATCGGCGAAATGGGCGAGCTTGCGATCGCCGGCCTTGGTGAAGTGAATGCCATCCGAGGTGCGCAGCCGGGCGATCTGTCCCTCCGGGTCCGGTCCCGACGAAGCGTAGCGGTCCCGGCTGTCGACGAAGCCCGGCCAGATGTCGACATAGGTCGCCCCGGCCTTGGTGGCGCTGTCGCGGACGATGTCGTTGATGATGGCGAGGTCGCGCGAGAGGCTTTCGTTCTGCACCGGCGGGAGGCCGACCCACACCACGGGAATCTTGCGATCCACGAACGGCTTGACCATCGCCTCCACCCGGGCGCGGTACAATTCCTTCCATCGATCCGTCAGTGGCTCCACCGATGTCTCGCCGTCGCGGATCGGCTGACGGTCGTTGGCCCCGAGCATCACGAGCCCGTAGCGGGTCTTGGCGTTGGCCTGGAGGTAGTCCTCCACGACCTTGGGCCAGTCCACCACGTCCTTGCGCACAAGGCCGCTGTCACCCTTGGCCTTGTCGAGCACGGCGACGTCGGCATTGTCCTCGAAGGCGTCGTCGAGACCCTTGGCGAGGTGGTCGGCCAGGGAATCGCCGAACACCGCGATCTGCACGCTCGGATCGGTCTTGGCGGCGGCGGCCTTGGGCGGCTCCGGCACTCGGACGGGGCGCTGGCGATGCCGGGGCGGCGGACGCTGCACGTCGGCGGTGCCGTAGTTGCGCGGACGGGGCGGGCGGGGATTGTAGGCGCGCTCCTGGGGCGGAGCGACCTGTTGCGGTCGATCCTCCCACGGCCAATAGAACTGGCGCGGCGGCTCGGGCGGCGGCGTATAGCGCTGCGGCCGCCCGTAGCTTCCGTCATCGCCGTAATAGGCATCGCGGGGACGGCGGCGCGGCGGTGGCTGATAGGTGTTGCCCCGGGGGTCTGCGTAGCCGTCGCCCCACTGCGCGGAGGCGGGGACGGGCATCAGGCAGGCTGCCAGCAGCAGGGCGAGTAAGCTGGAGGCGGGCCATCCAAGCCGAACGGTCATGGGTCGTGCGGCATGGGTGCCTGAGATCGTCGGCGGGAAAGAGGTCCGCCGGGTCGCGGCGGGGAGCCGGATACGATGCGGTCCGGGGGCCATCATGCACTCACGCCTTCCGCCCTGTGCAATGGGGCGGCCTCCCACGATAACCGAACGCCCCGGCCCCGTCTAACGGGCCGCCCCATCCTGCGCCCGAAGGTGGGTGAGGAGGGAGGGCGAGGCATAGCCATCGGCGGGCAGGTTCTGCTGGATCTGGTAGCGACGCACCGCCTCCCGCAGCTTCGGGCCCGCTCGACCGTCGGCTTCGCCCTGATAGAGGTTCCGCGCGGCGAGACCCCGCTGAACTCCTTTGATACCCTCCGAATCGAGGCGGGGAGCACCGATAGGCCACGGCGCGGACAGTGCCGGGCCGCCGCCGAGCCGATCCGCCAGATGCCCCACCGCCAGGGCGTAGGAATCCGAGGTATTGTACCCCCGGATGACCTCGAAATTATCGGTGAGCAGAAAGACGGGGCCGACGGACCCGCCGGGGAGGAACAGGCTCCCCCGGCCCGAGGCGGGAAGCGGGATGCCGTCGGTGCGGCGCACGCCCCGGCCGTGGAAATCCGCCAGATCGCCGGCATAGCGCGCCAGGTCGAAACCCGGCGGAAGCGTCACCTCGTAGCCCCAGGACAGGGCAGGGTTCCAACCCAGATCCTTCAGGTAGGCGGCGATAGAGGCCAGGGCGTCGGCCTCGCTGCCCCAGATGTTGCGATGCCCGTCGCCGTCGAAATCGACCGCATGGGCGAGGTAGGTGGACGGTAGGAACTGCACCTGCCCCATCGCCCCGGCCCAGCTTCCGCTCATTCCTCCGGGGGTGATGTCGCCCTGCTGAAGGATGCGAAGAGCATCGAGAAGCTCGCTGCGGAAGAGGTCGCCCCGGTGGCGGGCCATGGCCAGGGTCAGCAGGGCCCGGACGGTCGGGACCGTCCCCGCGCTGGCGCCGAAATCCGACTCGATCCCCCAGATCGCGAGGATCACCGGGATGGGTACGCCGTAACGCGCCTCGATGGCGCGGAGCGTGGGGGCGAGCGCCGAGCCCCGGGCGCGCCCCCGGGCGATGCGGGCGGGCGTCACCGCGCCGACGAGGTAGTCCCAGACCGGGCGGCTGAACTCACCCTGCTTGCGCGTGCGCGCCAGCACGGAGGCATCGGGGGCGGTCATCCCTCGGAAGGCGGCATCGAAGGTCGCCTCCGTCACCCCGCGTGCCGCCGCGTCCGGCCGCAACCCGGCGAGGAACGCCCGAAGATCCGCCGGTTCCCGGCTCGCCTCGTTCCCGTCAGGGCCGGTTGCCGGGGCCCCGACGGCGGGAGCGGAGGCGAGCAGCGCGAAGGCGGCGGCGAGCGCCGCGATCCGCCGCACCGCTCAGATCCGGTTGCGCTTGGCGAGCTGGTCCTCCCAGGCGAGGGCCTGGGTGACGATCGTGTCGAGGTCGTCGTAGCGGGGGGCCCATCCGAGCCGCTGGCGGATCGTGTCGGCGGCGGCCACGATGCGGGCGGGATCACCCGCCCTGCGCGGGCCGATCCGCACCTCGAAGTTCACCCCGGAGACGCGCCGGACCACCTCGGCCACCTCCAGCACCGAGTAGCCCCGGCCGTAGCCACAGTTCAGCACGAGGCTCTCGCCCCCATCGCGCAGGTGATCGAGGGCGAGGCGGTGGGCCTCGGCAAGGTCGCTGACCTGGATATAGTCCCGCAGGCACGAGCCGTCCGGCGTTGGATAATCGGTGCCGTAGACGTCGAGGCGCTCGCGACGGCCCAGGGCGGCCTGCGTCGCCACCTTGATAAGGTGGGTGGCATTGGGGGACGACTGACCGGAGCGGCCCTGCGGATCGGCCCCGGCGACGTTGAAGTAACGGAGGATGACGTAGGAGAATCCCAGCGGCCCCGCCGCATCGCCGATCATCCACTCGCTCATCAGCTTGGAGCGGCCGTAGGGGTTGATCGGGTTGAGCGCCACGGTCTCCGTCACCGGCACCACCTCCGGCTCGCCGTAGACGGCGGCGGTGGAGGAGAAGATCACGTGGCGCACGCCCGCGGCCACGGCGGCCTCGACGAGGGCCCGCGTCTTCACGGTGTTGGCGAGGTAGTATCCGAGGGGGTCGGACACGGATTCCGGGACGACGATCTTGGCGGCGAAATGCGCCAGGGCGTCGACTCCGTGCTCCCGCACGATCCGCGCGACAAGTTCCTGGTCGGCCACATCGCCGACCACGAGTTTGACCCCTTCGGGGACCGCCCAATCGAATCCGGTCGACAGATCGTCGAGGACGATGACGTCGTCCGCGCCCGCATCGAGAAGCGCCAACACCATGTGGCTGCCGATATATCCAGCGCCACCCGTGACCAGGACCGCCATCTTGCCTCTCACTTACCCAAGTCGGGACACCGCTTATCAGATAGCGGCGGTCGATATATTTACAGGGAACAGCTTGTCAGTAACGTGAATTCGGCCTTGCGGTAGACGCGCCTGTCTGTCCTATCGCATGATCGTGTCCCAACCCCCGATTTCTCCAGGGCCTCTGTACGATGAAACCGATCCGCAAGGCAGTCCTTCCCGTTGCGGGCCTCGGCACGCGCTTCCTGCCGGCGACGAAGGCTGTACCCAAGGAGATGCTGACGGTGGTCGATCGTCCGGTCGTCCAGCACGTCGTCGATGAGGCCCGCGAGGCCGGTATCGAGCATTTCATCTTCGTCACCGGCCGGGGCAAGGCGGTGATCGAGGACCATTTCGACATCGCCTACGAGTTGGACAAGACCCTCGTGGAGCGGGGCAAGCAGGCGGCCTACGACGACCTGAAGAAAGACTTGCCGAAGGCGGGCCAGACGAGCTTCACCCGCCAGCAGGCCCCCCTCGGCCTCGGCCACGCGGTCTGGTGCGCCCGGGAGATCGTCGGTGACGAGCCCTTCGCCGTTCTGCTGCCCGATATGCTGAGCCGGGGCTGCATGGGGCAGATGCTTTCGGCCTACGAGCGGCACGGCGGCAACGTCATCGCCGTGGAGGAGGTCCCCCCGGAGGAGACGCATCAATACGGCATCGTCAGCGTCGGCGAGACCTTCGGTCAGACCTTCGAGATCACCGGCATGGTGGAGAAGCCCAAGCAGGGGACGGCCCCCTCGAACTTCATCATCTCGGGCCGCTACATCCTGCAGCCGGAGATCTTCGGTATCCTCGAGCACGGCAAGAAGGGAGCGGGCGGCGAGATCCAGCTCACCGACGCCATGATCGAACTGATGGCCGAGCAATCCTTCTACGGCATGC
Source organism: Beijerinckiaceae bacterium (assembly GCA_022702015.1). GTDB lineage: Bacteria > Pseudomonadota > Alphaproteobacteria > Rhizobiales > Beijerinckiaceae > Methylobacterium. The sequence goes on along the minus strand of JAKONI010000075.1, from coordinate 9,798 downwards.
GCTACGAGGGCCGGACCTATGACACCGGCTCCAAGCTTGGCTTCCTCACCGCGAACGTCGCCTACGCCCTGGAGCGGCCGGAATTGGCCGGTCCATTGCGGGCGGAGATCGCCAAGCTTCTTGGCTGATGGCGATTAACGGAGGAGATATGCGCTGGATGCATGGGCTGACGCGGCTTCGCCCTTGCATTTTGTGCGACGCACTTTAGTTTGTGCATCGCAGGAACGCGATGGCGTCGCGGTCCTGCTGCCCTTCTTGGGCGTTTCCTCCCTAGACTTCGGGCCGCTCCTTCGGGAGTGGCCTTTTTTCTTGGTCGAGGGGCATTCCCCCCGGCGTGGGGCACTACTCGGCCGCCACCCGTGGCAGGCGCAGATCCGAGCAACCGGCGGCGACCGCCGCCACGATGTCACGGAGCGCGTCCGAGAGCGCGGGGAACCCCGCCGAGAGGGCAAGGCTCGATTCGTTCATGTAGAGAGCGCGGTTCATCTCGATCTGCAGGGCATGCCGTCCGAGGTTGGGCTCGCCGTAATGCTCGGTGATGAAGCCGCCGGCATAGGGTTTGTTGCGCACCACTTTGAAGCCCCGGGACTGGAACTGCTCCTCGAAGGCCTCGATCAATTCCGGTGTGCACGCCGTTCCGTAGCGGTCGCCCAGCACCACGTCAGCCTTGGCGTCGTCGCGCCCGAGGCTCGTCGAAGGCATCGAGTGGCAATCGATCAAGATGCAGTACCCGTAGGAGCGGGCGGTGCGTTGGATGAGGCCCCGCAGGGTCCGGTGATAGGGCTTGTAGAGGGACTCGATCCGCGACACCGCCTCCGCGGCGGCGATGCGGCCCGCATAGATCTCCTGCCCGTCCGCCACCACCCGCGGCACCGTGCCGAGTCCACCGGCGACCCGCATCGAGCGGGTGTTGGCAAACGAGGGGAGGCGCCCCTCGAACATGCGGGGGTCGAGTTCGTAGGGCTCGCGGTTCACGTCGAGGTAGGCCCTCGGGAAGTTGGCGCGAAGCATCGGCGCCCCGAGCCCGACCACTGGGGCGAAGAGGCGATCGACGTAGGCGTCCTCCGAGCGACGCAGGCTCAAACCGTCGAGGCGCGAGGCGGCCAGGAAACTCGGCGGGTAGATCGCCCCGGAATGGCCTGTATTGAAGACGAAGGGGAGGGTCTGCGCCGTCGGCTCATCCACCGCGAAGGGTGGGTCGAACAGCGTGGCGGGACCGGTCGGGTCGGACGTTTCCATGTCGAACGTGGCCATCGGCGGCGTGGACGCTCCGGTCGGGATTGCGTATTCCGGCTCCCTACAGTCTGGGGCGCACACCCGCCTCTGTCCACTGTGGCGCCCTCCCTCCGGGGTCGCCGGTTACCCATTGTTTACCAAAGCGTCCCTTTGTGGGATCAACGCTTCCATTCGAGGGCTCGGAACGGTCCGATGAAAATCCTGCTGGCCGAAGACGACAACGACATGCGCCGGTTTCTCGCCAAGGCGCTGCAGAACGCGGGCTATGACGTTCTCTCGTTCGACAATGGACTCTCGGCATACAACCGGCTGCGGGAAGAGCCCTTCGAGTTGCTCCTCACCGACATCGTGATGCCGGAGATGGACGGGATCGAGCTGGCCCGCCGGGCCACCGAACTCGACCCGGACATCAAGGTCATGTTCATCACTGGCTTCGCGGCCGTGGCGCTGAACCCCGATTCGAAGGCGCCGAAGGACGCGAAGGTCCTGTCGAAGCCGTTCCACCTGCGCGATCTCGTCAACGAGGTCGAGAAGCTGCTGGCCGCCTGAGGCCGGGACCGGCGGGTTCCCCGCCGGGGCGTGGCTTGTCGGACATAGGCAATCGCCGCCTGTCGCCCCTATATGGCTTTGTAGCCACGCGCGGGACGCAGCCGACATGCAGCCGGTCACGATCTATACGACTTCCTGGTGTCCTTATTGCGCGGCGGCCAAGAGCCTGCTCTCGCAAAAGGGCGCGGCCTTCCAGGAGATCGACGTCGAGCGGGTCGCGGGCGCACGCGCGACCATGACCGAGCGCGCCGGGGGCCGCACGAGCGTTCCCCAGATCTTCATCGGCTCGACGCATGTCGGCGGCTGTGACGATCTCTATGCCCTCGACCGGGGCGGCAAGCTCGATCCTCTCTTGAAGGCTTCCGCCAATGCCTGAGCGCTTCGTCGCCGCCTGCGTGCAGATGCGGTCGGGGCGCGACCCCCTGGCCAATCGCGATGCGGCGGTGGCGGGCCTGCGCCACGCGGCCGCCCAGGGCGCGCGGTACATTCAGACACCCGAGATGACGTCCCTGCTGGAGCGCAACCGCGCCCGGTTGTTCGAGATCGTGACCGATGAGGTCAGCGATCCAACCCTGGCCGCCCTGTGCCAGACGGCGCGGGAGACGGGGACGTTCGTCCATGTGGGCTCACTGGCCGTGCGGACGGGAGACAGGGTCGCCAACAGGGCGTTCCTGATCGATCCTCAGGGGGCCATCGTCGCCGCCTACGACAAGGTTCACCTCTTCGACGTGGATCTGCCGAGTGGAGAAAGCTGGCGCGAGTCGGCGACCTACGTGGGGGGCTCCTGCGCCGTGCTCGCGGAGACGGGGCTCGCCACCTTCGGACTGTCGATCTGCTACGACATCCGCTTCGCCGCCCTCTACCGGGGCTTGGCCGAGGCGGGCGCGGAGGTGTTGACCGCCCCCGCCTGCTTCACCCGCCAGACCGGCGAGGCACACTGGCACGTCCTCCAACGGGCACGGGCCATCGAGACCGGGTCGTTCATGATCTCCGCCGCGCAGGGCGGCACGCACGAGGATGGGCGCGAGAGCTACGGCCATTCGCTGATCGTCGATCCCTGGGGCAGGATCCTCGCCGAGGGCGGGACGGAGCCGGGGGTGATCCTGGCCGAGATCGACCTCGCCCTGGTGGCCGACGCCCGCGCCCGGGTCCCGGCCCTGCGGAACGCACGCCCCTTCACCGTCGAGCGCGTCGCCGCCCGATCCTGACAGCCCTCCGTGAGACGAATGATCCGTTACAATCTGGTCTGCGAGGCCGCGCACGCCTTCGAATGCTGGTTTCCCTCCTCCGATTCGTACGAGGCGCAGGTGTCACGCGGGTTGGTCTCCTGCCCGGCCTGCGGCGATACGAGGGTTTCGAAGGCGATGATGGCACCGAGCGTCGCCCGGCGGGACCGGGCTCCGGTACCCGTGCCCACCGCAGACACGGTTCCGGTTCCCGAGGCGCCGGTCAGGATGATCTCGGAGCCCGAGCGCAAGATCCGCGAGATGATCAAGGCGCTGCACGCCCACGTGGCGGCGAATTCCGAGCACGTCGGCGAGCGCTTCTCGGCGGAGGCGCGCAAGATCCACTACGGCGAGGCCGAGAACCGCTCGATCCACGGCCAAGCGAGCCTCGACGAGACCCGCGCTCTCATCGAGGAGGGCATCGACGTGTCCCCGCTTCCGCCCTTGCCCGACGATCGGAACTAGCTGGTCAGGTTCTCACGGTAGGGGCCGAGGCGTCCCGCTGGCGGTGCAACGCCGCCGTCCCCGCCAGGGAGGCGAGGACGAGGGAGACCAAGGCGCTCCACCCCGCCAGGGAGATACCGAGGACGCGCAGCGCGGCCGTCGAGCAATCGACCACCCGCGTTGTCTGGAGCGCGCTTCGGAAATCACTCATCGCCGCGGGGTTGGCGCCGGTGCCGCCGCCGCAATCGGCCGGGCCCGGCCAGAAGCCCCACTCCGCGCCCGCGTGATAGGCGCCGATGCCCGCCCCGTAGAGAAGGCCCAAAGCCGCCAGGCCGAGGGCGAGGCGTGAGAGCCACGGCGGGGCGAACAGGGCCACCAAACCCAGGGGCACCGCCGCGTAGTAGGGCAGCCGCTCGGTGAGGCAGAGTTTGCACGGCGCGTAACCGTACACGTATTGCAGGACCAGCGCGGCGCCGACCGTCGCGGCGGCCGCGAGGGCGATCCAGAGGCCCACCGTCTTCAGGCGCAGGGCGCCGGCCATCTCCGTCGTCACAGGATCACCTTGAACAGCACGAAGCCGAGGACGATCACCGCCACGGAAATGGCGGCGACCACGTTAAGGTGCCGGTCGAGCACGCCCCGGATCTGCACGCCGTAACGGTTCAGCAGCGCCGCGAGGATGAAGAAGCGCGCCCCGCGCGTCACGACCGAGAGGATTGTGAACCAGAACAGACTGTAATGGGCAAATCCCGAGGTGATCGTAACGAGCTTGTAGGGGATCGGCGTCAGGCCCTTCAGCAGGATGACCCAATGGCCGTACTCGGCGTAGGAGCGTTGAAACGAATCGGCGGAGTTCTGCAAGCCGTAGAGCTTGATGAGCATTTGCCCGAGGGAATCGAACAGCAGGGCGCCGATGGCGTAGCCGACGAGGCCGCCGATCACCGAGAACACCGTCGCGATCGCCGCGTAGTACCACACCCGGTCGGGCCGGCTCACCGCCATGGGCACCATCAGGGCATCCGGCGGCAGGGGAAAGAAGGAACTCTCCGCGAAGGCGATGGCGCCCAGGGCGTAAGGCGCGGCCGGCCGATCGCTCAGCGCGAGGATCCAGGCATAGAGCCGGCGGAGCATCGTTACCGTCCGAGAGGGGAGGAAAGGGCGCCCCTTCAACCACAGGGAAGGGCGTAAGGCCAGAGAGGTCGCCGAGGGGAAGAAAACTCTTGGAGAACCCTTGGCGCCGCCGAACACCTGTGCGAAGAGGCCCGCCGCGCGGGTATGGCGGAATTGGTAGACGCGGGCGACTCAAAATCGCCAGCCGCAAGGCGTGGGGGTTCGATTCCCTCTACCCGCACCAGCCTTCAAGGGAGGGCGAGCCAGGTACACCCAGGATGGGGACTTAGCGGCGGTCGTCCGTGAGATCCCGGAACTCGACCTGGACGCTGCTGTAGAGGCGCCTGAGCCAGACCTGCGCCTCGGCAAGCTTGGCCCGCGTCACCTCCGTTTCCTCCTCCGCCCTGCGGGCACGGGCATCCGCCATCAGCGCCGCCGTCTCGGCCCGCTGGGCCCGGAGGAGGGCATCCTGCGCGGCGGCCTCGGCCAGGCGCAGGCGCCGTTCCGTATCCTCCAATTGCCGGATGGTGCTTTCCACGACGCCTTGGGAATGGGCCACGACATCCCGCGCGTAGCGGTGGGCCTGCCGCATCCGCGCGCCGACATCGCGAATCAGCTCGATGGCCGCCGGCCAGTTTCCCTCATGGGTCGAGGGCGGGTCCGCCTCCGGTTCCGGCATCCTCGGCACGACGGCATGGCTGTCGCCGGGGTCACGGGCGGAAATGAGGAGTTGGCGCAGTGTCGGCCGTCCAGCGGCCCCATGGGGATGAGGGGCGAAGTCGCCGAGGGGCGGGGATCGTTCCGATGCGATGCGGGACATCAGCCGACGGCCCCTCGGGAACCCGCGTACTGACGCGGGAGCCTCTTCACTGGGTCGATACTCAGGAACATACCGTCGATGCCTGTCGCGAGACCCCGGCCCGTGGTGGCGGTGTGATTAATTTTCTCTGAATTGAGCCGGTGTTCAAGCCCCCAAATAGCCCTGTCGGCACGGGGCCCACTGATTTCGGACAATAACGACTGAATAAATTGGTCCGAAAGTTAATACCGGAGGTTATCGCTCAAACTACAGCTTCAAGGACCGGAATGGTGTCCGCTGCAGCGCGATCGAACGGTCGCTCAGGGCTTCAAAGGTCGTCGGCCATCGTGAATGGCGTTCGCATGGACCGCAAACCTTTGGGTCATGCGTCAAGATCCAGCCGAGCCCCCTAGCACCCCTCGCGCTGCTTTTCCCGGCAGCGAAAGGCCTGCGGCATCATCGACGAGTCCACCCCCCCGGACGCGGAAGGGTGTGAAACATTCGGCCGACAACCCTAAATGGTTGTGGTCGGTATCCTAGCCTGGTTGCAAATTTACAACAACCATCCAGGGCATTGGATGAGCTAGATCTTTAGCGCTCGACCCGACGAATACGACCACCACGATCGGCCCAGGCGTCGCCATGCTGTGGAATTCCGCTGCCTGGGCGATAGCGAAAGGCCGCGGAGATCCGTACTCGCTGGGGACGGTGGACCGCCGGAGATCGTCGGGCGCAGCGCTGGCAGTCTGGTCTTGCTGGCAAGAAGTTAATAGGCTCTTTCGAGCGCTGAGAACGAGGGGTTGGCCGGGCCGTGGCTAAGCGCGAGGGAGACCGGGCAATGGCGTGGATGCCCATCAGACGCCTTCTGGGGCAGGGGGCGGCGACGGCCGAGCCAACACCGGCACCGCAGGAATCGCTGGTCTCATGGCTGGCGTTGCAGGACGAGGAGCCGCCCGTGCGGCTCGATGTCCGCGAACCCGCGCCCAATCCGCCGCGCCGGGAGGAGCCGCCCCAGCCGCAAACCGCGCCCCAATCCTACAGCGCCTTCGACGCGATCGGGCAGCGCAACGAACTCGTCCGGGTCCGCATCAGCCAGATGATGGAGCGGCTCGACGACCTGAAAAGCCTACAGGCCGATTTCTCGCAGATCCTCGAACCGCTGGCCAACGTCGCGGACGAACTGCCCCAGACGAAGATCCGGATCGCCGAGCTGGAAGTGTTGCTCGCCCGGGAGCAGGAATACATCCGCAGCGTCCGCCGGGAACTTGCGGAGGTGAACACCCGCGCGACCACGAGCGCGAACGAGCTTGCGGCGGTGACCAACGAAGCGCAGCGCCTCGATACGCAGCTGCGCGAGCGCGAGGCGGAGAACGACGAGCTCCGCGTCCGGGTTCGTGACCGGACCACCGCCGCCGAGAACCTGGAGCGCCAGCTTTTCGCCGAGACGGAGCAGGTCCGCGCCCTGACCGGCGAGAACAAGTCCCTGCGGATCGAAGCCCAGGCCGCCGACCAGGCGATGACCCGCGCCGAGCGCGAGTTGACCGATGCCAACGAGCGCTTGAGCCTGAGCGAGCAGGATGCCCGCCGTCTCCAGGCCCTGGCGGGTGAGCAGGCGGTGAAGCTGTCCGAGGCCGAGGCGCGGATCGTCGAGCTGACTCAGCAGGTCGAGATCCTGCGGCAGCGCAGCCGGGATCTCGAAACGCAGCTGGCCGCCGAGACCGCCGCCCGGGAGCGTGGGGAAAACCAGTTCGAGGCCGAACTCTCCGCCAACCGCGCGGATCGCGCCAACCTCGCCATGAAGCTGGATGCGGCTTCCGGCCGGGCGGGCACGCTGGAACAGTTGCTCGCCCAGGTCCGCAGCCAGTTGCGTGAGCGGGAGGAAATCGCCCGTTCCATCGATCGGACGTTCAAGGAGCTTCAGATCGAGAAGACCACCCTGGAGCGGCGCCTGGAAGGGCTTCAGGGCGAACTGAACCGGCAGAACGACCGTGGGACGGAGGTGCAGCGCCAGCGCTCCGAGGCCGACGCCCGGGCCGACATGCTGGGCAAGGCCCTCGCCGCCAAGGAAGCCGCGATGGAGCAGGCCCAAACCCGCGCGGCTGCCCTGGCGGACCGCATGGAGCACCTGGGCCGGCGCCACGAGGCCGAGAAGGCGGAGCTTCAGGCCGCGAACCGGCGGCTCGTGGAGGAGTTGCAAAACGAGCGCTCCGAGCGGGCGCTGGCGCAGGGCGCCCTCGACATCGCCCGGGAGACCCGCGCCTCGTTGCAGAAGCAGCACGAGACGCTGAAGCGCGCGGTGCGCAACATGCATGGGATCGACCCCGCCACCCTCAGCGGCCTCGCCGCCGTGGAGGGCAGGACGGAGCGCGGTGAGGAGAGCAACGTCACGCCCTTCGCGCATCCCGATCGGGAGGGGCGGGACGGTAAACCAAACCACGACGTGAACGCGTAAGGGGGCCATCAGGATGGAACAAGCTCGCATGACCATCGATGACGACGCCGAGGCGGCCTACTCCGCACTGAAGGCCCACGCCGCCGCCGTCGAACACGGGCAGACCCCAGAGCCCGTTTCGGCCACCGTCTCCTATCTGCCGAATCCCGCGCCCCTGGGGGACATGGCCCCGGTGCGCGACTTCAAATCGGCCATCGACCTCATCAAGGAGGCGAGCGAGGCGATCCGTTTCGCCGAGGAGCGGTCCGCCGAACTCGAACAGCAACTGCATCAGGTGACGAACCGCTCTGCGGAGCAGGTGAAGGCCCTGGAAATCCAGGTAGCCGCCCTGGAGCGCCGTCTGCTCAAGTCCGAGGAGAGGGCGCGGGCCGCCGAGGTCCGGGCCAACGATGCCGAGACGTGGCTGTCGCGCCTGCACGACACCATCATCACGAGCTTCCGCCGGCCCGTGATGGGGACGGATGGCGAAATCTGACGGCCAGCCGTGATCGGGACCCGGGCGGCCTCGCGCCGCCCGGGTCGCCCGGCGCGAACGGGAGCGGAGCGAGGCGGTGGCAGAGATCAACGTGACGGTGGAGATGCGTGAGAGGATGGCGGACTTACCGTTGTCGATAGCGTCGAACAACCGTCAGGACCTGGAGGTCCTTCGGCCGATCGAGAAATCGATGCCGAAGCTGCTCGGCAAGCGCTTCGGCCATGACGAATGGTCGGCGGTCTGCGAGCGGATCCAGGGCGCGGCCGAATATATCCAGGAGATCGAAGCCGGCCGGCACCAGCAGGAATTGCAGGCGCAGAAGGTTTTCGCCAACATGCGCGACGAGATCGCCGCCGCCAACGCCCGGGCGCTGGCGGCCGAGCGCATGTTGCAGGATGTCCAGCAGCGGGCCTCCGCGGTGGTGAAGACCCTGGAGGACAAACTCCAGCAGGCGGAGGAGCGGGCGCGGGACGCCGAGGATTGGCTCGTGCGGATCTCCGAGGCCGTGAAGTCGAACCTCAGCTTCCCGTAAGGACCGACCGGGCGGCCGAGCCGTCTGCGCAAACTCCGTCATGTACCCGCACGGTGAACCCGACCTGGGGAAACCCCCTCCGGGGACCGCGCCTGTGGGCACTCGGAACTCCGCCAGAAAAGCCCTTCATTCCCTCACCCCCCGCATTGGGAGTGGCAGCGAGGTCGTCTCGAAGGAGGCCGCCAGGACTGGCTTGGCGTTCTAGAAGATTTTCCGCCCAAGCGGCTGCCGGTTCGGCGTAAGGAAATATCTCAGCAGCCCGTGGAGGGGTCGAGGGCGCGATCGAGAAGGACTGATCGGTCAAGTTCACCGGGTCAAGATCGAGGCGCAGGTGGGACCGGACTGCTTTGTCGGGCGCCGCGCGGGTAGGTCACGCCGGACGGATACGAGCCGGTTTCGTCTCGATGGCCATGGCATTGCCCCGCCAGACGACGGCCCCCCTCAGCCAAGCCCGTCCCAAGACGAGGGGGATCAGCAGGTCCCTGGCGACGAAGGCCCCGAGCAACGCCGGCGAGCGCAGCCAGCCCGAGCGTACCGCAAGGGCATATTCCCCGGCAGAGGTGAGGGCGACCATCAGACCGAGGGCGAGGGCGGCGTATGTCGTCCCGGTCCAGAGGCCGGCGGCAAGGCAAGGCAAGAGCGGCCCGCTGGCGATTTCCGGGGCGAAGAACAGCGGGAAGGTGACTCGCCGCAGCCGTGCCCACCGCACCTGCCGCGACCAGATTTCCCGGAACTTGCGCCGCCCGAGGGGCTGCGCGAACGGCGCAGCGACGAGATGGACCCGGCGTCCCGCCGCGCGCACCAATTTGGTCGCGGCGGCATCCTCGGCGATCTCGGCGGCCAGGGCGCGGATCCCTCCCCGGGCATCCAGGAACGGGCGGTGCCACAGCATGCTCTTGCCCTGGGCGAAGCCGAGGCCCACCGCCTCCCCGGCATATTGCCACCGGGCCTGGAGGGTGTTGAGGAAGGCGCATT
>JAKONI010000069.1 GCA_022702015.1 Beijerinckiaceae bacterium | reverse complement strand
CCTAGAGCCGGCGCAGGGCGACGCTCTCGATCCGGTGGCTGGCTCCCTTGGTCAGGATCAGGCTCGCGCGCTGCCGGGTCGGGAGGATGTTCTCCCGCAGGTTCGGCAGGTTGATCGTCGTCCAGAGACGGTCGGCCACGTCGAGGGCGTCGGCCTCGGGGATCTCGGCGTATTTGCGGAAATAGGAGCGCGGGTCGCGGAAGGCGGTCTGGCGCAGGCGCATGAAGCGGGTGACGTACCAGCGGTGCAGGTCGTCCTCGTGCCCGTCGAGGTAGATGGAGAAATCGAAGAAGTCCGAGACGAAGGGGATCGCCGTGCCATCCTTCGGCAAGCGGGCGGGCTGGAGTACGTTAAGCCCCTCGACGATCAGGATGTCGGGGCTCTCCACCACCCTCTCCTCCCCTGGCACCCGGTCGTAGACGAGGTGCGAGTAGAGGGGCGCCGTCACGCGCTTCTGGCCGGATTTCACGTCGTGCAGGAAGCGCAGGAGCGCGGCGGTGTCGTAGCTCTCCGGGAATCCCTTGCGCTCCATCAGGCCGTGGGCGGCCAGTTCGGCGTTCGGGAGCAGGAAGCCGTCGGTGGTGACGAGATCCACCTTCGGGGTGTTCGGCCAGCGCGCCAGGAGGGCGGCGAGGATGCGCCCGGTGGTGGACTTGCCCACCGCCACCGAGCCGGCGAGGCCGATGATGTAGGGAAGCTTGGTCTCGCGCTCGGCGATGAGGAAGCGCTGCGTCGCCTTGAACAGGCCCTGCGTCGCGGCGACGTAGAGGGAGAGCAGCCGCGACAGGGGCAGGTAGATCGCCACGACCTCCTCGATGGAGATCGGGTCGTTCAGGGACTGGAGGCGTTCGAGATCCTCCGCCTTGAGGGTCAGGGGCGCGTCGGCCCTGAGGTTGGCCCATTCCTCGCGGTGGAAATGCCGGTAGGGCGAGAGGCTGTCGCTGCCGTCCGCCAGGCTGGGCGGCGGGTTCACGCGGGGCGCCTCGAGGCCTTCTCGGCTAGCCCGCTCTGGGCGGTGCGGCGTTCCAGCTCGGCCATCACCGCATCCAGTTCGACGCCCCCGGCCTTCAGCAGGACGACGAGGTGGTAGAGCACGTCGGCGGCCTCGTTCTTGAGACCTTCCTTGTCGCCCTGCACGGCGGCGATCGCCGCCTCCACCGCCTCCTCCCCGAGTTTCTTGGCAGCCTTGGCCGGCCCCTCGGAGAGCAGCTTGGCGGTGTAGGAGGCACCGGGATCGGTGCCGGCGCGGCTCGCCACGAGTTGGGCGAGGTCGGCGAGGGTGTAGGGGCTCATGAACGATCTTGCAGTGGCTTTGCCGCCGGGGCCGGAACTCGCGAAGGAAACTGCGCCAGGTCGGCACCCGGGGCAAGCGGGACCATGGGACGAGGCCGCCGCTTTGTCGGGGAAGGATGAATCGCGGAGGGCTCAGCCGTTCGGCAAATGCCGGGCGAGGGCATCGAGGACGGCCATCCGCACGGCCACCCCCATCTCCACCTGCTCGCGGATCAGCGACTGGGCCCCGTCGGCGATCTCCGAGGCGATCTCCACCCCCCGGTTCATGGGGCCCGGATGCATCACCAGGGCGTCGGGGGCTGCGAGCGCCAGCTTCTCGGCGTCGAGGCCGTAGTAGCGGAAGTACTCCTTCACGGAGGGGACGAAGGAGCCGTTCATCCGCTCCCGCTGGAGGCGCAGCATCATCACGATGTCGCAGCCCTCGAGGCCCTTGCGCATGTCGGTGAAGGTCTCGACGCCGAAGCGCTCGATCCCCGCCGGCAGGAGGGTGGAGGGCGCCACGAGCCGCACCGTGGCGCCCATCGCCTGGAGCAGGATCAGGTTGGAGCGGGCGACCCGGGAATGCAGGACATCGCCGCAGATCGCGATGCGCAGCCCCTCGATGCGCCCCTTGTTGCGGCGGATGGTGAGGGCATCGAGGAGCGCCTGGGTGGGGTGCTCGTGCGCCCCGTCCCCGGCATTGACGACGGCGCAGTCCACCTTACGCGCCAGGAGATGCACCGCCCCCGCCGACTGGTGGCGCACCACGATGATGTCGGGCCGCATGGCGTTGAGGGTCGCGGCGGTGTCGATCAGGGTCTCGCCCTTCTTCACCGAGGAGGACGCCACCGACATGTTCATCACGTCGGCGCCGAGCCGCTTGCCGGCGAGCTCGAAGGAGGATTGCGTCCGCGTCGAGGGCTCGAAGAACAGGTTGATCTGCGTGCGCCCCCGCAGGGTCGTGCGCTTCTTCTCCACCTGCCGCGAGATGTCGACCGCCGCGTCGGCGGCGTCGAGGAGCGTCTCGATGTCGGGCCGGCTCAGCCCCTCGATACCGAGGAGGTGCCGGTGGGGGAACGGCGCGGGCGCGGAAGCGGTCATGGCAGGGGCCGGGTGTAGGGGGGGCGGGCGAGTCCCGCAAGCGGTCGAATGGTTTCCCGCCCTGCGGGGATGAGGATGTTCCCCCATGGCCCTGCGGCGTTTTCGCCGCGCCCCGTAACCGGAGAGCCGCGCTACACGTATTGCGCAAAACCGAACCGACGCCCCGGGAGACAGGACGCTTGACCGCCTCGCCCGCCATCGACGCCCCCGACAAGGCCGCCCCCGAGCGGATCGGCCCGAACGGGCGGCGCCTGATCTACCGGCATCCGCTGGTGATCCGCCTGACCCACTGGATCAACGCCGCCGTGCTGCTGGTGCTGCTGATGAGCGGCCTGCAGATCTTCAACGCGCATCCGGCCCTGTACTGGGGCGCCACCTCGACCTTCGACACCCCGGCGCTGGCGATCACCAGCGAGGATACGAGCGGCACCAACCGCGGCGTGGTCTATCTCGGGGAGCACAAGTTCGACACGACCGGCGTCCTCGGCCTCTCGACGGCCAACGGCATCGAGACCGACCGGGCCTTCCCCTCCTGGGCGACGCTGCCCTCGAACCAGGACCTCGCCACCGGCCGGCGCTGGCATTTTCTGTTCGCGTGGTTCCTCGTGGTCAACGGGGCGATCTACCTCCTCTACGGCCTGTTCTCGGGCCAGTTGCGCCGACGGCTCATCCCCGAGGGGGACCAGATCCGCGACTTCGGCGGCTCCATCAAGGAGCACCTGCTCCTGCGCTTCCCCGAGGGCGAGGAGGCCAAGCGCTACAACGTCATCCAGAAGCTGACCTATCTCGGCGTCGTGCTGGTGCTGCTCCCGGCGATGGTGCTGGCGGGGCTCGCCATGTCCCCCGGGGTCGACGCCGCGTGGCCTTGGCTCACCGAACTGTTCGGGGGCCGGCAATCGGCCCGCAGCATCCATTTCATCGCCGCCGGGCTCCTCGTGCTGTTCGTGGTGGTCCACCTCGGGCTCGTTCTGGTCTCGGGGGTGGTCAACAACCTGCGCGGGATGATCACCGGCTGGTTCAGCATCGGCCGCGTCCGTCCGGCCCGGGAGGAAGCCCGATGATCCTGCACCGCCGCCGCCTGCTCACCGCCACCGCTGGCCTCGCGGGCACCGCCCTGCTGGGCGGCTGCGACCGCTTCGCCGGCACCGATGCCGGCCGCCGCACCCTGCGGACCGGGGAGGACGCCAACCTCTACGTCCAGCGCCTGCTGATGTCGGACACGACGCTGGCGCGGGAATTCCCCGAATCGATGATCTCGCCGTGGTTCAAGCCGAACGGCTCGATCGACCCGCCGGACACGGCCTACAAGGCCCTGGCCGCGAACAACTTCGCCGACTTCAAGCTCAAGGTCGATGGGCTGGTGAACACCCCCCTGTCCCTGAGCCTCGCGGACCTGCGCGGCCTCCCCTCCCGCACCCAGATCACCCGCCACGATTGCGTGGAGGGCTGGAGCTGCATCGGCAAATGGTCTGGCGTGCCCCTGGCCGAGGTGGTCAAGCGGGCCGGGCTGAAACCGCAGGCCCGCTACGCCGTGCTCCACTGCGCCGACACCCTGGAATACGCCTCCGCCGACGGGGCGTGGCTGCGGCCGACGAACCCCAGTGCGGTGCGTGAGGCCCATGCCACCCATGTGCGGCTCGCGGCCGCCGGCGACTGGGGCGGCTCGCCCACCGGTACCCAGAACGGCGACGCGAACGACGACGCCTCCGAGGGCCGCCGGGCGATCCGCTACTACGAGAGCATCGACCTGTTCGATGTCTTCAACCCGCAGACGATCCTCGCCTACGATCTCAACGGCAAGTCGCTGCCGGTCTCCAACGGCGCCCCCCTGCGCCTGCGGGTCGAGCGCCAGCTCGGCTACAAGAATGCCAAGTACGTGACGCGGGTGGAGATGGTCTCCACCCTCGGCGGGATCGGCGAGGGCAAGGGGGGCTACTGGGAGGATCGCGGCTACGAATGGTACGCGGGGATCTGACCGGCATCCCCGCGTCGGATCCGGGCCGGGACGGGGCGGGCGCGGGCCGGGCCATTTGACAACCCGCCGCCGCTCACCCACTTCTCCGCCCCGCGAGACCCCGGCCGGCGGCGGGCTCGATCGCGCTCCGAACAATCCGTCGCGCCGCGCCCTCCGGGGCGCAGAGGGTTCTGGATGAAAGTCGTCGTCGTCGAGTCGCCGGCCAAGGCCAAGACGATCAACAAGTATCTCGGGCGCGACTATGAGGTCATCGCCTCCTTCGGCCATATCCGCGACCTGCCGGCCAAGGACGGTTCCGTCGATCCCGAGCAGGACTTCCTCATGGTGTGGGAGCTCGAGGATCGCGGCTCGAAGCGGGTCAGCGAGATCGCCAAGGCGGTCAAGGGCGCCGAGAAGCTCATCCTCGCCACCGACCCCGACCGCGAGGGCGAGGCGATCTCCTGGCACGTGCTGGAGGCGCTGACCGCCCGCAAGGCGCTGAAGGGCATCCCCGTCGAGCGCGTGACCTTCAACGCCATCACCAAGTCGTCGGTCGAGCAGGCGATGCGCAAGCCGCGCCAGATCGACCAGGCGCTGGTCGACGCCTACCTCGCCCGCCGGGCGCTGGATTACCTCGTCGGCTTCAAGCTCTCCCCGGTCCTGTGGCGGAAGCTCCCGGGGGCCCGCTCGGCGGGCCGGGTGCAGTCCGTGGCGCTCCGCCTCGTGGTCGAGCGCGAGATGGAGATCGAGGCGTTCAAGCCGCGTGAATACTGGTCGATCGTCGCTACCCTGGCCACCAAGGACGGGGCGACCTTCGAGGCCCGCCTCGTCGGCGCGGACGGCAAGCGCATCCAGCGCCTCGACGTCGGCAATGCCGAGGAGGCGGCGGCCTTCAAGAGCGCCCTCGAAGCCGCGACCTTCGTGGTGGCGAGCGTCGAGGCCAAGCCCGCCAAGCGCCATCCGCAGCCGCCCTTCACCACCTCGACCCTGCAGCAGGAGGCCTCCCGCAAGCTCGGGATGGCCCCGGCCCAGACCATGCGCGTCGCCCAGCGCCTCTACGAGGGCGTCGATGTCGGCGGCGAGACGGTCGGCATCATCACCTACATGCGGACGGACGGCGTCGACATGGCCCCGGAGGCCGTCTCCGACACCCGCCGGGTGATCGGGCGGGAGTTCGGCGACAATTACGTGCCCGGCGCCCCGCGCAAGTACAGCGTGAAGGCCAAGAACGCGCAGGAGGCCCACGAGGCGGTGCGCCCCACCGAGATGGGGCGCCTGCCCAAGAGCGTCGCCCGCTACCTCGAGCCGGATCAGGCCCGTCTCTATGACCTGATCTGGACCCGCACCATGGCGAGCCAGATGGAATCGGCCGAGCTGGAGCGCACCACGGTGGACGTGCACGCCACCGTCGGCGGCCGCCGGATCGAATTGCGGGCCACCGGCCAGGTGGTGAAGTTCGACGGCTTCCTTGCCCTCTACCAGGAGGGCAAGGACGACGAGGAGGACGAGGAGAGCCGCCGCCTGCCGAAGATGGCGGCGGGGGACGCCCTGCGCCGGGAGCGCATCGCCTCCACCCAGCACTTCACCGAGCCGCCGCCGCGCTACTCCGAGGCGAGCCTCGTCAAGCGCATGGAGGAACTCGGCATCGGTCGGCCCTCCACCTACGCCGCCGTGCTCCAGACCCTGCGCGACCGGGAATACGTCAGGATCGAGAAGAAGCGCCTTCAGCCGGAGGACAAGGGACGCCTCGTCACCGGCTTCCTGGAAAGCTTCTTCCGCCGCTACGTCGAGTACGACTTCACCGCCGACCTGGAGGAGCAGCTCGACCGGGTCTCGAACGCCGAGATCGACTGGCGGGCGGTGCTGCGCGACTTCTGGAAGGATTTCTCCGCCGCCATCGGCGAGACCAAGGAGCTGCGCGTCGCGGAGGTGCTGGAGGCCCTGAACGAGCTGCTCGGGTCGCACATCTTCCCCGACCGGGGCGAGGGCTTGGACCCCCGGGGCTGCCCGAATTGCAGCGAGGGGCAACTCTCCCTCAAGCTCGGCAAGTTCGGGGCCTTCATCGGCTGCTCGAACTATCCCGAGTGCACCTACACGCGGCAGCTTTCGGCGAGCGGCGTCAACGGCGAGGGCGACGGATCCTCCCTCGACGGCGGCCAGCCGGGGGTGCGGGTGCTCGGCAACGACCCCGCCACCAACCTGCCGGTGACGGTGCGCGACGGGCGGTTCGGCCCGTTCATCCAGCTCGGCGACGCCAGCGCCGAGAAGGGCGCGGAGAAGCCCAAACGCTCCTCCCTGCCGAAGGGGCTCTCCCCCTCGGACCTCGACCTCGACAAGGCGCTGGCGCTGCTCTCCCTGCCCCGGGAGGTCGCCCGGCACCCGGAGACCGGTGAGCCGATCCTCGCCGGAATCGGACGCTTCGGCCCCTACGTGCAGCATGGCCGGACCTACGCCAACATCGGCCGCGACGACGACGTGCTGGAGATCGGCGGCAACCGGGCGATCGACCTCATCGTCGCCAAGGAACAGGGCGGCGGGCGCGGACGGCCGTCGGGCGATCCCGGCCGGTCGCTGGGCAAGGACGCGGAGAGCGGGCGGGACGTGGTGGTGAAGGCGGGCCGCTACGGGCCCTACGTCACCGACGGCGCCGTCAACGCGACGCTGCCGAAGTCGGTCAACGCCGAGGCCCTGACGCTTGAGGAGGCGCTGAAGCTCATCGGTGCCAAGCGCGAGGCGGGGGGCGGCAAGAAGGCCCCGGCCCGCAAGAGGGCGACCGCCGCCAAGGCCCCCGCCAAGAAGGCGCCGGCCAAGACGGCTGCTGCCAAGGCGACGCCAGCGAAGAAGGCCCCTACCAAGAAAGCAGTCGCGAAGTAGGAAACCGGTTGGGGGCCGACATTTCCATCCTCCACCTCATTCTGAGGCGCGGCGGCACCTCAGGACCTGACCGGAAATCGATCTGTCCTGCCAATCCCCTCATCCCGAGGTGCGGCGATAGTCGCCTCGAAGGAGGCCTCCAGGGATCGCGGAGCCCTCTGGAGGCCTCCTTCGAGGCCCGCTCACGCGGGCACCTCAGGATGAGGGCGAGGATGAGAGGACAAGGGACTTTGCGGTCGGGCTCGCAGGGTGAGGGCCAGAATGGGAGAACGGTCGGGTCTCAGATCAGGTAGGTCAGGCTCGCCACGATGGCGGTGGCCAGCGTCGCCACGGCGAGGGCCGCCGGTGCCATCGCGAACCTGACGAGGGGGCCGTCCTCCTCGACCTCGCAGCCGAAGGCGGCCCCGGCGGCGTGCTCGAACCGGATAAGGTCGAGGTGGCGGGCTTCGTTGGCGTCGCTGCTCATCGGCACGGGCCCTTCCCACGGTCAAGGTTGTGAATTCACAACGGATTTTCGCGCTTTCGGTTCCGGGCTTCCGGGCCGGTGCGGGAAACGTTAACCACTCGGTCCGCACCCTCCGCCGCCCGCTCGGGCCGGAGCCGGGGCTCGAACGACGCGCCGGGGCATGCCAGACTGCCGTGGCGAAGCGTCGTTCCAGGCTTTGATGTTTCCTGTTTGTTCCGCTATGCTGGCGAGATGAAGGCGCATGCTCCCAGACGCAAAGCTCACCCTGTCCCGGTCGTCGTCGCCCGTGGGAGCGGTCGCGTGAGCGATCCCGCCCGCGATCTGTTCGGCGGCGCCAAGTCTCCCGTGGCTGCGGCAACCCCTGCCGCCGCCGCGCCGAAGGCCCCGGCCGAGCCCCGCCGGCGCCTGACGGAGGCCGCCTCCCCGGTGACGTTGGCCGCCGCCACGCCGGAGGCGGGTTACACCGCCTCCGACATCGAGGTGCTGGAGGGGCTGGAGCCGGTCCGGCGCCGGCCGGGCATGTATATCGGCGGCACCGACGAGCGGGCGCTGCACCACCTCTTCGCCGAGGTGATCGACAACTCGATGGACGAGGCGGTGGCCGGCCATGCGAGCTTTATCGAGGTGGAGCTTGAGGAAGGCGGCGCCCTGGTCGTGACCGACAACGGGCGCGGCATTCCGGTGGACCCGCACCCGAAATTCCCGGGCAAGTCGGCGCTTGAGGTCATCATGACCACCCTGCACGCCGGGGGTAAGTTCGACTCGAAGGTCTACGAGACCTCGGGCGGCCTGCACGGCGTCGGCATCTCGGTGGTGAACGCCCTCTCCGACGTGCTGGAGGTGGAAGTCGCCCGCAACCAGACCCTGTATCGCCAGAGCTTCTCCCGGGGTCATTCCCAGGGCGCGCTGGAGATGGTCGGCCGGGTGCAGAACCGGCGGGGCACCCGGGTCCGCTTCCACCCGGACGCGCAGATCTTCGGTTCCCTGAAGTTCGACGCCCGCCGCCTGTTCAAGATGGCCCGCTCCAAAGCCTACCTGTTCGGCGGGGTGGAGATCCGCTGGCGCTGCGCCCCATCCCTGGTGGAGGGGATGGAGGACGTGCCCGCCGAGGCGGTGCACCGCTTCCCCGGCGGCCTGTCGGACTACCTCGCCCGCGACATCGAGGGAAAGGATCTCGTCCTCGACACCGTGTTCTCCGGCAAGATGACGAAGCCCGGCTCGCACGGTTCGCTGGAATGGGCGGTGGCCTGGACGGTGGCCGACGATGGCGTCTCCCACTCCTACTGCAACACCATCCCGACCCCCGAGGGCGGTACCCACGAGGCGGGCCTGCGCGTCGCCCTGCTGCGCGGCCTGCGCGAGCACGCCGAGCGGGTGAACCAGGCCAAGCGCATGACGGCGGTGACCACCGACGACGTCATGGCGACCTGCGCGTCGATGCTCTCGGTCTTCATCCGCGAACCGGAGTTCCAGGGGCAGACCAAGGACAAGCTCGCCACCGTCGAGGTGCAGCGCATCGTCGAGACGGCGGTGCGCGATGCCTTCGACCATTGGCTCGCCGCCTCCCCGGCCCAGGCGAACAAGCTCCTCGATTGGGTGATCGACCGGGCGGAGGAGCGCCTGCGCCGCCGCCAGGAGAAGGAGGTCGCCCGCAAGAGCGCCACCCGCAAGCTGCGCCTGCCGGGCAAGCTCGCGGATTGCTCGGCGGCCGGCACGGCGGGCTCCGAGATCTTCATCGTGGAGGGCGATTCCGCCGGCGGTTCGGCCAAGCAGGCGCGGGACCGGGCGACGCAGGCGATCCTGCCGCTGCGCGGCAAGATCCTCAACGTCGCCTCGGCGAGCCGCGACAAGCTCGGCGCCAACCAGCTGATCGGCGACCTGACGCTGGCGCTCGGCTGCGGCACGGGGGCGAATTTCCGTGAGGCGGACCTTCGCTACGACAAGGTGATCATCATGACGGACGCCGATGTTGACGGCGCCCACATCGCCTCGCTGCTGATCACCTTCTTCTACCGGCAGATGCCCAAGCTCATCGACAAGGG
>JAKONI010000420.1 GCA_022702015.1 Beijerinckiaceae bacterium | reverse complement strand
TCGTTCCCGTACGCGATCAACGAGTACGCGTACTGTGCACCACCATCATTCGCGGTGGCGCGAGTGACGGTAAAGGTCGCAGTGCCCGGAGCTGACGGTGTGCCCTCGCTGCTGCGCCGCGGTCCGGAAACGCTCGTGATCTGGCCAAGTGGCATGCTTCAATCCCCCCTCTTGAGATGCGCAACTGTGCCCGGCACGTGGTCATGCTCGGAGTCGCTCAAGCGCTGCTTACCATCTTTCCGGGCATGGTGCTATTCGCCGGGTCGGCTTCCGCCAGTCCGGGTTGGTGACGGCGCCAATCGTCTTTTGCCCGCTGATCAAGCGCCGCATCAATGGCGCGGCGATCCCAGCGCTCTCGACCAGCGAACATCAATCCCGCTGGTCACCCCCGCGCGCTACCTCTCCTAAGCAGCTTGCCGTTGTCATATCGAGGTAGGCTGCGGCGGTAGGGAGGCGCATCAGGCGCGGCCATCCGTAAATAGCTCTTGGATGCATGGACCGACTCCTACTGCTTTTTGGCTGCCCGCATCTCGGCTCTGCGGGCTTCCCGCCCTTCCATGAAGTCCACGTGCATTGATCGCTTCACGACCGTTCGCCCGGCAGCTCGCGCGGGCTTCATCGGAGGCGCATCCAAGCGCCGGCACGCAGCGAGATAGGCATCACAGTCCTCCGGCGTGTACCGGAACTTGCGATCGGTCAGGGCGATGTAGGCGATGTCGCCGCGCTGGCGGATGCGTCGCAGGGTGCGCTCGCTCATACCCAGGCGGGCAGCGGCTTGGTCGGCGGTGAGAAGACTGCTCGTATGCTTTTCCTTCGACGTCTCCGCCGCCAAAAACGCCGCCTGAGTGAGCTGCCCTGCCAGCTCAAGCGCCGTCTCCACGGTCATCGACAGAAGTGCGCCTTCGCCAGTAACCAGCACCTTACCGCCGCTGATAAGAACCGAAAACGACTGCAGGCGCCGATTCATCAGCTCGCTTCAGACGTGAGAGTGGGGACCCGGCTTCCGGGATACATCTGCTTAGCAAGTGTGCCAAAACTCGCCGTGAGGGCCGTCGCCGTCCGGCGATCATCGTTGAACTTATCGAGCAGGATCGAAGCCATTTGATCAAGCGCATATGCCGTTGCGCGGGCACGTATTCCATCTTCACCCGTCAACTCTATCGTCCCAACGCCACCCTCAAAAGCGGTGGGTGACAACGATTTGGTAAATTCCTCGCGTCGATCGGAGTAAGCCTGCAAAGAGCGCATATTAGACGCGTGCCTGCGTGAAAGAAGCATCAGTTCGTTCGCATAATCGCTTTGCTCACCCCTAAAAAAAAGCGCAATTTCATCAGTGCTGAAGCGAACTTCCTCGTTGCCCAGTCCAGCCATTGGTTTCAGTATACCATGCAGAGGCATATCCCGATTGCCAGCCATGGCTGCCTGATCTAGCTGCTCGTTGAATTGAAGACATACAGTGTACAAGCCGTTGGCGATCTCAATGAGACGTTGAGCAGCGCTGTACAACAGCGCAATATCTGCCGCTAATCTGGTCTCATCGTCCTTTCGTTTTGCCTCTTTGGATGCAAGGCGAGCTAGTGCATAGGCAGGTACGCCGCCAGCGAGTGCGCCGATGACTCCGCCAACCGCAGCGGGCACCAAATCCCATGTACGGTCATCCAGCTGAAGCCCTGCTAACGTCGCTGCTAACGCAGCCAGCGCTGTAAGAAATGCAATCAACGGCACCTATCCGACTCGTGTGTGTCTGCAACGTTCTACGCTAGCGCCATACGGTTCAGAAGAGCGATCGGAGAGGCTTGCTTCGCCATCGCGCGAGCCTTCTATTATAGAAGGGACGCGCGCGCTTGCGCGTACTGTACCCATTCGGCGGATATGGGAATACCCATATCGGTGCTCAGCGCCTCGGAAACGGCGGTCTAAAAGCCCCTACTTTAGACCGAGCCCGCTATCAGCGAGGCCCCGTAAACGCACCGTAGATACGGCTGCGAACGGCGGCCTCACCCTCCCGTATTCCTCCCGTAAATACGGGATGCCGCGATCCCGGGGCTGGGCTGTCCCCTGGCTCTAACAACAGCCATCCGCCCGCCTCCCGGCGTATGACACTCCACGGTGTTTCCACGGTGTATTATTACCGTGGGGCCGGTTGAACGTACCGCCCCTCACTCGCTCTTGGTCGCCAGCCCTGTAAGGCGTGTAAGTCTTTCAACCGTTCTATCCCCACCCGCACGCGCGCACGTGAATGTCTGGATGCAGCTGTAAGGCTTACACGTCTTACACTTTGCGCCCGCATCGGCTCAGTCCTGCCCCCAGCTTGGCTGTGGAACGGGAATAAGCTCGACCTCGAAGTAGGTTTGTTGCGGGCTACCAAGCGCGCGTGACGACTTGGCGAAGAGGTTGCGCTTCCGCATCGCCGCCCCGAACGACTTCGCCGTACCAGGCGCTTCACCATTAGCTTTAGCATATGCCTCCCAATCTCCGTACAGCTTCGCAGCGCCTCGAAAGCCCCGGCCCGTAGGTTGCAGCGCTCGGCAAGCCAGCGGCCGAAAACGTCCTGCTCCGCGAAATACTCATCTGTGGCCCGTGCAATGGCTTCTGGGCGTGTCAG
Organism: Beijerinckiaceae bacterium; assembly: GCA_022702015.1. Classification (GTDB taxonomy): domain Bacteria; phylum Pseudomonadota; class Alphaproteobacteria; order Rhizobiales; family Beijerinckiaceae; genus Methylobacterium. The sequence goes on along the minus strand of JAKONI010000420.1, from coordinate 2,620 downwards.
CCCCCCGGCAAGGTACTTACGAGCGCCAGCGATCATCCAGGCGAGGATCTGAGGCCATTCCGCTTTCAGTTTCTCCTCAAGCTCGCGATCCGGGTTGGTCGGCTTGAGGACGAAGGGCGCGATGTTGAAGCGACGGCGCATGGCATCGTCCACGTTGCGAAGCGCAGGAGCGTGGTTGCCCGCAATCGTCAGCTTGAACTGGGGCCGGAACGTGAAATTGTCCTGCCGCATGAACCGCGCGGTGATCGGGTCGCCGCCGGTGAGAGCCTTGATGCGAGCCTCCGCCCAAGCCTTGCCCTCTTCCGTCTCGCTAGCCGTCACCAGCCGAGCGCCACGCAGCATCGCCAGCTCCGTCGAGTGTCGATCGTTCCGAGAGTCCGCGAACGTCTCCATCGCTGCGGTCACGGCGTAATCCCCCATGATGCCGGTGACGGTGTTCAGGAAAACGGACTTACCATTGCCCCCAGGACCGTAGATGAAGAGGAGTGCATGGGCGCTGGTCAGGCCGGTGAGGCTGTAGCCGCACCAGAGCTGAAGGAAGGTGACCATTTCCTCGTCGCCGCCCAGCGAGTCCCGAAGGAAGCGCAGCCACACGGTCGGCTCACCATGTGCAGGCGCGGCGCCGGTCAGCTTTGTAATTCGGAGATCGCGATCAGGCTCGGTCAGGATACCGGTACGCAGGTCGATCGAACCGGAAGGAGTGCCGAGCTGATAGGGATCGCGATCCCACACGGCACTCGTCACGGCGTGCGCGCGATCGGCACGCGCGAGCTTCTCGACGCCGCCGGCGGTGGCGGCGCGGCCCATAGCCCGCTTACCCTCGCCAAGCTCGCGAGCCAGCTGCCTCGCATAGTCGAAGGCGAGGTCCGTCTCGTCCATCTCCCAACGCACGCCATCCCACCGAAACCACCGGCCGGCATGATTGTCAAAAAGCATCGAGCCCCCGTGCTGCGCCGTGAACGCCAGCGCGATCGTGTCTTCCGACATCTCGGCATCGTCGTTCGCCGCCGCCAGTCGCCTCGCCGTCGCGACAGCCGGCGGGGCGCTTCGCGGACTGCGCTGCCCGGCCTCGATCCCACGGGCAACCTTCGCCGCCACTTCCTCGGGGGTCCAGGGATAGCGAGGATCGAACGAAGTCATGCACAGGCCGGCCGCGATCAGCTCCGAGCTGGCAGTGCGTAACGATAATTCACCGCCTCCAACCAGCGCGCCGATCTTCAGCGCCGCCGCGTTCAGCGTCCCCTCTTGTGCACCGGCACCCGCAACAGCGATCAGCTCGCACTCCCGCTTGAGCGCAGCCATGCCGTAGTGGGAGTCCGTATCCTGCAGCGCAGTCCGGAGGGCGGACCGTGGTTTCTCTTCCGATACTGCCGGTCGCTCGGCCACCGGAGCATCGGCAGGCCTGCGGTTCCGGATCAAATCGACAAGCTCGTCCGGAGCATCGCTAGGGTCCTCGTCGCAAGCCCACGTGTACGGCTTGCCCGAGGGGTGCAGCGAAGGCGGCACGATTACGTAACCGCCTTGTCCTCGCACGTCGGCGCCAGGCAGGCCGGGGATGCCCCAGCTTTTGGCAGTCCGTTGAGCGTTGATGATGGGCGCGTCGGCGTCCCACCGATAGAAGAGGTGGTAACCTTTCCCCGTTGTGCTCCGCCGGGTGGCCGGCAGTACGATGTCGCAACTAGCTTCGAAGGCCGCTGGATCATCAACGTCTAGAACCCAAGCTCCGATGGCCTCGCCGGTCGGCACTCCGATCATCGCAGCCGGCCATTTGGACCACCATGCTTCGATCACCTTGGGGTCGGTTGATGCATCCTTGAAGCCGTGTGCCGTTAGCGGCCGTTTGGTTTCCGGATTGCAGGGAAAAACTGGCCAGCCGTGGGCGGCGTGATCAAGCGCGGCGGATTGAAGGACCGGGTTCATCAGAACTCACCCTCGATCCGAGTAGCCCGCAACGTAATGCTGGTGCGATCCGCCAGCGCGGCATCGCAGACGGCAACGTCGCAGTCGCCGCCGTAATCGTCACGATTGACCGTGTAAGCCTTGGCGATGGCAGCCTGCCCGTCAGGGTACGGGCCGAATAGCTCGCCCCAGGAGTTGCCCGACGCGCTCTCGTGGCTGACGTGGAAGCCGCTGGCGAGGTCGCCCATCACGTGGACGGTGCCGCCGCGCCGAGAGGACGCGGCGGGCATGGGGAGGATGACGCCGGTCATGCCGCAGCCTCCTGCTGGTCGAGCGCCACAGCTCGCCAGACCTTCGCCGAAGCACCCGACGCATTTAGTCGCCGCTCCCCGGTGTCCCGGATCAAGCCCATGTCCCGCAATTCTGTGAAGCGCGGCTGGAGCGAATATCGGGGGCGCTTCGTGACGGCGCACGTTTGATCGACGGTCAGGTTCTCAGGATGATTGTAGAGCGTGCGCAGCACGAGGCGCCGGAGGGCGGAGGCGCCCAGCGCGGCGATTGCAGCGGCCTCGATCGACGTATCCACGCCGCGATGATTGGTTTCGGTTCGCGCGCCCATCACTCGCCTCCATCCGAAAGAGGAGGAAGCCCGTGCTTCTTCAACAAGTCTCCCAGCCATCGAAGCTGACGCTCGGACAGCGGCTGATCGGCGAACATGATG
>JAKONI010000416.1 GCA_022702015.1 Beijerinckiaceae bacterium | reverse complement strand
TCGACGCACTCCTCGCCCCCAAGGGCCGGGACGATTCGCTGGCCGCCGAGGCGGCCCCCGGCGGGGCGGCGGCGGTGAGCGCGACGGCGGGCCTCAGCCGCCTGTCCCTCGGGGAGGACCCCGACCGGGTATCCGCCGCCGATTACGACCGCCTCTGGTCGGGCTCCGACCTTTGGGTCGATGGGTACGGCGACCTCGTGGCCCGCCACTTCGCCCACTTGCCGGTCCGCCTGTCCTGCGCGGTGACGTCGATCGACTGGTCGGGGCGCGGCGTACGGCTCGGAACCCACTCGGGGACCGTCGAGGCGGCGGCCGCCATCGTCACCCTGCCGGTGGGCGTGTTGAAGAGCGGCCGGCCCGCCATCTCGCCCGCGCTTCCCGGCGCGACGCAGGCGGCCCTCGATGGCCTGTCGATGGGCGCCTACACTAAGATCGCCCTACGCCTCGACCGTGCCCGGATCGACCCGGAGGCCTTCGGCGATGCCGTGTCCTTAGCAACGGGGGGACCCACGATCTATTTCGAGATGGGGCCGTTCGGGCATCCCGTGGCCGTGGCCAACCTCGGCGGGGACCTTGCCCGCGATCTATGCCGGGCGGGGGAGAAGGCCGCCGTGGCCCTGGCCACGGAACGGCTGACGGCGATCCTCGGCAGCCGATCCGCCGACGCCGTCACGGGGGGGCGTCTCGCCGGGTGGTGGACCGATCCCCACGCGCTGGGATCCTATTCCATCGTCGCCCCCGGACACGCCGACGCCCGCGATGCCCTGCAACAGCCGGTGGGCGACCGTCTCTTCTTCGCGGGAGAGGCGCTCGCGGGTGGTGGGGCGATGACGGTGGGGGGCGCGACCCTCGACGGGGAGCGCGCGGCCCGCGAGGTCTTGAAACGTTTGCCGGCCTGAGAGCTTGGCCGACGGGCCGACGTTCATCTCATCCTCAGGTGCCCGGCTTCGCCGCGCCCCGGGATGAGCGGGTTTGACGGGACGAGCCTGGTCTAACCTCGAACCTACCGGTCGCGGCGCAGGACGTGGACGCTGAAAAGCGCCTCCTTGTCGGTCCAGACCTTCTGCGATCGCCAGCCTGCCCGGGCAGCTAAATCACGAAAGCTCTCCAGCGTGTACTTGTAGCTGTTTTCAGTGTGGATGGTTTCGCCGGGCTCGAAGGCGAAGCCATCGCCGCCGATACGGACCGTTTGGGCCGTCCTGGCCACGAGGTGCATCTCGATCCGCGACGCATCCCGGTTGAACACCGCCCGGTGGGCGAAGGCATCGAGATTAAAATCCGCGCCGAGCTCGCGGTTCATCCGGCGCAGCAGGTTCATGTTGAACGCCGCCGTGACCCCGGCCGCATCGTCGTAGGCCGCCTCCAGCCGATCCGAGTCCTTCACGAGATCGACCCCAAGGATGAGCAGCGCCTGCGGCCCCAGAATCTCCCCGAACCGTTCCAGCAGCGTTCGCGCCTCCGCCGGCTCGAAATTACCCACCGTCGAGCCCGGGAAGAAACCCGCCCGGGGTGCCATGGCGACGGCCTCCGGGAGGATGAAGGCCTGCGTGAAATCCGCCACCACCGGGGCGACGGTGAGGTCCGGGAAATCCTGCCTCAACGTGGCGGCCTGCTCGGCCAGGAACTCCCCGGACACGTCGACCGGCACATAGGCCGCCAAGCCCGGCAGATGACGCAGCAGGCGCCGGAGCTTTGCCGTCGAGCCGCTGCCGAACTCCACCAGCGCCGCGCCCTCCGGCAGCAGCGCCGCGATCTCGCCCCCGCGCTCGTCGAGGATGCCGATCTCGGTCCGCGTCGGATAGTACTCCGGCAGGGCGGTGATGGCCTCGAACAACTCGGATCCGGCGGCATCGTAGAAGTACTTCGGCGACAGCATCTTGCGCCCGGCGCCGAGCCCGGAGCGAACGTCGTGCAGGAAGACGGCATCGGTCGCCACGGCGGCGGGGAAACTCGGCTTGACGGTCATGGGATCTCCGGTACGCGGAGTGAAACGTCTTCGGTCGGCGGCCGGTTGCGGCTCAGGCGATCGGTTCGGCGAGGCGCAACCCGGTGAACTGCCACCGCTGGTGGGGGTAGAAGAAGTTGCGGTAGGTCGGCCGGGCATGGCCCTCGGGTGTCGCCACCGACGATCCGCGCAGCACGAACTGGTTCGACATGAACTTGCCGTTGTACTCGCCCAGCGCCCCCGGCAGCGGCCGGTAGCCGGGGTAAGCGAGGTAGGCGCTGCGGGTCCACTGCCACACGAGGCCGTAGGCATCGACCAGTTGGCCGTCGCGGGCGGCGACCTCCCATTCGAACTCCGTCGGCAGGACGCGCCCCGCCCAGCGGGCATAGGCGTCCGCCTCGTAGTAGCTGACATGGCTCACGGGGGCGTCGAGGTCGATCGGCCGGGGGCCGCCGAGGCTCGCCTGCACCCAGGTCTCGCCATCCCGGCGCCAGTAGCCCGGGGCCTCCCAGTTCTGGTTCTGGCCGGCATACCAGCCATCGTTCAGCCAGAGGTCCTGGCGGCCATAGCCGCCATCCTCGATGAAGCGCATCCAGTCGCGGTTCGTCACCAGACCACGCTCGATCCGCACGGGGAGGACGAGGCTGTCGTGCCGGGGCGATTCGTTGTCGTAGGAGAAGCCCTCCCCCTCGTGGCCGATGGCGACGACGCCTTTGTCGAGGGTGACGGCACCCGGGGCCCGGCTGGCCCGGGGAAGATTCCAATCCGGGTCGTAGACAGGATCGAGGGGGTTCTGGGCGAAAGCGTGCAGGATGTCGGTCCAGAGCAACTCCTGATGCTGCTGCTCGTGGAAGAGCCCGATCTCCAGGATCGGCAGGATCGCGTCGAGGGCTTCGTCCGTAGCCCCGGTGAGCAGGGTTTCCACCGCGCGATCGACATGGGCGCGGTAGGCAGCCACCTCATCGCAGGTCGGGCGGGTGATGAGGCCCCGCTGGGTGCGCGGCTGGCGCGGACCGGCGGCCACGTAATACGAATTGAACAGATAGTGCAGGCGTGGATCGTGGATCGTGTAGCCCGGCAGGTGCTCCGCGAGCAGGAACTGCTCGAAGAACCATGTCACGTGGGCGCGGTGCCACTTCGTCGGGCTCGCGTCCTCCATCGACTGGATCTGTTGGTCCTCCGGCGACAGGGGGGCCGCCCGGCGCTCGGTCTCGGCCCGAACCTCGCGGTAGGCCGCGATCCATGCCTGGCGGTCCACCGGGCGGGCGCTGACGGAAGGTGGGGGGAACGCGGGGTGGCGTGGGATGGACGCGTGATCCGCGCGGAGGGCGGCGCTGGCTGCCATGGAAACTCTTCCCTTCCGGCCGGCTCCCGAAGGACCTTGTTCTTGTCCGATGGCCGAACGAAGCAGATAGGTTCCTCCGGCCCGCCCGCAACCTCGGCGCGGCATTCTTGCCGCGACGCTTCTCCGCAGAGCGGCCGCCCTGTCATCGCTAAGCGGGCCTGACGGGGATAGCGGGCCTTTCTGCCGCCGCAGTGAGAAGGCTTTAACCGTCGCCCGTGGATGCTTCGGCGTGGACAGGGGAGAGTGGGTGTTGCGATGCGGATCGACCTGATGGCCGGGGCCGGTCTTTCCCTCGCGCCGGTCCGTGGCGCGCCCGATCCGACGATCCTGCTGTTCGATTCCGGCCTCGGCGGCCTCACCGTGCTCGATGCCGTGCGCCGGGCGCGCCCGGATGCCCGGTACGTCTACGCCGCCGACGACGCGGCTTTCCCTTATGGCCGCCTGTCCGAGGCCGCCCTGATCGCGCGGGTGCTCGCCGTGATGGAGCAGCTCATCGCGACCCACCGGCCGGACCTCGTGGTTATCGCCTGCAACACCGCCTCGACCCTGGTGCTTCCGGCCCTGCGCCAGCGCTTCTCGACGCCGTTCGTGGGCGTGGTGCCGCCGATCAAGCCGGCGGCCGAGACGACCCGCTCGCGCCTCGTGACGCTGCTGGCAACGCCTGGGACCGTCGCCCGCTCCTACACGAGCAACCTCATCGCCACCTACGCCTCCACCTGCGACGTGACCTTGGTCGGTTCCTGGAACCTCGCCGCCTTCGCCGAGGCGGACATGGCGGGCACCCCCGTGGACGACGACATGCTCCTGGCCGAGATCGCGCCCTGCTTCGTGACCGCCGAGGATGGCCGGCGCACGGATGTGGTGTGCCTCTCCTGCACGCATTATCCGCTGCTGCTGCCCCGCCTGAAGGCCCTGGCGCCCTGGCCGGTGACGTGGATCGATCCGGCGCCGGCGATCGCCCGCCGGGTGGTGCAACTCCTCGGCCCTGGCGAACGGACCCGCGACCCGGGCAACACGGTGCACGCCGCCTTCACCGCCGGAACCTGTCTGACGAACCCCCTGCGCGAGGGGTTGGGCAAGCGCGGCGTGGGGGAGATCGCCGTGGAGGCGATGCCCCTGCGGATGCAGTGACCGCTTCTCTCCGGCGATACTGGGATCGCCGGAAAGGGCACCGAACCGCCTCGGCGACCAGCCGGGAAGTCTCAGGCGATGGCGGTCCGGGCGATCACCGCCGTCATCGGATCCCCCCGACCTCCGCCGGCTTTAAGGACGCGGGTTTCGATGCGGGAGAAGCCGGCACGCTGGCAGTACAGGCCGACGAGTTGCGCGTGTCCAGTGCCATCCAGGGCGTTCCAGATGGCCACCGCCTTGGTGGGAAAGCAGCGGTTCGAGAAGCTGATCACCACCGGGGCGCCG
>JAKONI010000080.1 GCA_022702015.1 Beijerinckiaceae bacterium | reverse complement strand
CCTGATCTTCGCCTGCACCGCGACCGCGGGCGTCCTCGCCTGGAACGCCGATGCGGGCACGGGCGCCCGGAGCGCGCTGATCGCGGCCTACGCCGTCAACGGCGTGCTCAACATGGCCTGGAGCGTCCTCTTCTTCCGGCTGCGGCGGCCGGACTGGGCCTTCGCGGAGGTGCTGGCGCTCTGGCTCTCGGTGCTCGTCGTGACGATGGTGACCGGGCGCGTCAGCGTCACCGCCGGGCTCCTCAACCTGCCCTACCTCGCCTGGGTCGGCACCGCGAGCTACCTCAACTGGACCATCCTGCGTCTCAATCCGTCCCTGCGGGAGGCCTGAGGCATGGCCGAGTGGTTCGCCAACGGTCGCATCGTGGACGTCATCCTGGGCCTCGTCGCGCTCGAGGCCGTGGCCCTGCTGGGCTGGCGCAGGCTGCGGGGGCACGGCCCCTCGCCCGTCGGACTCCTGGCCAACCTCGCCTCGGGGGCCGCCCTGATGCTGGCGGTCCGGGCCGCCCTCGTCGGCGCCGGATGGACCGTCGTCGCGGCCTGCCTGCTGGGCGCCCTCACCGCGCATCTCACGGAGATGTGTCTGCGCTTTCGGGATGATCGTACGGGGGCGCTTGGTCGCACCGCAAGCTCGGGAACCATCGGAACATCCGCCTAAACTGCCGCGTTCCCGGCCGACATTGGAACTGCACCATTCTACCAATGCCCTGATCAGATCAGCCGGAGAGGTTCATGGCCCGCTTCACTGCCTTCGCCCTCGGTTCCGGAATGGTGATCGGCTCCGCACTGGTGCCGTTGCCGGCGTTGGCGCAGGCCGGGGACCAGGATCTGATCGAGCGGGGGAAGTACCTCGCCACCGCGGGCGACTGCACGGCCTGCCACACGGCGCCGGGCGGCAAGTCCCTGGCCGGCAACTACCCGCTGAACACGCCCGTCGGGCTGATCATGACCCCCAACCTCACGCCGGACAAGGAAACGGGGCTCGGCAACTGGTCCTACGAGGACTTCGAGAAGGCCTTCCGGCACGGCATCACCAAGGACGGCTCCTACCTGTACCCGGCCTTCCCGTTCTCCTGGTACACCAAGGTGACCGACGAGGACACGAAGGCGATCTGGGCCTACCTGCAGTCGATCCCGGCCGTGAACGAGAAGCGCAAGGCCAACGACATCCCGTTCCCCTTCAACATCCGCACCGCGCTCATCACGTGGCGCACCGCCTTCTTCACCAACACGCGCTTCGAGCCCGACCCGAACGCCAGCGAGGAGGTCAACCGCGGCGGCTACCTCGTGGAGGGACTCGGCCACTGCGCGATGTGCCACAACGAGCGCAAGCTCGTGGGCAACTCGGGGCTCGCGGGCAAGATGGGCGGCGGCGTCATCGACGGCTGGTACGCGCCCAACATCACCCCCGAGGGGCACCAGGGCATCGGCGCCTGGAAGGACGAGGAGGTGGCGACCTACCTCAAGACCGGCACCGCGCCGGGCAACAGGGCCGGCGTCGCCGCCGGGCCGATGCGCCAGACCATCGAGGAATCGCTCTCCAAGCTGACGGATTCCGACATCAACGCGATGGTGGCCTACCTGCGCACCGTGCCCGCCCGGAAATCCTACAAGGAGAAGGACCTCCAGGCCTTCAACACGCAGGGCGCGCCCGGCGCCGACACCTACCTGACCCACTGCTCCTCCTGCCACCGGCCGGACGGCAAGGGCATCGACGGGGCGGTGCCGGCACTCGCGGGCAACAGCTCCGTCCAGTCGCGAGGGCCGGAGACCATCCTGCGCGTGATCTTCGGGGGCTTGAGCGCGGCGAGCGGCTACGCGCCGATGCCCGCCGTGGGCCAGACCATGACCGACGAGGAGGTCAAGAACGTCACCGACTACATCCGCAACTCCTGGGGCAACAATGCCCCGGTGCTGGGATCGGGCGGGGCGGTCGCCGAGGCGCGCGCGGCCACCAGGACCATGCTCTCGGGCACCGCGCCCTGCGCCGAGATCGAGCAGGACAAGCTCAAGGCGGCGATCGAGCAGGCCGAGGTGACCGACCAGCTCAAGGGGCTGATGCCCAACGATTTCGTCGCCCGCCTGAAGGTGATCGTGCCCCGGCTCAAGCAGGCCGGGACCGGCGCCAGCGACGACGACATCGTCAACGGCCTGACCTCGGCCTATTGCCGGGTGGCCAAGGACGCCGTCCCCGAGGGCCTGAGCTGGCCCGCGACCATCGGCTCCTTCGCCAACGTCGCCTACAGCCAGGCCAAGAACCCCGAGAAGGAGGCGAGCGCGGCGCCGGGCGCGGTTCCCGCCTCCGGCATGGAGCCAAGCCGCAACTGACGGGGACGGCGCCCCTCCGCTCGGGCGGAGGGGCGGCCGCTCAGGTCAGCGGGCCGGGGATCGCGGCCTCGGCCTGAACCAGCAGGCGCTCCTCGTGGCGGCGGACGAACAGCCACAGGGCCAGCCCGCCGAAGATCACCACCGCGAGCAGGGCGAGCCCCACGGGGCCGGCGATGTGCTCGATGGAGCGTCCGCCGAGATAGGCGCCGACACCCATCACCGAGGCCCAGACGACGCCGCCCAGCCCGTTGAAGATCATGAAGCGGCGGGCGTCCAAGCGGTTCACCCCGGCGAGCACCGCCGCATAGGCCCGCAGCATCGCGGTGAAGCGGCCGAAGAACACGATCTTGCCGCCGTGCTCGCGGAACAGGTACTGCCCCAGCTTGAGCCGCCCGTGATTGAGGGCGATGAGATGGCCGTAGCGCAGCAGCAGCGGCATGCCCCAGCGCCGGCCGACCCAGTAGCCCAAATTGTCCCCGAGGATGGCGGCGGAGGCTGCGGCGGCGACGATGAAACCGATGTTCAGCTGCCCGGTGCTGCCGGCGTAGACCGCCGACGAGATCAGGATCGTCTCCCCCGGCAGCGGCACGCCCGCGCTCTCCAGGGCGATGATGACGAAGATCGCGAGATAGCCGTAGCTGGCGATGAGGTCGGCGATCGGCAGGTCGTTCAGGAACGACATCGGCGGGCTCGTGGTGGTGTCGGATGCCGCGCACTCTGCCCAGGAAGGTGGCTGAACCGGGGCGGCCCGCGAGGCGGGGTCCGGCCGTGGGGACGGCCCCGGCGGCGGCGCGGACCTGCGTCCGCCCGCCGCATTTGTCCACAGGGCGCCACCGGCCGTTCATACCTCGGCCCTATTTCTCGGCGATAGGCGTCGTCAGACGATCACCGGTTGTGTCCCTCGCGACACAGGCGAGGGGTTTCCCCCGGACAGGCCGGATCGGGGCGTTGCCCGATCCGGAGACGGCGTGCCACCGGTTATCGCGAACCCGTTTGCCCGGTCCTCGCCGGGGATGAAGGACACAGCCTCGGACATGCCGCAGC
>JAKONI010000384.1 GCA_022702015.1 Beijerinckiaceae bacterium | reverse complement strand
TCGTTGAAATAGCCGGTGGTCCGGTAGGACTCGATCTCGGACTCGTCGAGGCTCCGCATGGTCTGCTTGGCGTAGCAGCCGCACGGCCGGTCGAGGGACGCCTCGGGCGCGTTGGTGAGGCGGGCCTGGACGACGGCGCAGGCGCGGCGCACGCGGCCTTCGAGGTTGCCCCTCGTCGCCGTCTTGAGCGCCGGGTCGGGCTGGTACTGCTCGAAGGGCGCGGAGGAACCGCTGGCCAGGGCGGCGGTCGCGCCGAGGGCAATGAAGCCGGCGGCGATCAGCAGGGGGAGACGGCGGGTCGTCATCGTATCGAGGTTCCGGATCTCGGTCGGGGTGTATCCCCCGCCCTTGGACGCCCTCGCGGTCCACGTCGTCAATGGCGGGGCGGACACACCCCTAGATCATCCCGCCCCGCACGGTTTCGCGCGGGCGAACCGGCGGGGCTGTGTGCCCCGCCGGCCACCGTCGTGACGGATCAGGCGGTGATGTCGCCGTCCTGGAAGAACTGAGCGATCTCGAGCTTGGCGTTGTCCTGGCTGTCGGAGCCGTGGACGGTGTTCTCACCGACGGACTCGGCGAACTGCTTGCGGATCGTGCCTTCGGCGGCCTGGGCCGGGTTGGTGGCGCCCATGACCTCACGGTACTTGGCGACGGCGTTCTCGCCCTCCAGCACCTGCACCACCACCGGGCCGGAGGTCATGAACTCCACGAGCTCGCCGTAGAACGGCCGCTCCTTGTGGACCTCGTAGAACTTCTCGGCCTGGGCCTTCGTCATCTGGATGCGACGCTGGCCGACGATGCGCAGGCCCGCCCCCTCGATCAGGGCATTCACCGCGCCGGTGACGTTGCGGCGCGTGGCGTCGGGCTTGAGGATCGAGAAGGTGCGCTCGGTGGCCATGATCCGTCGGTCTTTCTGTCGAGAAGGCACGGGTTCTAAAAAATGCGCGACATCGGTGTCGGCAAAAAAACCCTTGGGCGGCGGGCTTATAGCCCCGCGCTCCCCCCGCCTTCAACCCGCGCGCTTCCACAGAAGAGAGTTGGGCTTCGTGGCGCCGCCGCAACACCGCCGGAAAATCGCCCGATTGCGGGAGCCTCATCGCCGCATCGGCCCCCGGCGATCCGGCCGGGGCCCCCTCTCACGGAGCTGTTCATGAAGCCGGTCCTGCGCCTCGCCCTCAGCCCCGCCTACCTCCTGGTCGGCCTCGCCGCCGCCCAGGCGGAAACACCGAAGGATCCCTCTGGCACCTGGCTCACCGGCGACGGCCGCGCGAAGATCCAGATCGACCGCTGCGGCGCGAACCAGCATTACGTCTGCGGCAAGGTCGTCTGGCTCAAGGTTCCCACCACCGACGGCGGCGCCCCGCGCACCGATGTGAAGAACCCCGATCCGAAGGAGCGCGCCCGCCCCGTGATCGGCCTCCAGCTGATCGAGAGCCTCAAGCCCGACGAGGGCAAGTTCTCCGGGCAGATCTACAATGTCGAGGAGGGCAAGACCTACGACGTGAGCATGGAGCGCGAGAGCGAGTCCGAACTCAGCGTCTCCGGTTGCCTGCTGAAGATCCTGTGCGGATCGCAGACCTGGACCCGCGTCCCGACGGTGAACCAGCAGGCTCTCAACAAGAACTGAGGCCGGCGCCTACATCGCGGCGAGGCCCCGCTGCACGGCGGGCCTCGCCAGCACCCGCTCCAGCCAGCGGGCGACGTTCGGCAGGGTGGCGATCTCGACGCCTTGCTTGAAATGCAGCTTCGCCCAGGTCAGCGTGGCGATGTCGGCGATGGAAAAATCCCCGGCGAGATAGTCCCGCCCCTCCAGCCGCCGTTCGAGCACGCCGTAGAGACGCTTGGCCTCGGCGGTGAATCGCTCGATGGCGTAGGGCACCTTCTCGGGGGCGTAGATGGTGAAGTGGTGGGTCTGCCCGAGCATCGGCCCGAAGCCTGCCACCTGCCAGAACAGCCACTCGTCCACGGCGACCCGCGCCCGCTCGTCCGCCGGATAGAGTCGCCCGGTCTTGCGGCCGAGATACTGGAGGATCGCGCCGGACTCGAACACCGAGATCGGCTGCCCCCCCGGACCGTCGTGATCGACGATGGCGGGGATCTTGTTGTTGGGCGAAATCCTCAGAAATTCAGGGGCGAATTGTTCGTTCTTGCCGATATTGACCGGGAGGATGCTGTAGGGAAGCTCGCACTCCTCCAGCATGATCGGGATCTTCCAGCCATTCGGCGTGGTCCAAGTGTACACGTCGATCGGTCGGCCGGTGACCGCTGCCATCACTCGCTGCTCCTCGAACCGGGATCGGCCAACCGGCCCTAACCTCACGAAATTCATAAATCCGTTCCCGCGTGCGATGCAATCGGGCGCGGTGATCAGTGCTCGGACGGGTTGATCCTGTCTCGACCGGACCAGAGGTCCGCCGGGTCCGGGCCGCGAGGAGAGACGAACCCACCGAGACATTCAAGGGGGGCGCGCGCGCAGGCTCACGTTTTCGTGAGGGGATGGGGTGCGAAGGGTGGCATTCCGACCCTCGACGGAGCCCTGGTCCCCATGCGGCAGTACGCCCGCACCGCCGTTGACCGCGGTGAGTCGAGACCTATCCCCCGATGACCGCGCGCCTGTTCCGCCTGTCCCTCCTCGCCCTGTGCCTGACGACCCCGCAGATGGTGGCCGGAAAGGAGACGCCGTCCAAGGATACCCCGGCTACGGTCCCCGAAACCCAAACGGCCAAGCCCGTCAGCCCCGGCCAGTCGGCGGCCCGGGAGCGCCAGCGGAAATGCGGCACGGAGTGGCGCGGCCTCACTGACGCGCAGAAGGCGGCCCAGGGGCCGAAGTGGCCCCAGTTCTGGAGCCAGTGCAACAAGCGCCTGAAGGGCAACGACAAGGTCTGACGCACCGCCCGCTTCGTTGCGCATCGCAGCGATGAACTGCGGTGCGCCATGCGCGTTCTCACCCTGCCTTGGCCCAGCTTGCCCCGGAGGAGAAATGAACGCGGGGCGCCCCGCCGCCGGACGAGCGACCGGCCATGTCTGACGGTGCCGTTGGGGCGGTCCGGCCGTCCCGTGTCGACCAGATCGTAGACTGGGCGGATGCCTGGGTGCCCAAGCCGGCGGCCTGGGCTTTCGCCCTCCGCATCTGGATCGCCATGATGCTCGCCCTGTGGGTGGCGTTCTGGCTTCAGCTCGACAGCGCGTCCTCCGCCGCCACCTGCGTCGCGATCCTGGCGCAGCCGAAGCGTGGGCAGGCCCTGTCGAAGGCCGTCTATCGCCTCGTGGGAACCCTCATCGGCGCGGCGGTGTCGCTCGTCGTGGTGGCGCTGTTCGGCCAGGACCGGGTTTTGCTGCTCGTGTCGTTCACGGTGTGGCTCGGCCTCTGCGTGTTCGTGGCGCAGTACCTCCAGGATACCCGTGCCTACGGGGCCATGCTGTCGGGCTACACCGTCGCGATCATCGCGCTGGCGCAGATCGACGCCCCGCAGGACGCTTTCGATTCGGCCGCCGCGCGGGTGGCGGCCATCGTCGTCGGCATCGTGGCGATCACCTTCATCAACGATGCCCTGGCCTCGCCGAGCACGTGGCGCGCCCTCCTGCCCACCCTGACCTCGGCTTGGAACGCCACCCGCGCCTATGCCGCCGAGAGCCTCGAGAAGGGCGATCTCGGCGTGGCCCGCACGGCCGACCTCATCCGCACCATCGCCCCGATGCGCGCCGACGCGAGCGCCATCGCGGGGGAACTGGACGATGGCCGCTACCGGGCCGCCGGCGCGCGAAGCTGCATCGCCGCGCTCTACGCGATGGCCGCCGCGATCCGCACCGTGGCGGCCGCCGCCGCGCATCTCGAACGGCGATCGCCGGCGGTGGAGGAGGCCATCGCGACCTGCCGCCGCATCGCCCAGGCCCCCGACCCATCGGAGCTCGATGCGCAGGACGAACGCCTGCGCCAACTAGTCGATGAGGCGATCCGCGATGGCGACCGCCCCCTCGACGAGATCGTGGTGCTGCAGCGTGCCCTCGATTTCGCCTGCGCCGCCACCTTCGCCCGGGACGGCCTCCAGGCCCTGGCGGACGGGCATGTCCCCCTGCGGGATGCCGTGTTGCCGACCCAACGGGATTTTCCCATCGCGTTCCGGGGGGCGCTGCGCGTGGCTATCGGCTTCGGCATTACCGCCGCGCTGTTCATCGCCCTGGGTCTGCCGGAATCCTCCTTCGCCATCGTGCAGATCGCGGCGACCGCCGCCCTGTCCTCCACGACGCCCGATCCGAAGAAGTTCGCCAACGGCGTCCTCGCCGGCATGACCCTGGCGGCGATTTCCGCCGGAATCGCCCGCTTCACCATCCTCAACGGGGTGCAAGGATTTCCCATGCTGGCGATGGCGATGGCGCCGGTGATCTTTCTCGGGTGCTTCCTGTCGCTCAATCCGAAGACCTTCGGCATCGGCTTCATCCTGATCGTCTTCTTCCCGGTCCTGCTCTCGCCCTCGAACCCGCAGAGCTACGACGCCCAGACCTTCCTGCTGAACGGCTTCCTGGTGATCGTCGCGGCGGTGGCCTTGAGCCTCGTCGTGCGGATCATCCTGCCCGTCTCGCCCGCGCAGAAGCGGGTCTTCGCCCTTGATTCCGCCCGGCGAGCGCTGGCGGGGGCGCTGGTGGGCGAAGGGGGCGACGCCACCACGCGCACCAGTCTGAATGCCGACCGCCTGTTCCAGTTCGCGGGCTACAGTTCGGGCAGTGGCGCGGTCCGTCGGGCGAGCCTGTCCCATGCCTTCGCCCTGGCGCGCCTGGAGGCCGCCGCCGCCCGGGCCCATGCCGAGCTTCGCGGCCTGTGGCGGGTTCCCGCCATGCGCGGCCCCGTGCCCGATGCCCGCAACGCCCTCGCCCGGGGCGACGACGGCGCCCTGGAAACGGCGGCCAGGGGCGTGATCCGCGCGGCGGCGAGCCAGGACCGTCCCGTGCGACTCCTGGCCGCCCGCGCCGCGAGCGACCTCGTGAGCGCCGCGCGGACCGTCGCCGGACACCGGCGCTTCCTCCAGCGCCTGAACGTCGCCCCCTTCTGACCCTTCACCCCGCGGCAGGACCATGCACAAGGATATCCATATCGGCGGGGTGCTGATTTCCAGCTTTGTTGGCTATGCCCTCGCCGCGTTTCTGATCATCCTGGTCCTGCGTTTCGTGTTCGCCCGTATCCGCCTGAGCCGCTACGTCGCCAATGCGCCGTTGGCCGAGGCGGGGATCTACGTGTGCGTCCTCGCCCTCCTGATCGCGTTGACCCAATGACCCCGACCACCGCCGACGAGGATGATCCGAAGAAGGTGGTTCCGAAGGGCTCCGCCGTTCGCAAGGACGATCCGCCGCCGGTCCAGCCTGCCTCTCCCAGGGCGGGCTTTTCGGCCATCACCGGCCGCAGCCGGACCGTGAAGGTCGTGCGGATCGCCGCGACCGCGCTCGTGCTGCTCGTGGCCTTCGTGGCGGCCGCCTTCGTCTGGGAATTCTACACCGAGGCGCCCTGGACCCGGGACGGACGGATCCGCGTGCAGGTCGCCAACATCGCCCCGCAGGTGTCCGGCCAGATCGTCGAGGTGAAGGTCGCCGACAACCAGAACGTGAGCAAGGGCGACATCCTCTACCTCATCGACCCGGTCGACTTTGAGGTGGCGGTGTCGTCGGCCAACGCCGAAGTCAAGAACCGCGAGGCCGACCTGTCCGTGAAGAGCGCCCAGGCCGCCCGCCGGGAAGCCCTCACTACCGTCTCCACTTCGGTGGAGGAGAAGCAGATCTACGCGGGCAACGCGAAGATCGCCTCGGCGGCCCTGGAGAGCGCGCAGGCGCAGCAGCGGCAGGCCAAGGTGAACCTCGGGCGAACTCAGGTGCGCTCCACCGTCAACGGCCGCGTGACCAACCTGCTGATGCGGGTGGGAGACTACGCGCAGAGCGGCACATCGAACATCAGCGTGGTGGACACCGATTCCTACTGGATCGACGGCTATTTCGAGGAGACGAAGATGGCCAACATCCATGTGGGGGATCGCGCGGACGTGGCGCTGATGGGTTACGCCCCACACCTGCACGGCGTCGTCTCCAGCATCACCCTCGGCATCTCCACCGAGAACGCCACGCCGAGCACGCAGGGCCTGCCGAACGTCAACCCGGTCTACACCTGGGTGCGGCTGGCCCAGCGTGTCCCCGTGCGGATCAAGATCGAGGCGGTGCCCGCCAACGTGCCCCTGGTGGCGGGCATGACGGCGACGGTGGTGGTTGGGGATGGCCGCGCGCCACCCCCGGCGTGGTTCATGAACCTGCGGGACCAGTTCACCGGAACACGGGCGAACACGGTGGAGGCCGACCGGCGCGCGAACCCGTGACCGCGAGGGGTGGATCGTGCTTGGTTGTCTCGCGGTCTACTCAATCGTCGCGTCGTTGATAGGTTCGAGAGAAGATCGGGCCGCGAAACCATCGATGCGGCAATGGCTTGGCCGAACGGAGACCGACCCAGGTGAAAATTCTGGAGCTTGGCTAAACTTTCGGGTTGACGCCCTGAAAGAGCGGGAGCAGTCTGATCCTGTGCTTCGCAAATGCCGGCACAAGTCATCCGCCCTACATCGGATCGCGCGGATGACTACAAACAACTCTTGGAAGCTGAAGGAGACAGGCATGACTCCACCTCAGCAGGCCGCCGCCGAAATGGACAAGGGTCTGGTTCGGCCCGAAGCCTAGCGGCCTTCGACGGACAAGCGAGCGGAAGCGGCCCCAGGGGCATGGAAGCGGCCGGAACGGCACGACTTCGAACACGCGAGACGCCCCACCTCAGCCGCCCCGTGATTGCTCGTCACCATCCTTGCCACGACCTGCCCGCACGGCCTCGCCGTGGCGGGATATCGCCATGGGCTGGTCCAAGGTGGTCGGTCTGAGCGGGCTTGTCTCCTCGGAAATGCGCTGGATCCCTTCCCCTCCGCGGGGGCGGGACGGGGCGTGCCATGCACCGACCGGCTGCGGCGGGAGCCCTACCACCGGTCAACCGGCCGGGCCCATCCAGTCGGTGACGATGCGAATCTGATCGGGGTCGAGCAGCGCCGGTGCGTGCCCGCAACCGGGGATCTCCACCCGATGGGTTCGCGGCCCCCGGCGCATCATCTCGTCGGCGGTCTCCGCCAGGAGCAGGTCCGACTGCGCCCCCCGGAGCAGCAGGACCGGACAGGTGATGGCATCCCAGTCCCGCCACATGCTGACGCTGTAGACCCGGCCGGGGCGGAACGCATCGCCGATGGCGGGATCGTAATGCGGCCGCCAGCCACCGGTCGGCTCCGGGAAGAAGCTGTGCCACGCGATATGGCGCCACTGCTCGTCGGTGAGGGGGCCGAACGCGCCGAGCACCGTGCGCAGGCGCGATTCACCGGAGGCGAGGTTGTGGTGAAGGCGGGGGGCGTCGCGGAGGCGGTTGCCGATGTGCCGCACCGGCGCCCAGGGCAGGAACGGCCCGATGTCGTTGATGACCATCCGCCGGATCGGCGTTCCCCGCGAGGCCGCCAGAACCATGCCGGTCAGACCGCCCAGCGACGTGCCGATCCAGTCGATCTCGGTGGTGATGCCGAGATGCGCGATGAGTCCGGCCATGTCGGCGGCGTATTGCGGCAGACTGTAAAGCTCGGGATCCCGCAGCCAGCCGGACAGGCCGCGTCCGGGAAGATCCGGGCAGACCACCCGATAGCCCATCTTGGCCAGGGCGTAGGCCAGCGGATCGAAATCCCGCCCCTGCCGACTCAAGCCGTGGACGCAGATCACGATGCGTCGGCTCTCGGGATCGCCCCAATCGACATAGGCGATCGGGTGGAAATCCTTCGGAGCGTAGGCGAGGAAATGGCCGGCCCGGAAGGGCACGTCGGCTTCGCTCAACTCGTCGAGCCGGAGGGGGCGCGCGCCAGGAACCGGGTCGAGCAGCCCGCTCACTGCGATTCAGCGCGGGCAGCGGCCTCGCGGGCGAGGCGCGTCGTGGTCTGGTGCAGATCGACCACCTGCTCGGTGAGGCGCCGGGACTGGTCCTGCAGGAAGCCGACCTGGAGCTGCACCATCTCCCTGGGGTCGCTGGTGCGGGCGAGGCGCTCGGCGAAGTCGAGGGAGGCGCGGACATTGGTGTCGGAGGCCACGAGCATCCTGTGGGCGATCTCGCGCATCGCCGCCATCATCTGCCCGGCATTGTCCTCGAAGGCGTTGTAGAGGCGGGAGCCCGCCGCGTCCCATTGCTCCCGCCCCCTGCGGGCGGTGGCGACGTTGCTGTCGGTCAATTCTCGGGCGGCCTCCCGGGTGGCGCCCATCACCTGCCGCCAGCCGTCGAATGCCTGACTGAAGGATGCCTCCGCCGCGTTCAACGCCTGCTCGCCGGCCTCGGCGTAGCGCTCGTAGGCCTCGCGCGCCTTGCTCACGGCCCCCTCGGCCATCTCGCGCCGGGCGGCATCGGAGAGTGCCGGCAGATTGTCGTTGTTCACCGCTCGCCCCCAAGCCTCAAACCCGAAAACACCCGTACGCATCGGACAGGACGGGGAGACTCGTCAATGGCCCTGCGGTGACGGCGCCCCCGCCGCCGTCACGCTCGGAGGGAGCGGGCCTTCTGTCATCCCCGGCCGATTGACACGGCCCCGCCGCGCGAAATCATGGCACGAGAGGGCGAACGCCCCTGCCTGATGGAGAGGGCACGACGCCATGCCGGAAGTCCCGACCCCTCCCGCCGACGCGGCGCGGCACCCGTTCGAGACCGGGCTCGACCGGCGACCGGCGAACTACGTCCCGCTGACGCCCGCGAGCCTGCTCTCCCGGGCGGCGGCCTCGTTCGGCGCCCGGATCGCGGTGATCGATGGGGACCGGCGCGTCACCTACACGGAGCTCGACGCGCGCTGCCGGCGGCTGGCCTCGGCGCTGGCCGGTCGGGGCGTCCGCCGCCTCGATACGGTGGCGATCCTCGCCTCGAACATCCCGGAGATGGTGGAGGCGCATTTCGCCATCCCGATGCTCGGGGCGGTGCTGAACCCCCTCAACACCCGCCTCGATCCGCCGACGATCGCGTTCTCGCTGCGGCATGGCGGGGCCCGGGTGCTGATCGTCGAGGCGGCCCACGCCGCGCTTGCCGCCCGGGCGCTGGCCGAGATGTCCGCCCCGCCGCTGGTCGTGACGATCGGTGATGGCGGGAGCGGGGATGGGGTGCCCTATGAGACGCTGCTGGACGAGGGCGATCCGGCCTATGCCTGGAAAGGGCCGGAGGACGAGTGGCAGTCCCTCTGCCTGCTCTACACCTCGGGCACGACGGGCGATCCGAAGGGCGTGGTCTACAGCCACCGGGGCGCCTACCTCCAGGCGCTCGGCAACGCCGTGACCTTCGGCCTGTCGGATGACAGCGTCTATCTCTGGACGCTGCCGATGTTCCATTGCAGCGGATGGTCCTACCCCTGGGCCTGCGTCGCCGCCGGGGCGACCCAGGTCTGCCTGCGCAAGGTGGAGCCGGCGGAGATCTTCCGTCTGATCGCGGCGCACGGCGTCACGCATCTCTGCGGGGCACCGATCGTCCTGTCCATGATCGCCCACGCGCCGGTCCACGAGCGCCGGGCCTTCGCGCAGGTTGTCCGCTGCGCGGTCGGGGGGGCGGCCCCCTCCTCCACCATCATCCGCACCATGGAGGAACTCGGCTTCCGGGTGACGCACCTCTACGGGGCGACGGAGAGCTACGGCCCGGCCACCGCCTGCCTCGCGCAGCCGGACTGGACCGACCTACCCGAAACCGGCCGTTACGAGCGCATGGCCCGGCAGGGCGTGCCGCTGGCCACCCTGGACGCCGTGATGGTTGCCGAACCGGACACCGGCGAGCCCGTCCCCCGGGACGGCAGCCGCATCGGCGAGATCCGCCTGCGGGGCAACACGATCATGAAGGGCTATCTCGGCAACCCGGAGGCCACCGAGCGGACCCTTGCCGACGGATGGTACGCCACGGGGGACCTGGGCGTCTGGCACCCGGACGGGTCTGTGGAGATCAAGGACCGGGCGAAGGACATCATCATCTCCGGCGGCGAGAACATCTCGAGCCTGGAGGTGGAGGAGGTGCTTCTGCGCCACCCCGCCGTGATGCTCGCGGCGGTGGTCGCCCGGCCCGACGAGACCTGGGGCGAGACGCCCTGCGCCTTCGTCGAGACCAAGCCCGGCCTGGACCCGCCCGAAGCCGACGCGGTGATCGCGTTCTGCCGGGAGCGCATGGCCCGGTTTAAGGTGCCCAAGACCGTGATCTTCGGCCCTCTGCCGAAGACTTCCACCGGCAAGATCCAGAAGTTCGTCCTGCGCGAGCAGGCGCGGCAACTGGAGTGAGGCGGGGCGGCCTTACTGCTCCTTCACCCGGCGGCACTCCGTCTTGAGGTAGGCGGTCTTGCCGATCTCCTCGCGCAGGTCGGTGCGGGCGATGATCTCCTGCCAGCCCGTGGCGCAGCCGAGTTCGTTGGCGACGCGGACCTTGCGGACTTCCAGGGCCTGGTCGTCGTGGCAGGCCTCTTGAGCGATGCCGTTGGCGCAGACCAGGACGACGGCGATGAAGGCGTTCACGGACGGACTCCCTTGAGATGTTCGCCGGATGTACGCGCGGGCGACCCGCGCGGTTTCACCCTCCGCCCGGCCCTTTACCGCCGGGCGTGGGCCGCCTAGCGTCGCCCCGATGCCCCTCGTACCCCCTCCCCCGCCCAAGGCGCCCGCCCCCGCTCTGGACGTGCCCCCGTCCGCGATCCTCGCCGGCAACCAGCCGGAATGGTCGGTGGGTGAACTGGCGGCCAAGCTCAAGCAGACCCTGGAGGACCGTTTCGGCCATGTCCGCCTGCGGGGGGAGATTTCCGGGTTTCGCGGGGTCCACGGCTCGGGCCACGCCTATTTCTCGTTGAAGGACGGGCAGGCGCGCATCGACGCGGTGGTGTGGAAGGGCGTCTACGGCAAATTGCGACAGAAGCCCCAGGAGGGGCTGGAGGTCGTGGCCACCGGGCGCATCACGACGTTTGCCGGCAAGTCCTCCTATCAGATCGTGATCGACAGCCTGGAGCCCGCCGGCCTCGGCGCCTGGATGGCGCTGCTTGAAGAGCGGCGCAAGCAACTCGCCGCCGAGGGCCTGTTCCTCCCCGAGCACCGCAAGCCGCTTCCCTTCCTGCCGGGGATCGTGGGCGTCGTCACCTCGCCCACCGGGGCGGTGATCCGCGATATCCTCCACCGGTTGCAGGATCGCTTCCCCCGCCCGGTCCTCGTCTGGCCGGTGCGGGTGCAGGGGGACGGGGCCGCCGAGGAGGTCGCCGCCGCCATCCGGGGGTTCAACGCCCTCCCGGCGTCCGGACCGATCCCCCGGCCCGACCTGCTGATCGTCGCCCGGGGCGGTGGCTCCATCGAGGACCTGTGGGCCTTCAACGAGGAATGCGTCGTCCGCGCCGCCTTCGAGAGCGCGATCCCGCTGATCTCTGCGGTGGGTCACGAGACCGACACAACCCTCATCGACCACGTCTCCGACCGGCGGGCGCCGACGCCCACCGGCGCCGCCGAGATGGCCGTGCCCGTCCGCGCCGACCTCATCGCCACGGTGGCCGAACTGGCCGCCCGGGGGGGCGGTGCCGTCCGCCGCCGGATCGAGCGGGACCGGGCCGATCTGCGCGGCCTCGTCCGGGCCATGCCCGGCCCGGACATGCTCCTCGCGGGTAAACGCCAGAGGCTCGACCTCGCCGAGATCCGCCTTGCCCCAGCGCTGGCCGCCGGCGCGAACCGCCACCGGGCCCGGCTTCAAGCGTTGCTCGACAGGCTCGTCCGACGCTCGCCCGAACTCGCCCTCGCCCAGGCCCGCGCCCGGCTGGGGCGGATCGACGACCGGACCGGCCGCGCCGTCGCGGTGGACCTCCGGCGCCGGCAGGATGCCCTGGCCCAGCTCGGCCGCCGCCTCGTCCTGGCCCGCGATGCGGGTCTCGAGCGCGCCCGGGTGAACGAGGCCCGCCGCCGCGACAAGCTCGCCGCCGTCACCGCCCGCTTGGCGCAGGCGGCCCGACGCGACGGCGAGCGGCGCAGGGCACGCCTCGATACGCTGGCGGGCCTGCTGGGCAGCCTGAGCTACCTCGCGGTCCTGGAGCGGGGCTTCGTGCTGGTCCGCGACGGTGAGGGACGCCCCTTGCGCCGCGCCGGGGAGGCCGGAGAGGCAGCGCGTCTCGCCCTGCAATTCGCTGACGGCACCATCGAGGCGATCCCCGCCACGGGGGACCGCCCCGCCCGGAAGGCGCCCTCCCGCAGCAAGGCGAAGGCCCCGCAGCAGGGGACGCTGTTCGAGGCATAGCCGCCACGGCGCTGCCCCAGG
>JAKONI010000381.1 GCA_022702015.1 Beijerinckiaceae bacterium | reverse complement strand
GGCCCACCGCGACGCTCTTGAGTGTCCCGGAGGTGTAGCCATCCTGGGTCAGGACGTTGGTCGTCGCCCCGCCGGTGGAGTCCGCGTATTGGGTGAGCCCCGACGCCCCGATGTTGAGCTTGACGCTGCCGAGGTTGGTGCCGCTCACCGTCAGGTTGTTCAGCGTGACGCCCCCGGTGGGGCTCGTCAGTTGCCCGGCCGGATCGAAGGTGAAGGCGCTGCCGGCATTCGTCCAGGCGCTGTTGGCGGCGGACGCGGTCGTGTCCGATTGATAGTACAGGTTCCAGACCGAGCTGGGATCGCTGGTGCTCGCGTCCTGGATCTTGGCCCACCGGGTCGTCACGGTGACCGGGGCGCCGGAGGCGGTGTAGGCGGTCACGGCCGGGCCGGCGATGCTGTTGTTGATGAAGTTCGACGCATCCGTGGTGGCGACCTGACCCGGCGTCGCCTGGATGCCGGAGGTCACCACCGAGCCGGCGCTCGCGGGGACGTAGAGGTCGGAGCCCGAGGTCGGCGAGGACGAGGTGATCGGGTTCGAGGGTAGGTTGGCGGCGTAGTTGATGGTCGTGGTCGCCTGGGCGGGCAGGGTCGTGTTGCCGAGCTTGATGAGGCCGGAGCTGGCGGTCTGGCCGGTGGCCGGATCGATGTTCTGCCCCATCAGGTAATCCCCCGCCCCGTTGACGAGGTAACCGTCCTTGTCGGTGGAGAAGTCGCCCCGCCGGGTGAACACCGTCTGGCCGCTGAAGGTGGACTGGCCGTTGGCGTCGCCGGTCTTCTGCACCACGGTGAAGAAGCCCTGGCCGTTGATCGCCATGTTGGTGGCGACTTGGGAGGCGATCACGTTCCCCTGGATCGTGTTGGTGAGCTGCGCCTGCGCCAGGACCGTGCCCGCAACCTCGCGCTTGGGGGTCTGCTCGGCCATCAGGTCGATGAAGCTCGTATCCACGCGCTTGAAGCCCGTGGTCTGCGAGTTCGCGATGTTCCCCGAGATGTTACTGATCGCGTAGGATTGGGCCTGCAGGCCGGACACGGAGGTTTGCAGCGCTGAAAAGATATCCATGATCGTCGGGTCCCGGCACGCAACGGTTCGGTGCCGCAACCCGCGTGCCAGCACGAAGGCACTGATCGGTCAGGGGAATTTTCCGTCGTGGGTGTCTCGACCCGGCATCGATGGCCGAGCAGGACCGGCCGATGCGGCAAAAACTGCCGGGACAATGACGGGAAAGATCAGTTTCCACCGGTGGTGTCCGCCCGGCGTTTACGGCCCGTTATTTCGCCTGTCCGATGATGAAGCCGCGATCCGGGCATCGGTGCCGATGCCGGAGGGGACAGGCGGACGAAGGGTCATGCGACCGAAGCGGGTGAGCCTCGTCCACATCATCTACTTTTCGAGGTTGGCGCTTTCCTCCGATCAAGCCAAGCGTTCGGCCCAGATCGATGACATCACGCGCGTGGCCCAGAAGAAGAACGAGTTCTCGGTGATCACCAGCCTGCTCCTCATCGAGGGCGCCTTCGCCGCCCAGGTGATCGAGGGGGAGCGCAGCTCGGTGCACGAGACTTTCGATCGCATCAGCGCCGACCAGCGCCACCGCGACGTGCAGATCTGCGAATGGCGCGAGATCGCCAAGCGCGAATTCGTCAATTCCTTCAAATGTGCCCAGCGGGGTTCCGGCAACGAGAACCTGTTCGCGAAGGCCAACCTGTTGCCGATGTTCCAGCGCGGTACGCCCAAGTCGTCCGCGATCCATTCCCTGGCCATGGCGATCCAGGCCGACGCGATGTCCCGCCAGGGCATCGACCATCTTTTCGTCTGAGGTTCCATGAGCGAGCCGACCGAACACCCGCCGATCCTTGTCGTGGACGACCAGGAGAAGCTGCTGCGCCTCGTGGTGATGCTGCTGTCGCGGATCGGGTTCCCCGACGTCGCCGGGGTCACGAGCGGCGCCGAGGCGCTGGAGAAACTGCGCGAGCGGCGCTACGCCCTCGTGATCTCCGACCTCGACATGGAGCCGATGGACGGCCTGACGTTGCTGCGGGAGATTCGCGGCGACGACGCGCTGATGAACACGCCCTTCATCCTGACGGAGGCGTCCTTCGATTTCGAGGACATCAACCTCGCCCATCAGGCCGGGGCGGATGCCTTCATCCTCAAGCCGTTCGACATCGCGGTGCTGAAGACCAAGCTGAAGCAGGTCATCAACCGCAAGCCCCGCCGTCGCGAGGCCCCGATCGCCGCCGAGTCCTCGCTGACGCAGGATTTTCCGATGCTAGGCAAGTTCTGAGCGGCGGGCGGGGAAGCAGCAATTCACCCACCCTCAGCCTCACCCCGAGAGCTTGAGCGGGAAGTCCCTCCATCCCCTGGGCCGCCCTCATCCTGAGGTGCGGCGAAGCCCCCTCGAAGGAGGGCTCCAGGGATCGCAGCGCCTTCTGGAGGTCTCCTTCGAGGCCACCGCTTCGCGGCGGCACCTCAGGATGAGGCCGAGGGCAGGAGGAAATGGGACTGTTCCGGCGGGACTCCCAGGATGAGGTCGAGGGTGAAATGACAATGAGCTTTTCGGTTGGGCTTCTCAAAATGAAGGGGATTGCCGGAGAAGACCGCCCTGCCGCCAGTCTCCCCGACGCCCCGCCTCACGCCTTCTTCTGGTAGTCCTTCACGTCGGTGAAGCGCACGGCCGGATAGCGCTCCTCCTCGTAGCGGAGGGAGAACGCGGTGGTCGCCATGAAGACCGGGGCGCCGTCGAGGTCGCTCGCCATCGCCGAGCCGTGGCTGTCGATGAACTTGTTGAGGTCCAGTTCCGACTCCGACGTCACCCAGCGGCAGACGGTGAAGCGCGACATCTCGTAATCCACCGGCAGGCCGTATTCCGCCTGGAGGCGCTCCTTCAGCACGTCGAGCTGCAGGGCACCGACGACGCCGACGATGGCTTGGCTGCCGTCCTGAGGCACGAAGACCTGAACCACGCCCTCCTCACCCATCTGCTGAAGCGCCTCCTTCAGCTTCTTCGCCTTCATGGCGTCGGTAAGCTTGATCCGGCGCAGGATCTCGGGGGCGAAGCTCGGCACCCCCCGGAACACGATTTCCTCGCCCTCGGTCAGCGTGTCGCCGATGCGCAGCGTCCCGTGGTTGGGGATGCCCACCACGTCTCCGGCATAGGCCTCGTCGGCGATGGCCCGGTCCTGCGCGAAGAAGAACTGCGGCGCCGAGAGGGAGATCGGCTTGGCGGTGCGCACCAGCCGGGCCTTCATCCCCCGGGTCAGCTTTCCCGAGCAGACCCGCATGAAGGCGATGCGGTCCCGGTGGTTCGGGTCCATGTTCGCCTGAATCTTGAAGACGAAGCCGGTCATCCGGGCCTCCGTCGGCTCCACCCGGCGCTTGTCGGCATCCTGACCGCGCGGCGGCGGGGCGACCTTGGCGAGACCGTCGATCAGGTCGCGCACGCCGAAATTGCGCAGGGCCGAGCCGAAGAACACCGGCGTCAGGTGTCCCTCGCGGAAGGCGTCGAGGTCGAACTCCTTGAGGCCCCCTTGCGCCAGCTCCACCTCCTCGCGCCACGCATCCGCCGCGCCGTTCTCGGTGAGAAGTTGGTCGAACAGCGGATCCTCCGGGCCCGTGACCGCCACGGTCCCGGCATCCTCGGCGGCGTCGAGGCGGCGGACGCGGTTCGTTCCAAGCTCGTAAGTCCCGGAGAAGTTGCGGCCGGAGCCGATGGGCCATGTCACCGGCGCGGCATCCAGCGCCAGGGTCTTCTCGATCTCGTCGAGGAGGTTGAAGGGGTCGCGGGCCTCACGGTCGAGCTTGTTGACGAAGGTGACGATGGGGATGTCGCGCAGGCGGCACACCTCGAACAGCTTGCGGGTACGCGCCTCGATGCCCTTGGCGGCGTCGATCACCATCACGGCGGAGTCGACCGCCGTCAGCGTCCGGTAGGTATCCTCCGAGAAGTCCTCGTGGCCGGGCGTGTCGAGGAGGTTGAAGACGCAATCGCCGTACTCGAACGTCATCACCGAGGTGACGACGGAGATGCCGCGCTCCTTCTCGATGCCCATCCAGTCCGACCGTGTCGAGACGCGGTTGCGCTTGGCCTTCACCTCGCCGGCGAGCTGGATCGCGCCTCCGAACAGCAGCAGCTTCTCGGTGAGCGTGGTCTTGCCGGCATCCGGGTGGGAGATGATGGCGAAGGTTCGCCGACGGGCCACCGGATCGGCCGGCGGCGCCTCGGTTCGGGTCTGCATCAACATGGGAAGGTCTTTGTCGCGCCTGTGCGGTCGCGGCGGGTTTAACCCGCCCGACCCGAGCGGCCAAGGGCACCCTGCGAGAACGGCCCCGGGTCGCTGCGTGCCGCCGCCCGGCCGCCGCCTCGCAAAGATGTGCAAAGGCCGGGACATACCGGCGACATCCTCGGCGCCGAGTTTCAACCTTCCTCCAGCCGATCCGGCTCAAAGTCCCACCGGATACCGAACAGATCCTCGAGGCGAAACGCCGATGCCGCCTTTTCCCGATCCGGTTCCTGTCCGCGCTTGGCGGCGTCGCCGGGGCGCGGCGTGGGCCCTCGTCGCGCTCCTCGCCACGCCGCTGGTCGCCGCCGCCTCGCCGTCTCCCGCGCCCGCCGAGGACGCGGCCTTCCTCGATGCCCTGACCTGGGGAGCCTCGCCCTCATCCTTCGCCGAGCTTCGGGCGAAGGGCCGGGAGCGCTGGCTGCGGGAACAGCTTCACCCCGGCGCCCCAACGCTCCTCCCCGCCCCCGTGCGGGCAACCCTGGACGTGACGGTGCCGAAGGAGGGGCTGGTGGGGCGCGTCGCCTATTTCGACGCCCTCGGCCTCGCGGCGAATCAGGAGCCGGACCCCATCGCCCGCAAGAACGCGCATCAGGCGATTCAAGCCTTCCTCAACGCGGAGAGCCGCGAGGCCGCCTCGGGCATGATCCTGCGCGCGCTCTACGCGCCGGATCAGCTCCGCGAGCGGCTGACTTGGTTCTGGTTCAACCGTTTCAACGTGCACCCGGGCAAGTCCACCATCCGAGCCGAGATCGGCGATTACGTGGACACGGCGATCCGCCCGCACGCACTGGGACGGTTCCGGGACCTGCTCGGGGCGAGCCTGCGGCACCCGGCGATGCTCCGCTACCTCGACAACACCGCCAACGCCGCCGGCCGTCTCAACGAGAACTACGCCCGCGAGATCATGGAGCGGCACACGATGGGCGTGGGCTCGGGCTACACGCAGGCGGATGTGGAGGCCCTGGCCCG
The DNA here is from genome assembly GCA_022702015.1 of Beijerinckiaceae bacterium. GTDB lineage: Bacteria > Pseudomonadota > Alphaproteobacteria > Rhizobiales > Beijerinckiaceae > Methylobacterium. The sequence continues at coordinate 20,201 of JAKONI010000381.1, read as the reverse complement.
TATCCTCACCGGCGTCGGCGTCGCCCGCCCGCGCGAGACCCTCGTGGTCAGGCCGGAGCACCGGGCCGGACTGGTGCGGGACGGGCTGTTCCAGTTCAACCCGGACCGGCACGATGACGGGGACAAGCTCTTCCTCGGCCATACGATCCGGGGGCGCGGCTTCCAGGAGGTGGAGGAGGCCCTCGACCTGATCGCCCGCGATCCGGCGACCGCCCGAAACGTCACCGGATCGCTCGCGGCCTACTATCTCGGCCATCGCCCGGACGAGGCTTTGGCGACGCGGCTGGCCGAGGTGTTCACCCAAACGGACGGGGACATCGCCGCGATCATGGACGCCCTGGTTCACAGCCCCGCCTTCGCCGCCTCGTATGCCGGCCAATTCAAGGACCCGATGCGCTTCGTCCTGTCGGCCCTGCGGATGGCCTATGACGGCCGGGTGATCCTCAATACCGGGCCCGCGCTCGGCTGGCTGAACCGCCTGGGCCAGGGCCTCTTCGCCCGCACCACGCCCGACGGCTATCCCCTCGACCGGGCCGCCTGGACCGGGCCGGGCCAGCTCGCCATGCGCTTCGAGGTCGCCCGGCAGATCGGATCCGGCCCCGGGGGCCTGTTCAAGCCCGCCGGCGGCGACAGCCCGGACGAGCCGGCCTTTCCCCTCATCGCCAACGGCCTGTTCTTCTCCACTTTGGAGGCCGGACTGAGCGAGGCCACCCGGAGCACCCTGGCCCAGGCGATCTCGCCTCAGGACTGGAACACCCTCTACCTCGCCTCCCCGGAATTCACCCGATGAACCGCCGCGACCTCCTCCGCCGGTCCGCCGGCCTCGGCCTCGCCGCCGGGTTCTCGACCGTCGCCGGCCGGGTCTGGGCGGCGCCCAAGGCCGACGCGCGGCTCCTCGTGGTCTTCCTCCGGGGCGCCTACGATGCCGCCAACGTCGTGATCCCCACGGGCAGCGAGTTCTACTACCGCGTCCGCCCCACCCTCGCCGTCGCCCGCCAGGACGCCCTCCCCCTCGACGGCGACTGGGGCCTGCATCCGGCCCTGCGCGACACGATCATGCCGCTCTACGCCAAGGGGCAGGCGGCCTTCGTCCCCTTCGCCGGGACGGACGACCTCACCCGCAGCCACTTCGAGACGCAGGACACGATCGAGCTCGGGCAGAACGTGGGTGGCTCGCGGGACTACAATTCCGGCTTCATGGCCCGGCTGGCGCGGGAGCTGACCCGGGTGCGGCCGATCGCGTTCACCGAGCAGCTCCCCCTCACCTTCCGGGGGCAGGATTCCGTGCCGAACATGGCGATCAACGGCTTGTCCAAGCCCGGCATCGATGACCGCCAAGCCCGTCTCATCGCCGCGATGTACCGTGGCACGCCCCTGGAGGGCGCCGTGACGGAGGGGTTCCGGGTGCGGGACGAGGTCTACCAGACCATCTCCGCCCATGCGGACCAAGCCGACCGGGGGGCCACCTCGCCCAAGGGGTTCGAAGGGTCCGCCCGCCGGATCGGACGGCTGATGCGGGAGACGTTCAACCTCGGCTTCGTCGATGTCGGCGGGTGGGACACCCATGCCAACCAGGGGGGCGCCAAGGGCTACCTCGCCGACCGACTGGGGGAACTCGGGCGGGGCATCGCGGGCTTCGCCGAGGAGATCGGTCCCGCTTGGTCCGATACCGTCGTGGTGGTGCCCGCCGAGTTCGGGCGGACGTTCCGAGAGAACGGATCCCGCGGGACGGACCACGGCCATGGCTCCGTCTACTGGGTGCTCGGCGGCGGCGTGCAGGGCGGACGCCTCGTGGGGCCGCAGGTGCGCGCTGACGAGGCGCACCTGTTCCAGAACCGCGATTGGCCTGTGCTGACGGATTACCGCTCCCTGCTCGCCGGGCTGGTGGGCCGCCTCTACGGGCTCGACGCGAACGCCCTGCGGCGGGTGTTCCCCGGCAACGAGCCGGCCAACCTCTCGCTGATCTGACCGGTCAGGCCGCCGCGGCGGCCAGGTCGTGCAGGTCGGCCACGAGTTCGTCCACCCGCTCCGGTTTCGCATCCCAGGCGAACATGAAGCGGGCGCCCCCGCCGATGAAGGTGTAGAACCGCCAGCCCCGGGCCCGCAGCCCCTCGGCCGTGCTGGTGGGCAGGCTCAGGAAGACGGCGTTGGCCTCGACGGGGAACAGCGCCCGCACCCCCGGCAACCCGGACACCGCCCCGGCGAAGCGCCGGGCGCAGGCGTTGCCGTGCTCGGCGTTGCTCAGCCACGCGCCGCTCTCCAGCATTCCGACCCAGGGGGCGGCGAGGAAGCGCATCTTGGACGCGAGCTGGCCCGCCTGCTTGCAGCGATAGCCGAAATCCTCGGCGAGCCGGGCCTCAAAGAACACCACCGCCTCGCCCGCATGCATGCCGTTCTTCGTGCCGCCGAAGCACAGCACGTCGATCCCGGCTTTCCAGGTCATGTCGGCGGGGCTGCAACCGAGGCTGGCGCAGGCGTTGGCGAAGCGGGAGCCGTCCATGTGCAGCGCGAGGCCGAGCCGCCGGCATTCCCCCGACAGGGCGCGGATCTCGGCCAGGGTGTAGACCTGCCCCGTCTCCGTGGGCTGGGTGATCGTGACCACCCGGGGCCGGGGGAAATGGATGTCGCTGCGGTTGGTCGCCAGCGACCGGATCGCCTCCGGCGTCAGCTTTCCCCCTTCGGTGCGGACGGTGAGCAGCTTCGAGCCGTTCGAGAAGAACTCGGGCGCCCCGCACTCGTCCGTCTCCACATGGGCCGAATCGGCGCAGATCACGCTGTGGTAGGATTGGCAGAGGGCGGCCAGAGCCAGCGCGTTGGCCGCCGTGCCGTTGAAGGCGAAAAACACTTCGCAGGGCGCCTCGAACAGCGTCCGGAACGCATCCGCCGCCCGCGCCGTCCAGGCGTCCTCGCCATAGGCCGGGGCGTGGCCATGGTTGGCCTGCTCCATGGCGGCCCAGGCTTCGGGGCAGATGCCGGAGTAGTTGTCGCTGGCGAATTGCTGATCGTGGTCGCGCGTCATCGAAGGATGATGGCACGACGTCGCCGCCGCCGCCATGCGCGCGCAACGCATGTCTTCGCCGCGCGTCTTGGAACTCGACAGCGGTTGGTGTAGAAGCACCGCCAAGGCGCGTTCCAAACGCCGATTCGTAGATCGATCGCGAGCGTCCCTCCCGGGTCTGATCCGGCCGAGGGACTTTGTCGGTTTACGCATCGGCGCTGAGCTGCGTATCCCAATGTCTTAAGGCCCAAAGGATCGATTCCGTTGCAGGTACTCGTTCGCGACAACAACGTCGACCAAGCTCTCCGCGTCCTCAAGAAGAAGATGCAGCGCGAAGGCATCTTCCGCGAGATGAAGCAGCGCAAGGCGTATGAGAAGCCCTCCGTCCGCCGCGCCCGCGAGCAGGCCGAGGCTGTCCGCCGCGCCCGCAAGCAGGCCCGCAAGACCGCTATCCGCGAGGGCCTGATCGCCGCGCCGAAGCCCAAGCCCCGGGTCGCCGGTGCCGGTCGTCGTCCGGGCCTGCCGTCCGCCACGGCTCCGCAGGCGGGCAATGCCGGCGGTCAGTTCCCGGCCGCTCCGGCCGCCGCCCCCGCCAACTGAGCGCGGGCGCCCTCCTCCGGGGCGGATCGTGACATCGGAAGCCCGGTTCGCGGATGCGAGCCGGGCTTTTCGTCGTCCTGGAGGATGAACGCAGCGACGCTGGTCCGCCATGGTCGGAAAGGAGGACGCGACACGCGCGAACTGGCCCCGGTATCGGGTTGGGAAGCCGGCGCTCCCCGCCATTCGGAAAAGCTGGTCCGCCCCCTCAATCACCTCCGCCTGATATGCCCGCCGAGGCGGCACATCGGGATGAGGTAAGAACGGGACAGAGGTCGAGTTCTCGGCCGGTCGCTGGGATGCCAAGCTTGCCGGCCCTTACCCGACGCGGCTTTGCCCCACCTCCGGGGAAAAGCGAGAAGTTCGCCGGGCAGGCACTCAACGACGGCCCATGCCCGCACTCCGAGATGTCACGCCAGATCCAGGCTTGACCTTGGGGCCGTAGCCCTCTCCCGCCCCGCGTTCAGAAGACGCTTTGGACGGCGTCCTTCAGCGCGGAGACACCTTCACTGATCTTGCGACCCGCCGGCGCCAGGGACGGCAGCTTCACGCCGAGGATGTTCGTCTCCTCGGCCTCACCCGCCGTCGCGACCACGGTGGGCTTGGCCGCATCGGGGGCGGCCTTGTGGGCGGCGGCGACCTTCTTGCTTTTGTCGGACGGCGTCGGGGAGGTGGCCGCCACCGGAGCGGGACGGATAACGGGGGGCTTCGCGGCGGCTTCGCGGGTCCGCGCGGCCTCCTGATGCGGCTTCGTCTCGGCTTGCGCCCTGGCCGAAAGCGGGGGCACCTTGGCGGCAACCGCCTGAGCCTTAACCGGCGCCGGGGCGTGCGCCGCCTCCTCGACGGGCTTGGGCGTGTCGTCCTGGGCGCGGATCGTCTCGCGCGGCGGCAGGAGGGCGGCGGTCCGGGTGGGCATGACCAGTTTGGTCGCCGCAGGGGCGGCCTGGGTGGCGATCTCGGTGGGAACGGGGATCCGCTCGGTGGGCGGGACCACCCGGGCCGGTGGCGCCTCGGCCCGGTTGGCCGGCGCGGACGCCTTGGCCGGGAGTGTCGGGATCCCGGCGATGGGATCCGGCAGGGATGCCATCCGCGTGGGTTCGGGGGTGGCCGACGTCTCGCGAGCCGTGGCGGTCTTCACGGTCACGCCGACGACGGCGGGCAACCCGTCCTTGAGGTCCGGCCATTGCGAGGCGATGCCGCTCTGGACGGCGGCGGGCGTCCTCAGGACCGTCGGCGCCCGCTTCGGGGCGGCCACGAGGTCGCCGATGACGGACGACGCCGCCATCGCGACGCCCGCCAGCGCCCCGGCACCCAGGCCGGCAAGCAGAACCGGGCGCAGGATGCTCTTGCGGGAGACGTCACGGGGGACGGCGCGGGTTTCGGAAGGGTTCAGTGCAAGCTCGACCATCGTCCTCGGTCCGGGACCTGATGCGCGTCGGTCGCCCTCGGGGCGGCCGGGTCGGGCCGGCGCGTTCCCCTCCCCGCGCGTCACTCCGGCCAGGTCGGAGACTGGGCGTTCACAATACGGCACAATGATGTCGTGACGGCGCGGACCATCGGCAGATCTTGGAACGGCAAGTCGTCTCGCGGTCATCCACAAGAAATAGCGTGGCTTGTTTAAGGATTGGTAGTCGCGCCCCACGGGACCCGGGCGGATTGTTTCGCGACGGCGTCCGGTGCGGATGGACTTCCCCCCGCGTGGGGCTATGCCGGTGGCGTGACGACGAGCCCCGCTCCGCTTCCGCCTCCCCCGGGCGGCCCCACCGTGCAGTCCCGGTCCATGCCATGGTCGGGCTGGTCGACGCGGGCCCGGCTGATCGCCGTCGTGCTGCTGATCGACGCCGTGGCGGCGGTGGTATCCTGCGGCGTCATCGTCCTCAACGCGCGCTCGGCGGTGAGGGTGGAGACCCGCGCCTCCCTGGCGACCGTGGAATCCCTGGTGGCCGACACGATCCGCCTTGCCGAGCGGGCCCCGCCCGAGACCCTGCTGGAGACCTTGGATCTCCGGTTCCAGACCCTGCGCCATGTCCGGGTCGCGGTAATCGACACCGAGGGCCAGCGTATCGGCGCCACCGTTCCCGAGCGTCGGCCGAGCCGGGAGGCGCCCCTGTGGTTCGCCGACCTGATCATGCCGCCGATCGAGCGCCACAGCCTGCCGATCGCCGCCGCCGGGCGGGCGCTGGGCAGCGCGCAGATCACCACGCAGCCCATGGACGAGATCGACGAGATCTGGGGCTATGCCCGCGCCCTCTTGCTGACGACGGTGCTCATCAACACCGCGATGCTCGCCGCGCTCTACCTCGCGCTGGGCCGGATCCTCGCGCCCCTGCGCCGCCTCGGTTCGGCCCTGACGCAGTTGGAGCATCACGATTACACCGCCCGCCTCGAACCGCCGGGCACCCGCGAGCTGGCGGTGATCGCGGAACGCTTCAACAAGGTCGCCGAAGCACTGATGGTGGTCCGGTCGGCCAATGCGCGCCTGAACCAGAAGCTCCTGACCGCCCAGGACGACGAGCGGCGGCGCACGGCGCTCGAACTGCATGACGAGTTCGGCCCCTGCCTCTTCGCCCTGGAGGCGAACGCCGCCTCCATCGCCCGCATCGCCGCCGGCGCGCGGGAGATCGACCGGGTGAAGCTCGCCGCCCGGGCCGGGGAGATCGGCACCATCGTCGGGCAGGTCCAGGGCGTGAACCGTGAACTCCTCAACCGGCTGCGCCCGCACGGGCTGGGGCAGGCGCCCCTGGCCACCTGCCTCGACCTGCTGCTGCGGAACTTCGGCGCGCGGTATCCCGGCACCATCTTCACAGGGCGGTTCGACGGGCTCGCCCGGGGCTACGACGACCTCATCGACCTGACCGTGTTCCGCTGCGTGCAGGAAAGCGCCACCAACGCGGTGCGCCATGGCGCCGCGACCCATGTGGAGGCCATCGCCGAGGAGCGGGACGGCGCGGTGCAGGTGGAGATCTGCGACGACGGCACGGGGATCCCGGTGGAGCATTCCACCGGGCTCGGTCTGTCGGGAATGCGCGAGCGCGTGGAGGCCCTCCAGGGGACTTTCACCCTTGACAATGCCGGTCCGGGCGCGATCGTCCGTATCGCCATCCCGGTGCCGTCCGATCGGAACCGCGAGGTCGGCGATCACCCGAAAGTCGCGCAGAGCGCATGAACGCCATCGCCTCCCAGATCACGGCCGCCTCCACCCGGTTGCCCGTCCTCGTGATCGACGACCATCCGATCGTGCTGCAGGGGTGCCGCCGCGTCCTGGAGGATGCCGGGGTGGAGACCATCGCCGAGGCGACGACGGTGGTCGGCGGCTATCGCATCTTCCACCGCCTCCGGCCGCCGGTGGTGATCTGCGATCTGACCTTCCAGGGCAGCGGGCTCGCGGGCCTCGGCCTCATCCGCCGTATCCGCGCCGTCGCCCCGGAGACGCGGATCCTCGTGTTCAGCATGCACAACGATCCGGTGATCGTCGCCCGGGCCCTGGAGGCCGGGGCGCTCGGCTACGTCCTCAAGGACCACGCCTCCGCCGAACTGTTCGATGCCTTCGAGAAGGTGCGGCACGGGGAGGTCTACCTGGACCGGCGCCTCGCCACGGAAGTGGCGATGCTGCGGGCCGATGCCCGGCGGACCCCCGAGTCGCAGCTCACCCCCCGGGAGCAGCAGATCCTCGCCCGGCTGGCGCAGGGCCGATCCTACGGGGCGATCGCGGCGGACCTGTCGGTCAGCTACAAGACCGTCACCAACGCCTGTTCCCAGATGCGCCAGAAGCTCGGGGTGCGCACGCTGGCCGAACTCATCCACGTCGCCGTCACCCACGCCCAGCGCTCCGGCTGAGGCTCGGCCCCGTCGCCGGACCGATGCAGCGGGGCCACGCTCGCCCGCCGGATGAACGGACGCGCTTGACGGAATCGGACCGGGGCCGAATGGTGCCCCGCTCGACCGGCCCGGAGCGGATATGTCCCTGATCGCACGCCTGCGTGCCTACGCGGTGGAGGCCCTCGGCATCGGCTCGCCCACCGGTCGCGACCGGACGGACGACACGCACCTCGCCGCCACCGCCCTCCTCGTCCACGTCGCCCGGGTGGACGGCATCCTCGCGGCGTCGGAGAGCGAGCGGCTGGCCCGCCTCGTGGAGGGCCACTACGCCGAAGGCCCCGCCGCCGCCCGCGCCCTCATCGCCCGCGCCACCGCCGTCGACATCGAGACGCGGGACGTGGCGAGCCTCGTGGAGATGCTGCCGCACGAGGCCAACCGGACCGAGCGCGAGGCGCTGCTCGCGAGGGCTTGGTCGGTGGCGGCGGCGGACGGCATCGTGGACGAGTTCGAGGAGGCCCTGGTGGAACGCCTCGGGCGTCTCCTCGGCTTCGACGAATCGGAGATCGCCGCCGCCCGCCGCAGTGGCGCCGGGGGTGCCCTCCCGCAATGATCGCGAGCCTCGCGCTGATCCTCCTCGCCCAACTCGTCGGCGAGGCCCTCGCCCGCGGCTTCGGCCTTCCGGTGCCCGGCCCGGTGATCGGGATGGGGCTGATGGTCGGCTTCCTCTTCCTGCGCGACGCCCGGCGCAGCCCGCTGCCCCGCCTGCTGCCGGCCCCGCTGACTGACGGCACCCTCGAGGCGATGGCCAAGGGTCTCCTGGTCAACCTGTCGCTGCTGTTCGTCCCGGCGGGCGTCGGAGTCGTCGGCCGTCTCGATCTCATCAGGACCCAGGGGCTCAAGCTCGCCGTCATCCTCCTGGTCTCGACGGCGGTCTCTCTGCTGACCACCGTCCTGGTGTTCCGGGGCGTCATGCGGCTGGTCGAGGGGCGCGGCCCGGACCGGGATTCCTGACCATGGTCGAGGGCGATTTCTCACTCTGGGTCTACCTCGCCCGGACGCCGCTCTTGTGGCTGACGGTGACGCTGACGGCCTACGTCGCCGCCGATAGGATCGCCGCCGCCACCGGTCGGCACCCCCTGGCGAACCCGGTCCTGCTCTCCGTGGTGTTCGTGGCGGCCGTCCTGTTCGCCACGGGCACGCCCTACCCCACCTACTTCGAGGGGGCGCAGTTCGTGCACTTCCTCCTCGGCCCGGCGACGGTGGTGCTGGCCTTCCCGCTCTACGAGCGTCGGGCCACTGTGATGCGCGCCCTCCTGCCGATGCTCGCCGCCCTGGCGGCGGGGGCGGGCATGACGCTGATCTGCGTGATCGCGTTGGCGCGGCTCTTCGCGGTACCGCAACCGGTGGTGGTGTCCCTTGCCCCGAAATCGGTCACGTCCGGCGTCGCCATGGGCATCGCCGCCACCCTCGGGGGCGACCCGACCCTGACCGCCATCCTCGTGATCCTCACCGGGATCATCGGCGCCATCCTCGTGACCCCGATGATGCAGGCGCTCGGCATCACCGACATGCGCGCCCGGGGCTTCGCCGCCGGGCTCGCGGCGCACGGGATCGGCACGGCCCGGGCCTTTCAGGTCAGCGAGGTCGCGGGCACCTTCGCCGGCATCGCCATGGGCCTCAACGCCTTCCTCACCGCGATCCTCGCCCCGCTCGCCCTGCACCTTCTGACCTGAGCGCCCCCGGCCTCAACCCTCCAGCCGGTCGGCCACCTCCTCGGCGAGCGACAGGCTGGAGGTCAGCCCCGGGCTCTCGATGCCGAACAGGTGGACGAGGCCGGGCAAGCCATGCTCCCCCGGCCCGTCCACGCGGAAATCCCTCGCCGGTTCGCCGGGGCCCGACAATTTGGGACGCAGCCCGGCATAGTCCGGGAACAGTGCGCCGTCCGGCAGGCCCGGCCAGTACCGCCGGATGGCCCCGTAGAACGCCTCGGCCCGGCCGACATCCACCCGGTAGTCGGGGGCATCGACCCATTCCACGTCCGGCCCGAACCGCACCCGTCCGTTCAGATCGAGGGTGAGATGGGTGCCGAGCCCCCCATCGACCCGGGGCGCCGGATAGATGAGGCGGCCGAAGGCGGGCTTACCCAGGCAGCCGAAGTAATTGCCCTTGGCGATCCGCAACCGGGGCACGGCCTGTTCCGGATAGCCCTCGGTGCGGGCGGCCAGGGCGGGGGCGCCGAAGCCGGCGGCGTTGACCACCGCGTCGAAGGCCATCGTGTCGGGCTCGACCCCGCCGATGGTCGCCTGCCACTGGCCCCCCTCATGGACCAGCCGTTCCACCGGGGTCCGCAGGGCCAGCGCCCCGCCCCATTCCTCGATCTCCCCGAGGACCGCGAGCATCAAAGCGTGGCTGTCCACGATCCCGGTCCGGGGCGAATGCAGGGCGAGGCGGCAGGCGAGGTTCGGCTCCAGGCGCCGCGCTTGGTCCGCGTCCAGGAGTTCGAGGCCGGGGACGCCGTTGGCATCGCCCCTTGCCCGGATGCCCGCGATCGCCTCGGCCTCGCCGTCGTCGGCGGCGACGATGAGCTTGCCGCAGGCCCGATGCGGGACGCCGTGCGTCCGGCAGAACTCGTACAGGCGCCGGGCCCCCTCGACACAATGGCGCGCCCGAAGCGACCCCGTCGGGTAATACATTCCCGCGTGGATGACCTCCGAACTGCGCGACGACACGCCCGTGCCGAAGGCGTCCGCCTCCTCGGCCACGATCACCGTGTGGCCCCTCAGCGCCATCGCCCGGCCGGCGGCCAGCCCGACGATCCCCGCGCCGACGATGAGAACGTCCATGAGGCGTCCAGTCCCGATCGTGGGGGCGCCCGGGACGAACGGCCCCCGCCTTGCTTAACCCCTTCGCGAGGGCTCCCCGCCGTGCCTTCGGCAAAGGGTCTCGGGCGCACCGGGGATGCGAGGCATCCTCAGTAGCCCATCCCGGGGCCGCTGTAATCGCCGGGTCGGGAGGTTCGGGGGAAAGAGCCAGGTTGAAGCAGGCTCCCGCAGCGCCTTCAGCGGAACACAGCGAAAGTGCAGAGAGGTTCAACCAACGGTTGACGAATTAATGCAATCATAAGTAGTATATCGACGTAGTGTACACCGAGATTCGGGGAGCGGCCAGCGGCCGTTAGAAGGGGGCCCCGATGACGGTGTGAGTAGGCCGTGAAGAGCCCTAGCGCGACGCGAACGGAGGTTTTCGGCTCCGTCATGCAAAGGTGGAGACCAGGGACCACACAATGAGCGAACACCCCACCGTTGAACTCGCGACACGTATTCTCACAGCCTATGTCAGCCGGAACCGCGTTCCCGCGACCAATCTCCCCGACCTTCTGAAGGAAATCCATCAGGCCCTCGATCAACTCGGCCGGCCGCAGGAGCGGCGGCCCCAACGGCCAAGCTCCACGCAGATCGCCGCGTCCATCCGCCCGGACGCGATCACCAGCTTCGAGGATGGCAAGCCCTACAAGGCGTTGCGCCGCCATCTGACCCTGCGGGGGCTCACACCGGAGGCCTACCGGGCCAAGTGGGGCCTCCCCGTCGACTACCCGATGGTCTGCGCCACCTACAGCGCCCGCCGGTCGGAGATTTCGCGGGAGATCAGCGTCGGCCAGCAGCAGAGGGCGAAGATCGCGGGTGTCCTCACGCCGAGGGCCGCCAACGACGTGGTGACGCCCATGCAGGGCCGGTCATGAGGTAACGCCCCCGTATCTCTCCGCCGAACGGGCCGCGCACCCGTTCGGCGGGTCCGGCATTCGGGGTGTGGTCAGGACGAGCAGGGAAGCAGTCCCGGTGCCCCTGGGGACACAGTTGCCGCCGAAATTACAACCTTCAATTGTTATCGGCGGTCTAAGCTTGGCCGTTTGCGCGGCTTGTGTCATGGATTCATTGCGACCGTCGGTCGGCAAATGCTGATGAGGTCGTGCAGACGTGCCGAGTCTCGATCCTGCAACATTGTTGATGGTGAGCTGCGCGACGACCTTCCTGGTCGGAGCACAGTTCCTCGTCACATGGCGGCAGATGCCGGGCAATGATGCCCTCGGGCTGTGGGGCGCGGCGCATGTCGTCGGGTCGTGCGGCTCGGTGATGCTGGCCCTGCGCGGCATCATCCCGGACTGGATCTCTATCGGTTGCGGCAACGTCGCGATGATCGCCGCCTATGGGGTGATCTGGAGCGGCGTGCGCAGTTTCGAGCGCCAAGCGATCCACCTTCTGCCCGCCATCCTGGTGTCGGGACTCTGGGGGTTGTTCTGTCTGATCCCGGCCTTTTACGCCTCGATCCCGATGCGCGTCGCCGTGGCCTCCCTGATCGCGTCGATCTATTGCTTCGGCGGTGCCTGGGAGTTCTGGCGGGGCCGAGCCGAGATGCTCGCCTCCCGCCGCTACGCGGTCGGGCTGCTGCTCGCCTACGGCTTCTGCTACTTCGTCCGCATCCCGGCGGCCTTCATGGCCCCGCTGCCGACGGGACAGAACCCGCTGACCTCGCGCTGGGTCGCGGTGCTGTGCTTGGCGGCGATGCTATTCTCCATTGCCTCGGCTTTCACCTTCATCGGCCTCACCAAGGAGCGGGCCGAGCGGGAGCAGCGCATGGCGGCGCGGACCGACCCCCTTACCGGGATCGCCAACCGCCGGGCCTTCGTGGAGGCCGCCAACGCTGCCTTGGCCAAGCGGGGCGAGGCCGTCCTGCTCCTGTGCGATCTCGATCGTTTCAAGGCCGTCAACGATCGGTTCGGCCACGAGGTCGGGGATGCGGTCCTCGTCGCGTTCTGCGCGGCGGCCTCGGTGATCCTGCCCAAGGAGGCCGCCCTCGGGCGCCTCGGCGGCGAGGAATTCGCCTGTCTCCTGCCGGGCGCCACCCCGGCCGACGCCCACCGGACGGCGGAGAACCTGCGCGGCGCCTTCGCACGCATCACCTTGCCGGACTGGCCGGACCTGCATCTCAGCGTGAGCGTCGGCCTCGCCGAGGCGACACCCGGCTGCGACTTCGACCGGATGCTTCGCCGCGCCGACCAGGCGCTGTACGCCGCGAAGGCGCTCGGCCGGAACCGGGTCGAGATCGCCGAGCCGAGTTTGCGCGCCGCCTGAGCGGGGGCAACGGGAGGGTGGCGGCTTCAATCCACCGCCGAAGCCTGCCACAAGCGCGGCCGAACCCGCGACGGAGGCTGCCTCACCCATGGATCCCGATGACCGCTTCGCCCGGCTCGAACTGCGCCTGATGGAGCAGGAGGCGACGACCGACGACCTCAACCGCGCGGTGACGGAGCAATGGCAGCAAATCGACCGGCTGACGCGCCTCGTCTCGGCCCTGCGGGAGCAGCTTGAGGAAGCCTCCGCCCGGGCGGCCCAGCGCGGGCCCGAGCCGCCCCCGCCGCACTATTGAGGCCGGAGATGATCGACCGGGCGGCGCGCGTCAGGCGGCGCGGCGGGCGGCGTTGTCCGGGCCTGTGACGGTGGCGGCGCCCCCGTGCCGGGCCTGGAGCGTGCCCCCCTTGGGCACCACCTGCCAACCCTCGCGGCAACCGTCGATCGGCTCCGACACCACGACGAGGCCCCCCGGCCCCGCCCGGTAGTAGAGGCTCGGCGGCCGCCCGTCGGAGGCCCAGCGATAGGCCGTCAGATTATCCCCGTCCGTCAGGACGGCGGTGAAGCGCAGGGCCTCCGTCACCGAGGCCGCCTTCATCAGCCCGCGAATGGTCTCAATGGTGCGGGCCATGGCGCCGATCGGATCTTCCGCGAGGCCGTTGGCGAGTGCCAGGAGGAAGATCGCCTCGGAATCCGTGCTGCCCCGGCGCTGGTCGTACAACTCGTCGGGGATGAGCGCCTCCAGCCGGCGCTTGATCCGGCAATAGCCGCCGATCTGGCCGTTATGCATGAAGAGGTGACGGCCATGGGCGAAGGGATGGCAATTCGCCCGCGCCGTGGCGGTGCCGGTGGAGGCCCGCACATGGGCGAAGAAGGTCCGCGCCCGCACCTGCCCGCAGAGGTTGACGAGATTCTCGTCCGACCACGCCGGCGAGATGTCGCGGTAGACGCCGGGTTCCGCCCGCTCGCCGTACCAGCCGATCCCGAACCCGTCGCCGTTGGTTTCGGTCTTCCCCTCGTCGGCGTGCAGGGATTGATGCACGAGCGAGTGAGTCGGCGCGCAGACGAGGTCGGAGAGGAAGACCGGATCACCGCTATAGGCAAGAAAGCGGCACATGAGCGACCATCAATCCTTCAGGGCGAGCTTGGCCAAAACACCCACGAACCACACCGGGACTTCGGTACGAGTCGCGTCATGGAACTGTAACCGTCGCGCCGGCTTGGTGAACAGTTTCTTAACCGGCGCCGTCATGCGCGTATTTCGGGCGTCGCGCCTGCATTCCCATCGCTGTGACCGCGAAGCGGGCATTCCCGGTGGGTGCAGGTGACCCTTGTAGGCGTGCTCATGCCGGGCCAGCATGGCCGAATCGGGGAATCAGTCGTCACGGGCGACATATTTGACCCCGCGAGAGGTTTCGACCACCCACCAGAGCAGGAGCCTTCGATGGATTGCGCACGCATGGAGCCCCATACCCCGATCGCCCTCGTCGTCGAGGACGATGCGGATGTCCGCGACCTCGCGACGGCTGTGCTGGAGGAGACGGATCTCGGTGTGATCGCCTGCGACAGCGCGGAGGAGGCTCTCTCGGTCCTGGAGCGGGGCGACGTGACGGTCGCCTTCCTCTTCGCGGACGTGCGTCTGCCGGGGGCGATGGATGGCCTGTCCCTCGCCCGGGCGGTGGGCCGGCGTTGGCCTGAGACGCGGGTGGTCGTCACCTCCGGGGCGGCTCAGGATGGGGCGCTCCCGGATCGGGCGGTGTTCATGCAGAAGCCCTGGCGGGCCCTCGACGTGCTGGTCCAAGCCGAGCGCGCGACCCTCGAAGCCAGGGCGGCCTAGACAGCCGTCCCGGACGGGGCGTCGAGACGGGCCGGCGCGGGTTCGCGCCGGCCTTGCCGCATCAGGGCCGATTCGGCCGGAAGTTGCCCTTGCCCGCCTGCCGCCGGTGACGGTCGGCCCGGGGGGAATGCGTGCCCTTGCCCCCCGATGGCCCCTTGTGCGGACTGGGAGCCTGCTCGGCGGGCAGCGCCTCGATCTGGATCTCCGGCGAGCCGTTGCGGGCGAAGTTTTCGGCGAAACGCGCGGCGGCGGACCCCCGGACCTCGAACTTGGTCTCTCGCTCGAAGATGCGGATGGCGCCGATCTCCTGCCGGTCGAGGCCGCCCCGCCGGGTCAGCAGTGGGAGCAGGCGCCGCGGGTCGGCATTGTCCCGCCGGCCGAGGTTGAGGCGGAACCACACCGACGGCCCCATCGCCGCGATGGCTTCCGAGTTCAGGGGATCGTGGGCGGGGCGTTCCGCGCGGGCACGCCCCTCCCCCGGATCGCTCACATCCTCCGGTTCCGGCAGCCGCGTCCGGTAGACCCGGGCGAGGAGACCGGCCATCTCCTCGGCGCTCTTCTGCTCCAAGAGGAGCTGCGCGAGGGTGTGATCCTCCTCGGAGGGGGGCTCGGCGATCAACGGATCGGACAGCATCCGCTCCGCGTCGAGCTGGCGGATGGTGTCCGCCGAGGGCGGGCCCGACCATTCCGGGTTGATCTTGGCGATGGCGAACATCTGCTCCGCCCGGCGGCGGCGGGCGTTCGGAATGAGGAGGACGGAGGTCCCCTTCCGGCCGGCACGTCCGGTGCGGCCACTGCGGTGCTGCATCACCTCGGCATCGTGGGGAAGGTCGGCGTGAATGACGAGGCTGAGCGAAGGCAGGTCGATGCCCCGGGCGGCGACATCGGTGGCGACGCAGACCTTGACCCGGCCGTCACGGAGAGCCTGGAGGGCGGCGTTCCGCTCGCCCTGCCCCATCTCCCCCGACAACCCCACCGCGGAGAACCCCCGCTCGGTGAGATTCGCCTGGAGATGGCGCACCGCGTTGCGGGTGTTGCAGAAGACGATGGCCGTCGGCGCATCCGCCTCGCGCAGGAGATTGAGCACCACGTGCTCGATCTCCCGGGGGACGACCCGCACCGCCTTGTAGGCGATGTCGGCGTGGCCCCGGGTCTCGCTCTTGATGGCCAGGCGCAGGGCGCCGCGCTGGTAGCGCTCGGCGAGCGCCTCGATCCCCTTCGGCAGCGTGGCCGAGAACAGGTAGGTCGAGCGCTCGGCGGGCGTCGCCGACAGGATGAACTCGATATCCTCGCGGAAGCCGAGATCGAGCATCTCGTCGGCCTCGTCGAGGACGACGGCGCGCAGGTTCGACAGGTTGAGCACCCGCCGTTCCAGATGGTCGCGCAGGCGTCCCGGCGTTCCCACGACGATCTGCGTCCCCTCCGCGAGGCGCCGGGCCTCCCGGCGCGGGTCCATGCCGCCGACGCAGGCCGCCACGTGGCCCCGGGCCGGGCCGTAGAGCCAAGCTAGCTCCCGCTGAACCTGGAGCGCCAACTCCCGGGTCGGCGCGATCACCAGCGCCAGCGGCGCGGCGGGGGGCGGAAGCTCGTCGCCCTCATCGATGAGGATCCCGGCCATGGCGAGGCCGTAGGCGACGGTCTTGCCGGAGCCGGTCTGGGCGGAGACGAGGAGGTCGCGGCGACCGCTGGCGGCTTCGAGCACGGCGGCCTGCACGGGGGTCGGCTCCGCGTAGCCACGTTCGTCCAGGGCCCGCGCGATGGGGGCGGGCAGGGTCGGAAAAGGCACTTCTGGTCAGGCTTTCGAAAGGGTGCGGCGTGGTCGCACGCGGGGCAGCCGATCGCGGCCGTCCGTTCACATCGCCGCAATCGTAGCGTTTACGCGGGCCTGTGACCACTCCCGAGCTGGCATGGGACCCCCGCGCCCTACTCCATGGGGTCCGGATCGAGCGACATCCGCATCCGGAGACGGATGACACCGTCCTCGGTCCGCACCGCCAGAACGTAGTCCTGGCGATCCGGTCCCTCGACGATACCCTGCGCGATCCGGGTCATGATTCGCACGGCCTGCGACCGGGCGGCGCCGAGATCGGGAAGGTCGAAACCCTCCCGGTCGCGGATCAGGTGGGTGCCGTCGTGAAGGTCGATGAAATAGCGGGGCAAGGGCGTCGGCTGCTGCTTCGGTCGAGCTACAGGCCTACACCTACGTGGTTTCTACGCAGTTACTGAAACCTTTCCGGCCGGTCTTTAACGTCGCACCGGGCGGAGCAGGCAGAGATCTTCGCGACCCCTGCCCGGCTTTCGTTCAGTAAGCGCGGCCGAAGTAAGGTCGAGACACGGGACGGTAGCGGTCGTTCACCGGCCAAGTATAGGGGCGATCCGAGCCGGATACGTTGCTGTGCGCCTGGTAGGACGGCTTGAAGCCCTGCGTCGTGCGGAAATACCGGGGTTGCTTTCCATGGGACGCATCCCGCGCCGAGGCGGCGCCGGTGAAACCGACGACGCTCGCGAGCACGAGCGAGACCCGTATGACCGTTCCCTTCATCGCCATCTCCGTCACCGGCACCCGCGCCGGTACGGGTCGAACGGGGATGTCGAAGGTCGGTTCCCGCCTCAGATCAAACCTCAATTCGCGGATGTTTTTCTGCGGCGCTGCCGGTGATTCACGGTTGAAACGCCGGGGTATCACGGTCCACGAACGCGCCTCACGACGCCGCCGGAACGCGGAAGCGCCGCCAATTGGACCGGTGCCCAACGCGCGAGGGCGTCTCACGCGCCGAATCGCTCCGTCCGCACGATCCCGGCGGGGACGCCGGCGGCGAGGAGAAGGTCGGCGGCGGGGCTCACGAAGCGATTCGCGCCGCAGAGGAACACCTTCGTGGGTGCCCCGATCCTGTCGAGGGCCGCTTGGACGAGGCCCGCATCGATCCGGCGGCCTTCCCCTTCCCGGGTGGTCCGCAGGAACAGGGAGAAGCCCGGCTCGTCCCGGTCCCGGGCCTCCAACTCGCCGAGGGCGATGGCCTCGGCACGGCTGCGGACGGAGTAGATCAGGGCGGCGGGAATGTCGGGGGCCACCTGTGCCCGCCGGCGCAGCATCGCCAGGAGCGGCACGACCCCGGAGCCGCCCCCCGCCAACAGGAGCGGTCCGCCGTCCGCCCCGTCCCACGAGAAGGACCCGCCGATGGGACCGCGCACCTCCACGAGGTCCCCGACCTCCGCCGTTTCGAGGAACCAGCCCGAAACCTCGCCCTCCGGCAAACCCTGCACGAGCAGTTCGAGGCTTTCGCTGTCGTCCGGCACGGAGGCGACCGAGTAGCTCCGGCTCGCCCGGTAGCCGTCCGGCGCGGTCAAGCGCACGTCGATATGCTGGCCCGCCCGCTGGCGCCCGGCGATGGGACAGCGCAGGCGCACGCTTTTGACGAAGGCCGTCACCGCCTCGACCGCTACGACCTCGGCCTCGTACCAGTGGAACACGACAGGTTGCGGGGTGGCGGCCTCAGTCGCCGATGTAGCGCTGTTCACGCCAGGGATCTCCGTACATGTGATAGCCGCGCAACTCCCAGTAGCCGGCGGTGTCCGTCTTGGTGAAGCGTAGGCCCTTCAGCCACTTGGCGCTCTTCCAGAAGTAGAGGTGCGGCACGAACAGCCGCGCCGGGCCGCCGTGATCCGCGTGGATGGGCTCGCCGGCATAGTGCGTGGCGATCATCGCCTGGCCGCCGACGAGGTCGGCCACCGGGATATTGGTCGAGTAGTCGTCGTGGGATTCCGCCAGGAGGAAGTCGGTGGGCGCGGAGATCCCGGCATCGGCCAGCAGGTCGTCGAAGGAGACGCCCTCCCAGTCCGTATCGAACTTCGACCATTTGGTGACGCAGTGGATGTCGCCGTGCCACGTCGTCCGGGGCAGCGCCCGCATGGCTTCCCAGGACCACGTCTTGATCGGCCGCGAGCCGTCGCGCAGCGTGAACTGCCAGGTGGCGAGGTCGACGGACGGGTTCGGGCCGATCTGCAGGATCGGGAAGTCCTCCGTCAGGTACTGGCCGGGCGGGAGCCGCGCGCCGGTCTCCGGCGGCTGCCTGCGTCCGGTGAAGCCGCGTGTCTCCATGACGTCCCTCGCGTGTTCAGGCGGGTTTCGAGCCCCTGGCCTCCGGCGTCAAGCTCCCCGTGCCCGTCTCAGGATCCCGACCCCGCGAAACGATGGCGGAGCGGGCTCGTGGCGCGGCGACGATCAGTAAATCGCCCGCCGAACAATCGCCCGAAAGTTGATGTGGATCGGCGGCGACGCTCAGCGGCGTGACATCATCACGGGAACCACCATGCGGACGACCCTCGCCCTGGCCGCGATTCTCAGCGGCCTCATCACCCTGACCCCCGCCGCCCAGGCGCGGGACGGAATCGGCCCGGCCGGTGCCGCGGCCCTCGGCGCCATCGGCGGCCTCGCCGTCGGCAGCGCCATCGCCTCGTCGAACAACGGCTACTATCCCGGCCAACCGGTCTACCGCGCCCCGCCGCGCCCGGTCTATGTCGAGGAGGATTACGGCCCGGTCTGCCACTTCGAGCGCCGCCGGTACGTCGATCCCTACGGCGACGTCTACCTGCGCCGCGTCCGCGTCTGCGAGTAATCGAGCCCGGCGCGCGGCTTCAGTCGCTCGGCGCAGGCAATGCCGCCGAGCACCAAGACGAGAGCCGCCGCCTCCAACGGGCCGAAGGGCTCGCCGATCAGGACGACGGCGAGACCCGCGCCGAACACCGGCACGAGATTCACGAACAGGCCGGCGCGGTTGGGGCCGATCACCTCTACCCCGCGCATGAAGCAGAGCTGTGCCAGCAGCGACGGCCCGAGGCCGACGAAGGCCACCATCGCCCATCCCCCGGCGCTCGGCCAGACCGAGTGGCCCGAGGCCCACTCCACCGCCAGCGGCGGCAGGGATGTGACGAAGGCCGCGCCCGCCATGGCCGCGAAGAAGGCCAGCGCCGACATCCGGGGTCGATTGGGCAGTACAACGGTATAGCCGGCGTAGAGCAGGCAGGCGCCGAAGACGAGCACGTCGCCCCGGTTGAAATCCAGATGCGCAAGGCTGGCCAAGTTGCCGTGGCTCGCCGCCAGGGCGGCGCCGGCCAGGGTGAGGCAGACCCCCAACCCCTGCCCCACCGTGACGGGGACGCCGAAAGCGAGGCGGTTGATCAGGATCACCAGAACCGGGATCGAGCCCTGGAACAGGGCGAGGTTCACCGCGCCGGTATAGGTGCCTGCCGCATAGAACAGGCAATTGAAGGCCGTGTAGCCGAGGCCGCCCATCAGCAGGATGCGCAACCAGTGGCGGCGGATCACCGGCCATTCCGCCCGGACCCTGGAGCCCGCCAGCGGCAACAGTACCACGCAGGCGATCATCCAGCGCAAAGTGGTGATGACCTGCGGGGAGACGTGCCCCGGCGCCCACCGACTCGTGACGGCATTCCCCGCCCAGAGCAGGGCCGTCAACGTCAGGAGGGGGTACGCTGTCGCGACGCCGCCGGGCTTGGCCACCTCAACGGCGGCGAAACTGACCACCGCGAACGGGCGGACGGGGACCCGAGGCGCGCTCGTCCTTATGGCGGAACACGAGGCGGCCCTTCTCGAGATCGTAGGGCGACATCTCGACCGTCACCCGGTCGCCCGCCAAGGTCTTGATGCGGTTCTTCTTCATCTTGCCCGCCGTGTAAGCCACGATCTCGTGGCCCTGGTCGAGCTGGACGCGGTAGCGCGCATCGGGCAGGATCTCGATCACGAGACCGTCGAACTGCATCAACTCTTCTTTAGCCATACACCTTCTCCAGTCGAACCGTCCGG
>JAKONI010000362.1 GCA_022702015.1 Beijerinckiaceae bacterium | reverse complement strand
TGAGCTTATCCTCTTCGGAGAGCTCGTCCATGCCCAGGATCGCGATGATGTCCTGCAGGGCCTTGTAGCGCTGCAAGGTCTGCTGGACGCGGCGGGCCACATCGTAGTGCTCCTCGCCGAGGATGGTTGGCGACAGCATGCGCGAGGTGGAGTCCAGCGGGTCCACCGCCGGGTAGATGCCTTTCTCGGCGATCGAGCGGGACAGCACGGTCGTGGCGTCGAGGTGGGCGAACGAGGCGGCCGGAGCCGGATCGGTTAGATCGTCGGCCGGCACGTAGACGGCCTGCACCGAGGTGATCGAGCCCTTGTTGGTGGTGGTGATGCGCTCCTGGAGGGCGCCCATGTCGGTGGCCAGCGTCGGCTGGTAGCCCACCGCCGAGGGGATACGGCCGAGGAGCGCCGACACCTCGGAGCCCGCCTGGGTGAAGCGGAAGATGTTGTCCACGAAGAACAGCACGTCCTGGCCCTCGTCGCGGAACTGCTCCGCGATGGTCAGGCCGGTCAGCGCCACGCGGGAGCGGGCACCGGGGGACTCGTTCATCTGGCCGTAGACCAGCGCGCACTTCGAACCCTCGGCCGAACCACCGTTCTCCTTCGGGTTCTTGTTCACATTGGACTCGATCATCTCGTGATAGAGATCGTTGCCTTCGCGGGTGCGCTCGCCGACGCCGGCGAAGACCGAGTAGCCCGAGTGCACCTTCGCGATGTTGTTGATCAGCTCCATGATCAGCACGGTCTTGCCGACGCCGGCGCCGCCGAACAGGCCGATCTTGCCGCCCTTGGCGTAGGGAGCCAGCAGGTCCACCACCTTGATGCCGGTGACGAGGATCTGCGCCTCGGTGGACTGCTCGGCGTAGGAGGGGGCCGGCTGGTGGATGGCGCGGTAGGTGTCGGTCACGACCGGGCCGAGCTCGTCGATCGGCTCGCCGATGACGTTCATGATGCGGCCCAGCGTGTTCATGCCCACCGGAACCCTGATCGGCGCGCCGGTATCGGTGCACTCCTGGCCGCGGGTCAGGCCCTCGGACGTGTCCATGGCGACGCAGCGGACGGTGTTCTCACCGAGCTGCTGCGCCACCTCGAGGACGAGGCGGGCGCCGTTATTCTTGGTCTCCAGGGCGTTCAGGATCTCGGGCAGGTGGCCCTCGAACTGCACGTCGACCACGGGGCCGATGACCTGGGTGATCTTACCGGTCTTGTTGGAGCCGGCGCCGGGGAGTGCGGTGTTCGCCATTGTCTGCTGACCCTTCAATTCCTGCGGACGATGCGGGGGCCCTTAGAGGGCTTCCGCGCCGGAGATGATTTCGATGAGTTCCTTGGTGATCATGGCCTGACGCGTCCGGTTGTACACCAGCGTCTGCTTCTTGATCATCTCGCCCGCGTTGCGGGTGGCCGAATCCATCGCGCTCATGCGCGCGCCCTGCTCGGAGGCGGCGTTCTCAAGGAGCGCCCGGTACACCTGCACCGCGAGGTTCTGCGGCAGCAGGGTCTGGAGGATCGCTTCCTCCGAAGGCTCGAATTCGAGGGCGGCGGTTCCCCCGGCCTTGGCCGTTTCCTGGCTGGAGGCCACCGGAAGCTCGGCGGGGATGAGGCGCTGGGCCGTCGGGACCTGCGAGATCACCGAGCGGAATTCCGAGAAGAACAGCGTCGCCACATCGAACTCGCCGGCATCGTAGCGCGCGACGATCTTTTCGGCGATCTCCGAGGCGAAGGCATAATCCACCGGCTTGTTGCCGCGGATATCCATGCTGTCGATGATCTGGTCGCGATACTGCCGGCGCAGAAGGTCGTAACCCTTCTTGCCCACGGTCATGATCTTGACCGTCTTGCCCCCGGCCTGGAGCTTCTGGACATGCTCGCGCAGCGCCAGCCGCACGATGGATGAATTGAACGCGCCGCACAGACCACGGTCACCGGTGCAGATGACGAGCAGGTGGGTCTGCTCCGAGCCGGTGCCGGTGAGCAGGCGCGGGGCGCCGGCGCCCGCCACGAGATTGCCGGCCAGATTGCCCAGCACGGCCGCCATCTTCTCGGCGAAGGGCCGGCCGGCCTCGGCGGCCATCTGCGCGCGGCGCAGCTTGGCGGCGGCGACCATCTGCATGGCCTTGGTGATCTTCTGCGTCGCCTTCACCGAGGTGATGCGGTTCCGCAGGTCCTTCAAACTCGCCATCGGGTGCGGTCCAGGTCCGTTCAGGGGCGCCGCTCCTCCCCCGTGCGGGAAGGAGGTGGAGGTGAGGGCGGTTCAGGGGGCACCGCAGCGCCCCCTCGAAACCGCCCTCACCCCTGCCCCTCCCCATGCGGGGGAGGGGCGTGTTCCAGGGAAGCCTTAGGCGACCGACTTGGCCACGCTCTCGACCACACCCTTGAGCTTGCCGGCGTTCTCGTCCGACAGGTCCTTCGAGGCGGCGATGGAGTCGAGCAGGTCCTTGTGCTTGGTGCGCAGGGTGCTCAGGAGCTGGTCCTCGAAGGGGCGAACCTTCGCGAGCGGCAGCTTATCGAGGTAGCCGTTCACGCCGGCGTAGATCACCGCGACCTGCTCTTCCATCTTCAGCGGAGAGAACTGCGGCTGCTTCAGGAGTTCGGTCAGGCGCGAGCCACGGTTCAGCAGCTGCTGGGTCGAGGCGTCGAGGTCGGAGCCGAACTGCGCGAAAGCCGCCATCTCGCGGTACTGCGCCAGCTCGCCCTTGATCTTGCCCGCGACCTTCTTCATCGCCTTGGTCTGAGCCGAGGAGCCCACCCGCGACACCGAGAGGCCGACATTCACCGCCGGACGGATGCCCTGGTAGAACAGGTCGGTCTCAAGGAAGATCTGGCCGTCGGTGATCGAGATCACGTTGGTCGGGATGTAGGCCGACACGTCGTTGGCCTGGGTCTCGATGACCGGGAGGGCGGTCAGCGAGCCATTGCCGGCGGCGTCGCCCATCTT
Organism: Beijerinckiaceae bacterium; assembly: GCA_022702015.1. Taxonomy (GTDB): domain Bacteria; phylum Pseudomonadota; class Alphaproteobacteria; order Rhizobiales; family Beijerinckiaceae; genus Methylobacterium. Next base: position 13 of record JAKONI010000362.1, on the reverse strand, counting down.
GGCGGCGCGCTCC
>JAKONI010000358.1 GCA_022702015.1 Beijerinckiaceae bacterium | reverse complement strand
CCGGTAGATGATGCCCACCGAGCCGGGGAAGAACGCCATCGGCACGAACACCGCCATCAGCACCAGGGTGATGCCGATGATCGCCCCGGTGATCTGGTCCATGGCCTTCTTGGTGGCCTCCTTCGGGGGCAGCCCCTCCTCGTTCATGATGCGCTCGACGTTCTCGACCACGACGATGGCGTCGTCCACGAGGATGCCGATGGCCAGCACCATGCCGAACATGGTGAGCACGTTCACGGAGAAGCCCGAGAGCCACATCACCGTCACCGTCCCCATGAGGGCGATGGGCACGACGATGGTCGGGATCAGGGTGTAGCGGATGTTCTGCAGGAACAGGAACATCACGAGGAACACCAGCACCACCGCCTCCACGAGGGTGTGCAGCACCTTCTCGATGGAGGCCTTCACGGCGGGGGTGATGTCGTAGGGGATGTCCCACTTCAGCCCCGGCGGGAAGAACTGCGACAGCTCCACCATCTTGGCCCGGATCGCCTTGGCGGTCTCCAGCGCGTTGCCGTCGGGGGCGAGCGTCACCGAGATGCCGGCGGCCTGGCCGCCGTTGAGGCGGGTCGAGAACTGGTAGGCGTCGCCGCCGAGTTCGATCCGGGCGACATCCCGCAGGCGCACGTTCGACCCGTCCGAATTCGCCCGCAGGACGATGGCGCCGAAATCCTCCACCGTGGAGAGCTGGCCCTTCACGACGATGGGGGCGGTGAGCGCGTTGCTCGACGGGCTCGGCTGCGCGCCCACCGCGCCGGAGGCGATCTGGATGTTCTGGTTGCGGATGGCGTCGCTGACGTCGCCGGGGGTGAGCGACAGGCCCCGCAGCTTGTCGGGATCGACCCAGACCCGCAGGCTGCGCTCCGTGGAGTAGAGCGTCGCGCGGCCGACACCGGGGATACGGCGGATCTCGTTGATGACGTTGCGGATCAGGAAGTCGCCCAGCCCCACCTCGTCCATGCCGCCGTCGGTGGAGACGAGGGTGATGATGTTGAGGGTGGCGGCGGAGGCCTCCTCCACGAGGATGCCGTTCTGGCGCACCTCGGCGGGCAGGCGGGCCTCCACGCGCTTGAGCCTGTTCTGCACCTCGACGGAGGCCAGCGACGGGTCGGTGCCCGGCCGGAAGGTGGCGGTGATGTTCACCGAGCCGAACGAATCGGTGGTCGACTCGAAGCTCATGATGTTGGCCGCCCCGTTCAGCTCATCCTCGATGAGCCGGGTCGTGCCGGTATAGAGGCTCTCCACCGAGGCGCCGGGGAAGGCGGTCGAGAGGGCGATGGAGGGGGGCGCGATCACCGGGTACTGCGCCACCGGCAGGTTCGGGATCGCCAGCGCCCCGCCGAGCAGGATGAACAGCGCGACGACCCAGGCGAAGACCGGCCGGTCGATGAAGAAGCGGGCCATGGGCGATGCTCCTCAGCGGCGCTGCGCGGCGGCCTGCGCCCGCTGCTGGGCGTCGACCTTCTCGGCGGCCTCGTCGGCGTCGACCTTGGGACCCTCGGCCCCGGTCTGCGCGTGCGGCGGCGTCTGATCGACGGGCTTGACCGTCATGCCGACGGTGACCTTCTGGAAGCCGTCCACCAGCACCTTCACCCCGGGCTCGAGGCCCGAGCGGATCAGCCAGTCGTTGCCGACCACCGGGCCGACCTCGACGGGCTGGCGCATCACGGTCTTGTCGTCGCGGATCACCCACACCTCGGCACGGCCGTCCTCCGTGCGCTGGATCGCCTGCTGCGGCACGGCGATGGCATCCGAATCGATGCCCTGCTTGATCCGGGCGCGGACATACATGCCGGGAAACAGCTCGTCGTGCGGGTTGGGGAACTGCACGCGCAGCGTCACCTGCCCCGTGCTCGGGTCGGCGGTGACGTCCGAGAACAGCAGGCGGCCGGCGAGGGGAAAGAGGCTGTTGTCGTCCATGATGAGGTGGACGTTGGCCGAGTTCTCCTCCAGCCGCGCCAGCTCGCCGCTGGCGAGGTCCCGCCGCAGGCGGTTCAGTTCGCCCACCGACTGGGTGATGTCCACGTAGATCGGGTCGAGTTGCTGGATCGTGGCCAGGGCGCCGGTCTGGCCCGGCTCGATCAGCGTCCCCTCGGTGAGGAGCGCCCGGCCGATCCGCCCGGTGATCGGCGCCCGCACGTCGGTCCAGGACAGGTTGAGCTGCGCCCGGTCGCGGGTGGCCTTGGCCCCGGCGACCTCCGCCTCGGCCTGCTTCTTCCCCGCGAAGGCGGCATCGTACTGCGCCTGGCTCGCCGTGGCCCGGGCGAGGAGCTGCTCCAGCCGGTCCGCCTGCTGCCTGGCGAGCACCAGGGCGGCCTCCTGCCGGGCCAGGGCGGCCTCGGCGCTGGCCAGCTCGACCTCGTAGGGGGCGGGGTCGATCTTGTAGAGGATGTCGCCTTCCTTGACCTGACTGCCCTGCTCGAACAGCCGCCTGATCACGAGGCCGGAGACCCGGGCGCGGACCTCGGCGATGCGCATGGGCGCGACGCGGCCCGGCAGGTCGCGCAGGTAGGGGATCGCCTGCGGATGCACGCTGACATACCCGACCTCCGGCACGGGGGGCGTCGGCGCCGCCGCCTCGCGCGGGTTGCACGCGGAGAGCGCGAGGCCGAGGGCGGCCGCCGCGAGGAACGCGGCGGCGCGGGGGACGGGGCGGAGGGCGAACGGGGGAATCACGGGTAGCGACGCTCCTGACTGGCGTCTCGCGTCTGCGGACGGCGTCTGACGGGCGGACCGGGGGAGGGTGGAACGGCGGACGGGCGCGTCGGCGAGGGGGGGCGAAACCGGGTTCGGTCGCGGCTCCCCGTCACCTTGCGCCGCTCAGGCCGTTCTCGGGGGACGCAGGGGCGAGCCGCCCGGGGCCGATGGCGGCGCGCAGGCGCCCGCCTCGCGGAAGGCCGCGGCGGCGAACATCCGGGGGAGGGCCACGGCGACGGTGGGACCCGGCATGGCCGGATCGGCCAGGAGTTCCAGATCGGCCGCAATGGCGGTGACGTCGCGCTCGAGCTTGAGCATCACCGGGGCTTTCGCCGACGCCTTGGCCGGCGACCCGGGGGACATGACCGTCAGCATCGGCCTGACCGACGAATCCCCCGCCGGGCTTCCCGCCGGGGCCGTGGCGAAGGCGAGGACGGCCAACGCGGCGAGCCCGAGGGCGAAGGCCACGAGCCACGGGCCGAAACCAGGGGCCGGCAGTCCCGCGCCGAGGCGGGCCGGTGAGGCGGAATTGCGGATCACGGCGCTGTGATAAGCGCGGCGGCGCCCGGATGCAATCGCGACAGTCGCCGCAGGGTTGTGGCGGGAATCGCACACCCCTCCGCAAACGCGCAGGCCCCGCCCGGCCTTGCCTCATCCCTGCCCCGAACGGAATGCCCGTTTTGGCCGAGGGCCCTCGAAGCCCATCGATGGACGCAAGGAAGACTGCATGTCGGGACGCATCGCGACGCTGGCGATCGCCGGATTGATCATGGGGGCCGTGCCCCTGGGGGCCACCCAAGCCAGGGCCGATCTCTTCGACCGGGGGCCGATCGCCGACTTCATCAACGGGTTCCGCACGCAGGCGATCCCCCGGGAGACGGTGGCGTGGTCCGGCCGGGAGAAGCCCGGCACGGTGGTGGTCTCGACCAAGCAGCGCCGGCTCTACTACGTGCTCGGCGGCGGCGAGGCGGTGCGCTACGGCGTCGGCGTCGGCCGGGAGGGCTTCTCCTGGTCGGGGGTGAAGACGGTGAGCATGAAGAAGGAGTGGCCGGCGTGGCGGCCCCCGTCGCAGATGCTCGCCCGCCGGCCCGACCTGCCTCGCTACATGGCCGGCGGCCAGGACAACCCCCTCGGCGCCCGGGCGATGTATCTCGGCTCGTCGCTCTACCGCATCCATGGCTCGAACGAGCCGGAGACGATGGGCGCCGCCGTCTCCTCTGGCTGCATCCGCATGACCAACAAGGATGTGGTCGATCTGTACGACCGGGTGAAGGTCGGCACGAAGGTGGTCGTGCGGGATTGAGGGGGATTTCCGAAGGGCATCATGCCCTTCGGGCGGGTCCAGGGGCAGCGCCCCTGGATTCCCACGGGGCGCGGGTCCCGCCCTATTTCGGCACGAAGGCCCAGTAGTCGAGGTCCAGGATCACGGCGGGGTCGTAGCCGTCGTTGTGCTTGTCGGGGAAGTCGGCGCAGGGCTGGTTCTTGGTGGCCACGGTGCGCAGGCGGAGCAGGCCGACATCGGGGCGGCCGACATCGGCGGTCTCGATCACCTCGCTCCAGGCATAGACCGTATCCCCGGCGAACAGCGGCCCGACATGGCGGCCGGCATTGATGCCCGCGAGGGCGAAGGCGTTGGCGAGGCCGTTATAGCTGAGTGCCCGGGCGAGCGAGATCACGTGCCCGCCATAGATCAGCCGGCGGCCGAACCGGGTGTCCTTGGCGGCCAGCCCGTCGAAGTGGACCTTGGCGGTGTTCTGGAACAGCCGGGTGGCGATCTGATGCTCGGCCTCCTCGACGGTCATGCCGTCGACGTGGTCGATCCTTTCACCCACCGCATAATCGCCGAACCGGTGGGGGGAGCCGGCCAGGGCGTCGTCGTAGGCGCCGGCCTGGAGGGGGGGCAGGGCGCCCGCGAGGTCCTTCGGATCGACGGCCTTGGCGAGGCTCGGCACGTGCTCCCCGGTGATCGCCGCTTCGGGGTCGCGCTTGCGCACAAGAACCCAGCGGCAATAGCTCAGCACGGTCTCCCCGTGCTCGTCCGAGCCGGTCGAGCGGACGTAGACGACGCCGGTCTGCCGGTTGGAGCTTTCCTTGAGGCCGATCACCTCGGAGACCGTGGAGAGCGTCTCGCCGGGATAGACCGGCCGGCGGAACCCACCCTCGGCGTAGCCGAGATTGGCCAGCGCGTTGAGGGAGATGTCGGGGACGGTCTTGCCGAACACGACGTGGAAGACGAGCAGGTCGTCGAGCGGGCTCCTCGGGTAGCCCAGCCCCCGGGCGAAGGCGTCCGAGGACTGCACGGCGAAGCGCGGGCCGTAGAGGGCGGTGTAGAGGGCCACGTCGCCGGTCGTGACGGTGCGCGGCGTGGCGTGGCGGATGGTCTCGCCGAGGCGGAAATCCTCGAAGAATCGGCCGGGATTGGTCTTCACGGGGCTGCTCCCTACCGGGTGTAGACGTAGGTCGCCGGCACGGCGAACTCATGCAGCAGGCGGCTGACGAACAGCAGCAGCAGGATGAGGATGATCGGCGCGATGTCGACCCCGCCGAGGTTCGGCAGCAGGTTGCGGATCGGCCGCAGGGCGGGCTCGGTGATCCGGTAGAGGGTTTCCCCGATCTGCGCGACGATGGGGTTGCGGACGTTCACGACGTTGAAGGCCACGAGCCAGCTCAGCACGGCGCTCGCGATGAGCACGTAGATGAAGAGCTGGACGACGGTATCGAAGAGCCAGATCAGGGCGTTCATGCGGTCTGCGCGATGTCCGGGAGGGCACGTCCGCGCGCCGATCTCGTCAAGAACGAGACAGACATGCGAGACGGGAATTGACAGGTCGAGGCTGCCGCGCCTACAAGGCCGGCGCCTCGACGGGGCTGTAGCTCAGATGGGAGAGCGCCGCAATCGCACTGCGGAGGTCAGGGGTTCGATTCCCCTCAGCTCCACCAAGGT
>JAKONI010000280.1 GCA_022702015.1 Beijerinckiaceae bacterium | reverse complement strand
GCGGAAATACTCCTTGAACAGCGACCGGTAGGCGTCGCCCTCGAAGTAGCGCGAGCGCCAGCACATCGGGCTCTCGATGATCTCGTCGCCGATCACGAGGTACGGGTCGCGGGGGCAGGCGACGCAGAAGCCCCGGGACGACCAGCGCGGCGCCTTGAACTTGCGGGAGAAGTCCGTGGTGTCCGGCCGGCGGACGTTCACGCCCTCGCCGGCGAGGATGGTGATGAAGTTGTCGAGCTCGGCCTGGGCGAGCTTCTTCATGAACTTCGGATACTTCCAACCCGAGGCGAGGCGGTAGAACGGCTGGGCCGCCCGGGGGAGGTTGAAGATGACGGTGAGGTGGTGGGTCGGGATCGTCGCGCCGTCCAGCGAGCCGACGATCACCTCCTCCAGCGGGTCCCACTCGTTCCAGGCCATGACCGGCGAGCGGGGGGCCGGGGTGGCGGGCTCGCGGCGTCCCGCGAATCCTTCGGCGCGCAGCGTGTCGTCCACGGCCTCGGAGGCCGTGATCGGTGATTCGCGGTCCATGACGTGTTGTCCTTCTGCGACGTTCAGCGGTCTGTTGATCGGAGCGCCCCGCGCCCTCGCCGCTTTGCCCCTCGGTGTAGCAAACGGGTGATAGACAGCGTCCATCCGTGCTGCAACGTGACGAGATAGCTTGTCATGGCCGCTTGGACCTATTTCCGCCGCGACCGTGACCGATTTCCCGCATCAAGCCATTTGCGAGCTTGAAAGACGAAGATGAAGCGTCTCACGACACTGGCCTTGATTGCCGGTCTCTGCACGGTCGTGGGCCTGTTCGCGTCCTCCGGCCTGGAGGACGTGTCGGCCGCCGTGATCAGCGCCGGTTGGGGCGCCCTCCTGGTCGTGATCGCGCGGTTCGTCGCCGTCGCCTGGGCGGGGTTCGGCTGGTACGCCGTGTTCCCCGCCGGGCCCCGGCCGCGGCTGCGGGACTGCATCTCGCTGCGCTTCGTGCGGGAGGGCATCAACACCCTGCTGCCGGTGGCCACCGTGGGCGGCGACTTCGTCGGCGCCCGGCTGCTCGCCAAGCGTGACGTGCCGGGGGCCCTGGCGGGGGCCAGCATGTTCGTCGACCTGATGACCCAGGCGGTGACGCAACTGCTGTTCACGATCCTCGGCCTCGGCCTGCTGGTCTGGATCAACGGCGACGGCCCGGTGGCGCGTACCGTGGCCGGGGGCGTGGCCCTCGCCGTGCCGGCGCTCGCCGCCTTCTACCTGATCCAGCGGCGGGCCGGGCACCGGGTGATCCAGGCGCTCCTCAGCCGCTTCGCCTCCGGGCGCGAGTGGCGGGCGCTGGGCGCCATCGACCAGCTCTACGACAGCCTCCGCCGCCTCTACGGGGCTCCGGCCCGGGTTTCCGCCGCCATCGCCATCCATTTCGGCGGCTGGATCGTCGGCACCCTCGAAGTGTACCTGTGCCTGCACTTCATGGGCTACCCGGTGGACTTCATGCAGGCCCTGGTGATCGAGAGCCTGGCCCAGGCCGTGCGCGGCGCGGCCTTCGCCGTGCCCGGCGCCCTGGGCGCCCAGGAGGGCGGCCTGATCGCCCTGTGCGGCCTGTTCAACATTCCCGCCGAGGCGGCCCTGGCCCTCTCCCTCGTCAAGCGCTTCGCCGACCTCGGCGTCGGGTTGCCGAGCCTGCTGCTCTGGCACCGGATCGAGTCCCGCCTGCGCGCCTCGGGCGAGGAGCAGGACGAGGTGGAGGCGGAGCCTGCGGGGGAACCCACCGTCGGCAAGCGCCCGCCGCCGGCCACCCTCGGCCCGTTCTACAGCTACGCTCCGCCGCGCATGGTCGCCCGGCTGGACGAAAAGGAGTTGAAGAAGTGCGCCTGATCCGCCGCGTCATCGCGGCCGCCCTGGTGGCCCCCCTCCTCGTCGTCCCCGCTTTGGCGGGGGACGAGGCGGCCATCGCGACGGTGGGGGACCTCTACGGGACCTTCGCCGCCGCGGTGAAGGATGGCGCCGGGCCCCTCCCCGCCCGGGTGGCGGCCCTGACGCCGGCCCTCGACAAGGCCTTCGATTTTCCCGCCATGGCCCGCATCGCCGTGGGCGCGAAATGGGCGGGCTTCACCCCGGCCCAGCAGGCGGCGGTAACGGAAGCCTTCAAGCGCAACCTCACCGTGACCTACGCCAACCGGCTCGGCCGGGCGGCGGGGGGCAAGTTCGAGGTGATGCCCAAGGTCGAGACCCGGGGGGCGCAGCGGGTGGTGACGACCAAGGTGACCGCCGCCGACGGCGACGATTCCGAGGTCGACTTCGTGGTCAACGCGCAGGACAAGGTGCAGGACGTGCTGCTGAACGGGGACGTGAGCGAACTCGCCTCCCAGCGCACCATCCTGGCCAAGCCCCTGGCGGGCGGCGGCGCGGATGCCGTCGTCAAGTTCCTGAACGAGCGCGCCGACGGCATGCTGGCCGTCAAGCCGGCCCCGTAAGCCGGCTCCCGCAACGCCGCGGTCGGCGGCCGGACATCTCACGGACCCGACGATGGATTGGAATTCCCTGGCGTCGCCGGCGCTGCTCTGGCTCTCGCCCCTCTGCCTCGTGATCGCCGGCGCGGGCTGCCTCTACGGGCTGACGGCGGCGGTCTTCGTGGCCCGCTACGGCCGGCGCCCGGTGCCCGTCCTGGCGGCGGGGGCGGAGCGGCCGGCGGTGACGGTGCTCAAGCCCCTCTGCGGCATGGAGCCGAACCTCTACGAGAACCTGGAGACGGTGCTGCGGCAGGCCTATGCCGCCCCGGTGCAGGTGATCTTCGGGGTCCAGAACGCCGCCGACCCGGCCATCGGCGTGGTCCGGGCGCTCCAGGCGGCCTATCCCCAGGCTCGGATCGACCTCGTGGTCGATGCCCGGCAGCACGGCTCGAACCGCAAGGTCTCGAACCTCATCAACATGTCCGAGCTGATCGCCCACCCGGTGATCGTGCTGGCCGACAGCGACATGGTGGTGGCGCCCGACTACATCGAGCGGATCGTCGCCGAGTTGGCGCAGCCGGGCGTCACCGGCGTCACCTGCCTCTACCATGGGGTGCCGGCCTTCCCCGGCGCCATGGGGCAGCTTTCCGCCCTGGCGATCGACGTGCAGTTCCTGCCGAACGTCGTGATGGGGGTGAGCCTGGGGCTCGCCAAGCCGTGCTTCGGCTCGACGGTGGCCTTCACCCGGGCCAACCTGGAGAAGGCCGGGGGCTTCCGCCGCTTCCGCAACGATCTGGCCGACGACTACGCCGTGGGCGCGGCCCTGCGCGACCTCGGCGGCCGGGTGGTGATCCCGAGCTTCACCATCGGCCACACCTGCGTCGACACCGAACTCCCGGGCCTCTGGCGCCACGAACTGCGCTGGAACCGGACCATCCGTACCGTCGACCCCGCCGGCTATGCGGGCTCGGTGGTCACCCACGCCTTCCCCCTCGCCCTGATCGGCGCCCTGCTCCCCGGGGCCGGCACCGGCGCGCTGGCCGTGGCCGCCCTGACGCTGGCCTGCCGGGCCCTGCTCTGCCGACAGGTCGAGAAGGCGTTCCGCCTGCCCGCCCACACCCTCTGGCTGTTGCCGATTCGCGACATCCTCTCCTTCTTGAACTTCTCCTGTGCCTTCCTATCGGGGTCGGTGACATGGAAAGGTCACGATTATCACGTGGTTGCGGACGGTACGTTGATCCCCGACGCGGACCTCGGCCGCGATGCCGGGGCACCGACCGCCTGATCCGCTATTTCCGTCTTCCGGCTTTGCTCTGAGGCCTTGAACCCCATGCGCACGCTTTTCCTCCAGGCCCCCACCTTCGACGGGTTCGACGGCGGCGCGGGCTCCCGCTACCAGGCCAAGCGCGAGATCAAGTCGTTCTGGTACCCGACCTGGCTGGCCCAGCCGGCCGCCCTGGTGCCGAACTCGAAGCTGATCGACGCGCCCCCGCACAACATCAAGCTCGCCGAGATCGTGGCCCAGGCCAACGATTTCGACCTCGTGGTGCTCCACACCTCGGTGCCGTCGTTCAAGTCGGACGTGAAGACCGTCGAGGCCCTGAAGGCCGCCAACCCGAAGCTCATCGCGGGCCTCATCGGTGCGAAGGTGGCGGTGGATGCCGCCGGCGCCATGGCGCAGGCCCCCTGCATCGATTTCTGCGCCCGCAACGAGTTCGACTTCACGGTCAAGGAAGTCGCCGACGGCACGCCGATGTCCGAGATCAAGGGTCTGTCCTACCGGGATGCCAACGGCGTCGTGGTCCATAACGAGGACCGCGAGATCATGACGGACATGGACCAGCTGCCGTTCGTCACCTCGGTCTACAAGCGCGACCTCGAGATGGAGAAGTACTTCATCGGGTACCTCAAGCACCCCTACATCTCGTTCTATTCGGGCCGTGGCTGCAAGTCGCGCTGCACCTTCTGCCTCTGGCCGCAGACGGTGGGCGGGCACACCTACCGCACCCGCTCGGTCGCGCACGTGATCGAGGAGATCAAGTACTGCCTGAAGGAGTTCCCCCAGACGAAGGAGTTCTTCTTCGACGACGACACCTTCACGGACAACCTGCCGCGTGCCGAGGAGATCGCCCGCGAACTCGGCAAGCTCGGCGTCACCTGGTCCTGCAACGCCAAGGCGAACGTGCCCCGCGAGACCCTGAAGGTCCTCAAGGAGAACGGCCTGCGCCTGCTGCTCGTCGGCTACGAGTCGGGCAACCAGAAGATCCTGAACAACATCAAGAAGGGCATGCGCGTCGAGGTGGCCGAGAAGTTCACCAAGGATTGCCACGAGCTCGGCATCGCCATCCACGGCACCTTCATCGTCGGCCTGCCCGGCGAGACCAAGGAGACGATCCAGGAGACGATCGCCTTCGCCAAGCGCATCAACCCGCACACGATCCAGGTCTCGCTCGCGGCACCCTATCCCGGCACCTTCCTCTACAAGCAGGCCGTCGAGAACGGCTGGCTCGACGTGGAGAACGCCGAGCTGGTGGACGAGAACGGCGTGCAGATCGCGCCGCTGCACTATCCCCACCTGTCGCACACCGAGATCTTCGCGGCGGTCGAGGAGTTCTACAAGAAGTTCTACTTCCGGGCCCCGAAGATCGCCTCCATCGTCTCCGAGATGGTGCGCTCGCCCGACATGATGAAGCGCCGCCTGCGCGAGGGCGTGGAGTTCTACCGCTTCCTCAAGGAGCGCCAGACCAGCGCCGCCGCGTAAAGCCGCGCACGAGAATCGATCGGAGGCGGCCGGGCTGAAGAGCCCGGCCGTTTCGCGTCGTGGGCCCCCGTGTGCCGGGGCCGGTCTTCTATCCCCTCGCGCGAGGCAGCGGCCTCCCGCCACCCGGAGTCGTCCCGTGAAGCGGTTGGTCGTGACGGCCGATGATTTCGGCCTCAGCCTCGAGGTCAACGAAGCGGTCGAGCAGGCCCATCGCGACGGCATCCTCACCGCCGCGAGCCTGATGGTGTCCGCGCCCGCGGCCGCCGACGCGGTGGCGCGGGCGCGGCGCCTACCGTCCCTGCGGGTCGGCCTGCACCTGGTCATGGTGGAGGCCTGGCCGACGCTGCCGCCTTCGGCGTTGAGCGATCTCGTCGGAGCGGACGGCCTGATCCGCAGCGACATGGGCCGCCTCGGGCTCGACCTCGCCCTCAAGGCTTCGGCGCGCCGGCAGCTCGCCGCCGAGATCGAAGCGCAGTTCCAGGCTTACCGGGCGACCGGATTGCCGCTCGACCACGTCAACGCCCACAAGCATTTCCATGTGCATCCGCTCATCGCCGGCCTCGTCCTCGCCGCCGGAAAGCGCCATGGCATGCGGGCGCTGCGCGTGCCGCGCGAGACGCGCTCGGTCCTGCGGGCGGCGGAGCCGGGCGCCGATCCGAAGGCCGCCCTCGACAGTGCGCCCTGGGCCGCCCTGCTGGCGGTGCGAGCCCGGCAGGCGGGCCTGCTGATCCCCGACCGCACCCTCGGCCTCGCCTGGTCCGGCGCGATGACGCCGGCCCGGGTCGCGGGCCTTCTCAGGCACCTGCCGGACGGGCTCACCGAACTCTACACCCATCCGGCGACGGGCGGCGGCTTCCCGGGCGAAGCCCCGGGCTACGCCTAT
>JAKONI010000265.1 GCA_022702015.1 Beijerinckiaceae bacterium | reverse complement strand
GTGGCGCGCCCGAAAGGATTCGAACCTCTGACCCCCAGATTCGTAGTCTGGTGCTCTATCCAGCTGAGCTACGGGCGCCTGAGCCGCGGCGGCGATGGTTGCGCGCCGGGACTGACGGGCTTCTAGTGGCTTGTTTCCGGCTTGGCAAGCGCGAACTTCGCCCTTGCGAACGATCGGAATAAAGCCCGTCCGCCGAGCCCTCCGGGGCTAGTTTTCCGGGGTGATGGCGCTGTTGGGCGTCCAGAAGCATTTGTCGTCGGAGCCGGTGGGCTTCAAACAGGCGTAGCCCACCGTGCGCCCATCGACGGCGACCTCGGTTCCCTTCGTCCAGGATCGGCATTCCCCCGACTTGAGGCTTGCCCGCAGCAATTGACCGAAGCCGCCCTCGTCCCCCGCCTGTACGAGCTGGAACAGGCGCTCCGTGACCTCCACGGCATGACAGCCGAAACGCTCCTTGGTCACCGTCTCCGCGCGGGCGGTCCCGAGGGTCGCGCCGGCAACGGCCAGGGCGAGCAGGGCAGGGGCATTCTTCAAAGTTTGTTCTCCGGCATCCGTGGGTTGTCTGTGTGTCCCAACCGATCTGGCCGGAATTCCGACAAGGGAAAGGGGGCGTTGTCGCGCGGTGCCCTGGCCCGCCGTCGCCAGGGCCATTATTTCGGGTTGCGATGAAGCAGATTCGAAAAGATCACGCCCCCGACAAAGCCCCGCCGGCCTCCGCCGCGCGCCGGATACCCTCCGTGGACCGGCTGCTGTCGAACACCACCGCCGCACCGTTGATCGAAACGTTCGGCCGGTCATCCCTGGCCGACGCGATCCGGGCGGATCTGGCGCGTATCCGCGCGGGCGAGGTGGAGGCGGGCGATGGGGAAACGATCCTCGCCCGCTGCGAGGCGGCGTTGAAGGCGGAACGCAGCCCGTCCCTGAAACCGGTCTTCAACCTGACCGGTACGGTGCTGCACACGAATCTCGGCCGTGCCCTGCTGCCTCGCTCGGCGGCGAGGGCCGTGGAAGCGGTGATGGTGCAGGCCACGAACCTGGAGTTCGACCTCGCGACCGGGGCCCGGGGCGAGCGGGACGATCATGTCGAGGGGCTGATCCGCAAGCTCACCGGCGCCGAGGCGGCCATCGTCGTGAACAACAACGCGGCGGCGGTGCTCCTCGTGCTCAACGCGCTGGCGATGCGGCGGGAGGTCGTGGTGTCCCGGGGCGAACTCGTGGAGATCGGCGGGTCCTTTCGCGTCCCTGACGTGATGGTGCGGGCGGGATGCCGTCTCGTCGAGGTCGGGACCACCAACCGGACCCATCTGCGCGATTTCGCCGAAGCTATCGGTCCGCGCACCGGTTTGGTGATGAAGGTCCACCCCAGCAACTACGCGATCGAGGGTTTCACCGCGCAGCCGGACCCCAAGGCGCTGCACGCCCTCTGCGGCGAACGCGGCGTTCCCCTGGCGGAAGATCTCGGCAGCGGCAGCCTGATCGACCTCGCCGCGCACGGTCTGCCGCCGGAGCCGACGGTGAGCGAGGCCCTCTCCCGGGCCGATGTCGTGACCTTCAGCGGCGACAAGCTCCTCGGCGCCGTCCAATGCGGCATCATCGCGGGGCGCAAGGATGTGCTCGCCCGGATCCGCAAGAGCCCCCTTAAGCGGGCCCTGCGGGTGGACAAGATGACCTACGCGGCGCTGGAGGCGGTGCTGCGGCTCTATCTCCACCCGGAAACGCTGCGGGACGAATTGCCGACGCTGCGCCTCCTGACGCGGAAACGCGCGGTGATCGCGGCGCAGGCGGAACGCCTCGCTCCGGCCGTCGCCGAACGCCTCTCCGGCCATGCCGTGGTGGCGGTGGCCGAGTGCGTGAGCCAGATCGGGTCCGGCGCCCTACCCGTGGAAACCCTGCCGAGCGCGGCCTTCGTCCTCACGCCTGTGGGGAAGGGGAAACGCGGGGCCGGGGGGCGCTGCCGTCAGTTGGCCGAGCGGCTTCGGCAACTGCCCGTCCCCGTCATCGGCCGAATCAATGAGGACACGGTGATTCTCGATCTCCGCACCCTAGAAGATGAGACCGGATTCTTGAGCAGTCTGTCGACACTTCGGCAGTAAGACCTATCGGGTAAGACCGCCGAAGGCTTCCAGCCGCGGCGTCCACACGAGTCTGGACACGCGCGCCCTTATAGTATGGTAAGGCGGAGCGGCCGGGTGGGGACGACGCATCGATGTCAGCCGGCGGAAGGTACTGAACGGGCATTTGTAATGGCGGATTCCGCAGAGACGATCGAAAGCGCGTCGGCCGCCGATCCGCTGCTCCTCGACAACCAACTCTGCTACGCTTTGTACGCGGCGGCCCACCGGATGACGAAGTCTTACCGGCCGTTGCTGGAGCGGCTGGGGCTGACCTATCCCCAGTACCTCGTGCTTCTGGTCCTGTGGGAGCAGGACGGCGTGACGGTGTCCGAGATCGGCCGTCGCCTTCGGCTGGATTCCGGGACGCTCACCCCCGTGCTCAAGCGCCTGGAGGGCGCCGGGATGCTGCGCCGGACCCGCCGGCAGAGCGACGAGCGTGAAGTCGAGATCGCCCTGACGCCCCAGGGCCGAGAGCTTCGCGCGGAGGCGGCGGCCGTCCGGGAAACGGTGATGTGCCAGCTGGAGATGAGCGAGCCCGATATTCGCAACCTGCGGCGGGACCTCAACCTCGTCATCGACCGGCTGGGCCACGAGGATTGAGCCTCCTTTCGCCGGGGTCATCGGCGGTTCGGCGCAAGACATGCGGCGAAGCAGGAGGTCAGGGCGTTTCCGGTGATCCGGGGACTTTAGGAAACGCTTTCGCGGATCGCCCTCGGCCTCACCGGCGAAGACGGTTGCCCAGGACGAAGCCGAACAGCCCCATGAGGATGATGCCCACGGCCCCCTCGATCCCGACGAGGAGGTTGGTGACTCGCCCCGTGGGTTTCAGGCCGATCTCCGGCGGGTTGGCCGTCATCATGTTGAGCGCGCTGTAGCTCACCAAGTCGATCGGATTGTAGGTCGGCCCGGCGTCCGGCCCCTCGACGATGTACAGGCCGCCCGTCATCCCGAAGAGTGCCGCGAAGACGACGATCAGCAGCGCGAAGGCGCGGGTGATGCGCGAGAGGCTCTCCCCATAATCGCACAGCCATTCGACGAAGCGGTCCGCGATCCAGCGGTAGCCGTGTCGGGTGACGCCCGCGATGTCCCGGGCGACCCAGGCCGCCTTCGCCTGGGCGCCGGCCTGGTGACGCCCCATGCGCCGTCCCCGCTTGTAGGCCCAGCTCGCCGCGTCCTGATCGCCGATGCTTTTCCAGTTCTGCTCGAGGGCGAGGTAACTCGATTGAGCCGCCGAGAAGGCGCCATCCACCTCCTCGCCGACCGCCCCGCCGAGCTGCTCGACATGCATCCGGGTGCCATTCAGCCACGCGCCGGAGAAACGGGCGTGGCGCAGGTGGCAGGTGGCGAGGTTGAGGCGGACGAGGTTGGTATCCGACAGGTCGGCACCGGAGAAGTCGGCACCGTCGAGCTTGGCGCCTGTGAAGCTCGCCCCCCGGAGGCGCGATCCCGCCAGCACTGCCTTTGTCAGGCTCGCGCCCTCGAAATCCGCCTGGGTCAGGTTGGTGTCGGTCAGGTTGGCCTCGTCGAGGCGCGCGTTGCGGAACACCGTGTCGTCCGCGTCGGCCCCGGTGAAGTCCGTTCCCCAGAGGTCGGCATCGGTGAAGTCGGCCCCGTCGAGGAGTGCCTTGGACAGGTCGGCGAAGCGCATCGCAGCGCCACCGAAGCGGGCATCCTCCAGCATCGCGTCGGACAGGCGGACCTGTCCCGCCACGATGCCGGTGAAATCCGCCCCGGACAGGTCGGTGTCCCGTAGGTCGGCCTCCTCCAGGATCGCCCCGGGAAAGCGCGCCGAGCGGCCGATGGCCCCGGCGAGGGTCGCGCCCCGGAGGTTCGCCCCCCCGAAGTCGGTCTCGTCCAGCCGGGCGCGGGAGAGGTTCGCTTGAGCGAGGGCGAGCCCGCCGCTCTCCCCATCCCGCCACGCCGACGCCTCACCCTCGCGGCCGAACGCATCCAGGGCTGCCGGGCCGCAATCGAGGCGCGACAGGTCGAGCCCCGTAGCCTGAACCGGACCTCCGCGCCCCACTTGGGTCAGCAGGTCGTTTAGACGGGGCTCGATGGCCGTCGTTATGTCTGCCGGAAGGGTGTCGCTCATGGATCATCCATGCCGAAACCCGTGGCATTGCGCCAGTGCGCCCACGCCTTGGCGTCAGCCCCCATGCCCCTCCGCGACGATGCGGACCGCGATGGATTTCGCGGCGGGTGTCTTGGCCTGGGCATCGTGGTGCCAGAGGGGAATCAGCACGTTCATCTCCGGGTAGTACCCGGCGCAATTCCCCTGCGGGATATCGTAGGCGGTCACCCGCAATCCGCCGAGGCGGCGCGTCACGCCATCATCCGCCACGGTTTCGACCATGGCCTGCCCGCCGTCGCGCAGGCCCAGCCTTGCGATGTCGGCGGTGTTCATGAACAGGATGTCGCGGGTGCCGGTCACGCCCCGGAACCGGTCGTGGTAGCCGTAGATGGTGGTGTTGAACTGGTCGTTCGACCGCAGGGTCATCAGGTCGAGGATATCGCCCTCCCGTGCGGGAATGTCCGGATCGGCCTCCAGCCCCCCCGGCACGACGAAGTTCGCCTTTCCGTTTTCGGTTTCCCACTTCCGGTTTCTGGCCGGCACCGGCTTGGTCAGCCCGCCGGGATCGAACATCCGCCCTTCGAGGTCGTGGAACACCGTCGGATAGGTGGCCTCGATGGCCCGGCGAACCTCGGCATAATCGCCGACCCAACGGTCCCAGTCGATGCGGGGATTGGGGGGCAGCGTCGCCTTGGCGATGCCGGCGATGATCCAGGGTTCGGAGCGCAAATCGGGGCTGATCGGGTCCGCAGTGCCCCGGGAGCCGTGGAACCGGGCCGTGGAATCCTCGATCGAGACCGCCTGGGGGCCCCCGGCCTGCCGATCCATCTCGAAGCGTCCGATGCAGGGCAGGAGGTAGGCGACGGCTCCGTTGATGAGATGCGAGCGGTTGAGCTTCGTCGCGATCTGCACCGTGAGGCGCTGGGAACTCCAGGCCGGCTCCATCCGGCCCGTATCGGGTACCGCCCGCAGGAAGTTGCCCCCGAGGCCGATGAACGCGCGAACACTGCCGTCGAGGATGCCCTCGCAGGTCTCGACGGTGTTCAGGCCCTTCTCCTGCGGCGGCTCGAAGCCGTAGAGTTCCCGCAGCTTGTCGTTCGGGGCAAGCTCCGGCTTCTCGGTGATGCCGACGGTGCGCTGGCCCTGCACGTTGGAGTGACCGCGCACGGGGCAGATGCCGGCGCCGCGCTTGCCGATGTTGCCGCGCAGCAGAAGCAGGTTGGCGAGCATCTGCACCGACTCGGTGCCGCGGCGATGCTGGGTCAGGCCCATCCCATACACGCCGATCACCGCCTTCGAGCGGGCATAGACGGTGGCCGCCCCCTCGAGCGCCAGCCGGGTCAGGCCCGAGCGCCGTTCGATATGCGCCCAATCCTGGCTATCGCAGAAGTCCACGAACGCCTCGAAGCCGTGGGTGTGTTCAGCGATGAAGGCATGGTCGAGCACGGGTGGGCGGCCCGTGGCGCGGGCATCCCGATCGGAGGCGATCAGCGCCTTGCACAGGCCGGTGATGGCGGCAAGGTCGCCGCCGAGCTTTACCTGATGGTACTGCGTGGCGATCTTGGTCGAGGACCGGGTGAGCATCTCGACGGGGGATTGCGGATCTGTGAACCGCTCGAGCCCGCGCTCGCGCAGGGGATTGAAGACGATGATCCCCGCCCCCCGGCGCCTCGCCTCCTGCAACGGATGCAGCATCCGGGGGGAGTTCGACCCCACATTCTGGCCGA
Source organism: Beijerinckiaceae bacterium (assembly GCA_022702015.1). Classification (GTDB taxonomy): domain Bacteria; phylum Pseudomonadota; class Alphaproteobacteria; order Rhizobiales; family Beijerinckiaceae; genus Methylobacterium. Next base: position 413 of record JAKONI010000265.1, on the reverse strand, counting down.
AGAAGAACAGGAGATCGGTGTGCTCGAAATCCTCGAGCAGGACGGTCCCCACCGGGGATCCGATCGATTTCGGCAGCGCCACCGAGGTCGGCTCGTGGCACATGTTCGAGGAATCGGGCAGGTTGTTGTTGCCGTAGAGCCGCGCAAGCAGCCCGTACATGTAGGAGGCTTCGAGGGAGCCCCGGCCGGAGGTGTAGTACACCACCGATTTCGGATCGAGGGCCTTCAGTTCGCGCCCGATCTCGGCGAACGCCTCCTCCCAGGTACAGGGCCGGTAGTGGTCGGCGTCCGGGTCGTAGCGCAGGGGATGGGTCAGACGGCCGGCTTCCTCCAGGGCGTAGTCGCTCCAGGTCCGCAGTTCCGTGACGGAATGGGCCGCGAAGAAGTCGGTCGTCGCCCGCCGCCGGGTCTGC
>JAKONI010000249.1 GCA_022702015.1 Beijerinckiaceae bacterium | reverse complement strand
TCACCCGCGTGCCGATCCGCGACGCCAGCGGCGCGGTCTCGCATATCGCGGTGATCGAGCGGGACGTCACCGAGCAGAAGAGCCTGGAGGCGCGGCTGCGCCAATCGGACAAGATGCAGGCCCTCGGCACGCTCGCCGGCGGCATCGCCCACGACTTCAACAACCTGCTCACCGCGATCCTCGGAAGCCTCGAACTCGCGGGGCCGAAGGTCGCCGACCAGCCCCGGGTGCAGCGCCTGATCGAGAACGCCCGGGGGGCGGCGGAGCGCGGCGCCTCCCTCACCAAACGCCTTCTGAGCTTCAGCCGCGTCCACGACCTCCAGGCGCGGGCCACCGACGTGAACGCCCTGATCGGCGGGATGAGCGACCTGTTCAGCCGCAGCCTCGGCGGTCTCGTGAGCGTGCGCACCGATCTGTCGGAAGACCTGCCCGCCGCCCAGGTCGATCCCGACCAGCTCGAACTCGCCGTGCTCAACCTGTGTATCAATGCGCGCGATGCCATGCCGGAGGGCGGCGCGATCACCATCGCCACCCATCGCATGACCATCGCGGGGGACCCGGAGATCGCGGACGGCTCCTATTGCGCCATCCGTGTTACGGACGAGGGCGTCGGCATCCCCGAGGAAATCCTGCGCCGGGTGTGCGAGCCGTTCTTCACCACCAAGGCCGTGGGTCAGGGGACCGGCCTCGGCCTCGCGATGGTCTTCGGCCTCGCCCAGCAGTCGAAGGGCCGGCTCTCCATCGAGAGCACTGTCGGCCGGGGCACCCGCGTCGAGCTCGCCCTGCCCTTCTCGGCGGCGGCGCCGCGGGTCGATGCCGGGGGCGAGACACCGATGCCCGTCGCCGCGCGCCCGGCCCGCGTCCTCGTGGTCGACGACGATCCCGAGGTTCGCCACGTCACCGCGTCGTTCCTGGCCGGCTTCGGCTATCACGAGACCGAGGCCTGCGACGGGCCCGCCGCTCTCGACCTCCTGGCGAGGGAGCGGTTCGACCTCGTGGTGGCCGACCTCGCGATGCCGGGAATGAGCGGCGTGGAACTCGCCTCAGAGGTGCGGGCCCGGGAGCCGGACCTGCCGGTGCTGATCCTTACCGGCCACGCCGACGCCATGCGGATTCCGCCGGACCTGCCCGTACTCGCCAAGCCGTTCCGCTCCGCCGACCTCGCCATGCGAGTGTCGGCGCTGCTCCAAACCGCCCCGCCGCGCTGAGGCGGGACCCCGATTCTCGCGTCAGGCGGGCCGGCGCGCGGCCATCGCCGCCTCCCGCGCCTTCACGATCGCCACCACCGTCGCGTTGACCGGCGTCGGCACCCCGTAGCGGGCCCCGAGGCGCGGGATCGAGCCGTTGATCGCATCGACCTCGCCCCGGATGCCGGCCTCATGGTCCAGGAGCATCGACGGTTTGGCGTGGGGGATCTTGCCGCCCAGCGCCCGGATATGGGCGAGGGGGTCCCCCACCTCCATCCGCACGCCCGCCGCCTCCGCCACGGCCACCGCCTCCCGGGCGCAGCCCTCGGCGACTTGCCAGGCATGGGGGTCGGCCATGATGCCGCCGATGGTGAGCCCCGTGACGACGCTCGTTCCCGAGAACGTCACGTTCATGATGAGCTTCTCCCACACCATCCGCCCGATGTCGTCGAACAGGCGGACCGTGAAACCCGCCTCCTCCCAGACCCGGGCCGAGGCTTCGAGGAGCGGCCGTGGCAGGCCCGCCAGGGCGCCGAAGCGGATCATTTCCATCCCGTTGTGGTGGCCATGGCCGGGCGCGCGCAGGGAAGCCCCGAAGCCACCGACGACGCCCACCGCGATCCGATCCGCCCCGAGGACGGCCGCCGCCGCCTCCGGCGAGCCGAGGCCGTTCTGAATGGTCTGCACCACCGTGTCGGGCGCGAGCAGCGGGCGGCAGCTCCCGGCGGCCGCCTCGACATCGAAGGCCTTGGTGGCGACGATGACGAGATCGCAGGGGCCGATCCCTGCGGTGCCCGTGCCCGCGCTTGCGAGGCGCACCGTCCGGTCGCCGCTCTTGCCCTCGACGCGGAGTCCCGATTCGGCCATCGCCGCCGCGTGATCCGGCCATGAGGTGACGGCGTGGACCTCGTGTCCGGCGGAAACCATCAACGCCGCGTAGACGGACCCCATCGCGCCGCAACCGACGATCGCCACCTTGGCCATGTCCACTCCTCGTTTGTCCCCAATCCAGGTCTCGACGGGGTCCCACCGCTCTTGCCGGATAAGAACAAAACAGGTACAAAATCAGCACGGGGGGACGCGTTGTGATTGGCGCCCTTCCTCTTCATAAGGAGCCTCGCCAGATGGCCCAGCCCGCGCTGAAAGTGGTGGATATGCCTCCCGCAGACAAGGACAAGTCGAAGGCGATCGACGCCGCCCTGTCGCAGATCGAACGGGCCTTCGGCAAAGGCTCGATCATGCGCCTCGGCAAGAACGACAAGGTGCAGGAGGTCGAGGTGATCTCGACCGGCTCCCTCGGGCTCGACATCGCGCTCGGCGTCGGCGGCCTGCCCCGGGGCCGGGTGGTCGAGGTCTACGGACCGGAATCGTCGGGCAAGACGACGCTGGCCCTGCACACCATCGCCGAGGCCCAGAAGAAGGGCGGCGTCTGCGCCTTCGTGGACGCGGAGCACGCGCTGGATCCGGTCTATGCCCGCAAGCTCGGGGTCAACCTCGACGATCTCCTGATCTCGCAGCCCGACACGGGCGAGCAGGCCCTGGAGATCACCGACACGCTGGTGCGCTCCGGCGCCATCGACGTGCTGGTGGTGGACTCGGTGGCGGCGCTCACCCCCCGCGCCGAGATCGAGGGCGAAATGGGCGAGAGCCAGCCCGGCCTTCAGGCCCGCCTGATGAGCCAGGCCCTGCGCAAGCTCACAGGGTCGATCTCCCGCTCGAACTGCATGGTCATCTTCATCAACCAGATCCGGATGAAGATCGGCGTGATGTATGGCTCCCCCGAGACGACGACGGGCGGCAATGCCCTGAAGTTCTATGCCTCGGTGCGCCTCGATATCCGCCGCATCTCGACCCTAAAAGAGCGGGACGAGGCCATCGGCAACCAGGTCCGCGTGAAGGTGGTGAAGAACAAGGTCGCGCCGCCGTTCAAGCAGGTCGAGTTCGACATCATGTTCGGTGAGGGCATCTCCAAGGTCGGCGAACTGATCGACCTCGGTGTGAAGGCCGGCATCGTGGAGAAGTCCGGCGCGTGGTTCTCCCACGACAGCCAGCGCCTCGGCCAGGGCCGCGAGAACTCGAAGGGCTTCCTCAGGGACAACCCGGAGATCGCCGCCAAGATCGAGGGGATGATCCGCCAAAATTCCGGGCTGGTCGCCGACAAGATCCTTGAGAGCGCCAAGCCCACCGACGACGAGTTGGACCCGGGCGAAGCCTGATCGCCCTCCCGGCATCGTAAGAAGAACGCGGCCTCGGGGATGAACCGGGGCCGCTTTCGTATGCGCTGGCCGTCAGTGCGAAAGGCCTATCCCCTAGGGCGCCTTTCGCGGCGGCATCCTTCGTTCCGGCGCGGACCCGAGATGCTGCAAACGTCTGAGCGGAAGGAGGCCCCGCTGCCTAAATGCGGTCCTATCCGGTGGCATGGCGCTGACGACGATATCGTCGCTGAAACCGGACGGCACGACTGCGTCCCCGGGGCCAAGATACTACTCGACATCAGCAGATTGCATGGGCGAACGCCAATCGCTTTGCCAAAGCTGAATGGCCGCGAACGCAAAACGGCGAAGCGATCCAGTAAGGGATCACTTCGCCGTGGTAGGACCGTGAGAGTGACGTAGTCGAGCGGAGCGCTCGACCACACCTCAGGCGGCTTCGCCGGACTCGGCCTGGACGGCTTCGCCCTCGACGAGCTTCCAGGTCTTCAGCTTGGAAAAGGGGCGGCACTCCTCGATGAACACCGTCTGCCCGACCTTGGCCAGATTGGCCTCGTCATGGGCATGGTAGTTCTTCGAGCGACGGACGGTCTTTTTCATCACCGGATGGGTGAAGCGACGCTCCACCTTCACGACGATGGTCTTCTCGCCCTTGTCGCTGACGACGACGCCTTGCAGGACGCGCTTCGGCATGGTCTTCTCCTCAAGCCTTGGCGTCGGACGCGAGCGTCTTCTGACGCTGCAGCGTACGGACACGGGCGATGTCCCGCCGCACCTCGCGGATGCGGGCGACGTTCTCAAGTTGGCCGGTGGCCCCCTGGAAGCGCAGGTTGAACTGCTCCTTCTTGAGGTTCACGAGCTCGTCGGTAAGCTGATCGGGCGAAAGCGCCTTCAGGTCGGACTGGCGTTGGGTGGTCTTCACGAACGATCTCCTCAGTCGGCGATGCGCGTGATGATGCGCGTCCGCACGGGGAGCTTGGCCGCGCCGAGGCGCAGGGCCTCCTTCGCGGTCTCCTCGGCAACGCCATCGACCTCGAACATGATGCGCCCGGGGTGGATGCGCGCGGCCCAGAAGTCCGGCGCGCCCTTACCCGAGCCCATGCGGACTTCGGTCGGCTTGGTCGAGACCGGCACGTCCGGGAAAACCCGGATCCAGACACGGCCCTGACGCTTCATCTCGCGCGTGATGGCGCGGCGGGCGGCCTCGATCTGGCGGGCGGTGACGCGCTCGGGCTCCATCGCCTTCAGGCCGAACTGCCCGAAGTTCAGATCGAAGCCGCCCTTGGCCGCACCGTGGATGCGGCCCTTGAACTGCTTGCGGAACTTGGTCTTCTTAGGTTGCAGCATGGCTTACCTCACGCGTGCTCGCGCTCGCGACGCGGGCGGTCACGACCACCCTCACCGTCGCGCTCGCGGCGCCCGCCGGAGCGGCCGCCCTCTTCCTGGGCCTTCTTGTCCTGGGC
>JAKONI010000243.1 GCA_022702015.1 Beijerinckiaceae bacterium | reverse complement strand
TGAGCTACGCCCGCCTCGTGATGGGCGCCAACATCCTCGGCCGCAAGCTCATGCCGCTCGCCCCCGAGGGCAAGGCCATCGGGTTGATGCTGCCCAACGCCAACGGCGCGGCGGTGACGTTCTTCGCCCTCGCCAGCGCGGGACGGGTGCCCGCGATGATCAACTTCTCCGCCGGCCCCGCCAACGTGCTCTCGGCCTGCCGAGCGGCGCAAGTCGACACGGTCCTCACCTCCCGGGCCTTCATCGAGAAGGGCCGCCTCGGGCCGCTCATCGAGGCGATCCAGGGTAGTGTGACACTCGTCTACCTCGAGGACGTGCGCGCCGGCATCACCACGGGCGACAAGATCCGGGGGTTCCTCGCGCCCCGCAAACCCCTGGTGGCGCGCAAAGGCAGCGATCCGGCCGCGATCCTGTTCACGTCGGGCTCCGAGGGCACCCCGAAGGGCGTGGTGCTGGCCCACCGCAGCCTTCTCGCTAACACCGCCCAGGTCGCCGCCCGCATCGATTTCGGGCCGACCGACAAGGTGTTCAACGTGCTGCCCGTGTTCCACGCCTTCGGGCTGACGGCGGGTTTGGTGCTGCCCCTGGTCTCCGGGGTGCCGGTCTACCTCTACCCCTCGCCCCTGCATTACCGGATCGTGCCCGAGCTCGTGTACGGCACCAACGCCACGGTCCTGTTCGGCACCGACACGTTCCTGGCCGGCTACGCCCGGATGGCCCACGCCTACGACCTGCGCTCCCTGCGCTACATCGTGGCCGGCGCCGAGCCGGTGAAGCTCGCCACCCGCAAGACCTACGCGGAGAAGTTCGGCCTGCGCATTCTGGAAGGCTACGGCGTCACCGAATGCGGGCCGGTGGTGGCCCTCAACACGCCGATGTTCAACCGGTTCGGCACCGTGGGGCGGATCCTGCCCGGGATCGAGACGCAACTCGCACCCGTGCCCGGCATCGAGGAGGGCGGGCGCCTGTCGGTGCGCGGCCCGAACGTGATGCTCGGCTACCTCCGGGCCGAACGCCCCGGCGCGCTGGAGCCGCCCCCCGGGGGCTGGCACGATACCGGCGACATCGTCACCCTCGACCCGGCGGGCTTCGTGACCATCAAGGGGCGGGCCAAGCGCTTCGCCAAGATCGCGGGGGAGATGGTGTCGCTTGCCGCCGTCGAGGCCCTGGCCGCCGAACTCTGGCCGGACCGGCCGAGCGCGGTGGCCGCCGTGCCCGATCCGCGCAAGGGCGAACGCCTCGTCCTGTTCACGCAGGCCAAGGACGCCACCCGCGCCGCCTACCAGAGCTTCGCCAAGGACAGGGGCGCCTCCGACGTGTCGATCCCCGCCGAGGTGGTGGTCCTGGACGAGATCCCGATGCTCGGCGCCGGCAAGATCGATCTGGTGGGAGTCGCCAAGCTTGCCAGTGATCGGGCCCGTGCCTCGGAGGCGGCCTGATCCCTCGCGCCCCGGCAGCCCGTATCGCGACCGGGGAGGCACACAGTGTAGGCCAAGCGAGATCAGTGATCACAACTAGCTTGCGCCGGGGGCATGATCTGCTCAGTTATTGCTTAGGTTGCGCAAGATTGGCGCAACCGCAGTGATTCACTAATTCTCAATGTCATCACGATAGTAGCTGTCGTGATGTTGTTCTTAATGCGGAAGATCGGCGCCGCGACGACGGCGCTCATTCTGACGATCGCCGCCCCGGGTTCGGCCGGGACGGCGCCCGATTCCCGTCGCGCCGCGTGGCAGGACCTGTACCGGACCCCGGACGCGATCCCCTTCCCCGAGACGAACCCGTATTCCGCCCCGAAGGCCGATCTCGGGCGCCGCCTGTTCTTCGATCCCATCCTGTCCGGCAACCGCGACCGCGCCTGTGCCACCTGCCACCTGCCGGGGCTCGCCTGGGCGGATGGGCGGGCGCGCGCCGCCACCCTGGCCGGCAGCGACATGGACCTGCGCACGCCGACGCTCATCAACGTCGCGTGGCAGGACGGGCCCATGGGCTGGGACGGGAAGTTCCGCGACCTGGAAACGGTGGCCCGCACCCCGATCGCCGCCTCCGGCAACATGAACCTCAAGTTGGTCGACGCGGTGGCCCGCCTGAAGGCGGATACGAGCTACCGGGACGGCTTCGCCTCGGCCTTCGGCGATCCGATGATCAGCGCCGAGCGCCTCGATCAGGCGCTGGCGACCTTCGAGCGCCTGATCGTCGCCCGGCGGGCGCCGTTCGACCGGTGGATCGCCGGCGACGAGGGGGCCATCTCCCGGGCGGCCATGATCGGATTCGACCTGTTCAACGGCAAGGCCGGATGCGCGCAGTGCCATTCCGGCTGGTCCTTCACGGACAACTCCTTCCACGACATCGGCACCGCCACCGGCGGCGATATCGGCCGGGCGCGGCTGATGCCGAAATCGGTGGCGTTGCGCTACGCCTTCAAGACGCCGACGCTCCGGGACATCGACCTGCGCGCGCCCTACATGCACGACGGTTCACTGCCGGACCTCGCGGCGGTGATCGACCTGTACGACAAGGGCGGGATCGACCGGCCGAGCCGGGCGCGGGAAATCAAGCCCCTGTCCCTCTCGGCGGAGGAGAAGACCGACCTCCTCGCCTTCCTGGCGACCCTCACGGGCGCCGGCGATCAGGAAGTCGCCACCGCGACCTTCCCGGCGGACGCCCCGAAGCCCTGACATCCGTGACGGGGCGGTGACCCGCGCCCGGGGCCTTGCCCCCCTACGCGGGTGTGGCGAGAGGGCAGCGCGCGGGCGTTCCCGCGGCGGGGGGCTCGCGCATCCCTCCGAACTTAGTGGAAGAGCGGCAGGCCGGCTCCGAGCAGCACCAGCCCCGACACGAAGAACACGCCGCCCGAGGTCTCGAAGGCCGCCGCGCGCAGTCCGGCCGAAGGGGCACGGGCGGCGAGGACCACGCCGAGGCACAGGCTTACGGCACTCGCCAATCCCACCATCATCGCTCTCCCGGGCCTGCCTCGCGCCACACGGGCGCCCGCACGGCCACGCTAACCGGAGGCCCTTAACGACACGCCTCCGAAACCGTTCCAATTCGACCTGGAAACCGCCCCATCCGGATTGTGCGGCGCATCATGTCGAACCGGCGTTGGACCCGGAATCCACAGCGTTAACCTTTTGGGCACACCCATTAACAAATACTTAGCGCGGGGATCAGTATTTGCTCTAAATTGATTTTCATCGAAGCACCGACGCTCGGGGCGAGGGTTTCATGAAATTCCGAAGGGCGAAGCGTTTCTCGTGTCTTTCGTCCGCGCTCGTCGCAGCGCCGATTAGCTTGGCGCTGACAGGCCAAGCCAGTGCTCACGTCAAATGGTTTTGCGCCTACGATGTCGCCGGACAGCCCCGGGGCCTCGAGAACGTCCTCTGCCTGGACTTCGAGTGGTTGGTCGGCCTCTCGCTGATCTGCCTGATGTTCGGTTGCCTCG
>JAKONI010000242.1 GCA_022702015.1 Beijerinckiaceae bacterium | reverse complement strand
GTGCTCGAGTCGGTCGTGCAGTCGGGCAAGCCGCTCGTCATCATCGCCGAGGACATCGAGGGCGAGGCTCTGGCTACCCTCGTCGTCAACAAGCTCCGCGGCGGCCTCAAGGTCGCGGCCGTGAAGGCGCCGGGCTTCGGCGACCGCCGCAAGGCGATGCTCGAAGACATCGCGATCCTGACCAAGGGCCAGATGATCGCCGAGGATCTCGGCATCAAGCTCGAGAACGTTTCGCTCCCGATGCTCGGCCGCGCCAAGCGCGTCCGCATCGAGAAGGAGAACACCACGAGCATCGACGGCGTCGGCGAGAAGTCGGACATCGAGGGCCGCATCTCGCAGATCAAGGCGCAGATCGAGGAGACCACTTCGGACTACGACCGTGAGAAGCTGCAGGAGCGTCTGGCCAAGCTCGCGGGCGGCGTCGCGGTGATCCGCGTCGGCGGCGCGACCGAGATCGAGGTCAAGGAGAAGAAGGACCGCGTCGACGACGCCCTCAACGCCACCCGCGCGGCGGTCGAGGAAGGCATCGTCCCCGGCGGCGGCACCGCGCTGCTCCGCGCCAAGAAGGCGGTCGCCGAGCTGAAGTCCGACATCCCGGACGTGCAGGCCGGCATCAAGATCGTCCTGAAGGCCCTTGAGGCCCCGATCCGCCAGATCGCCCAGAACGCGGGCGTGGAAGGCTCGATTGTGGTCGGCAAGATCACCGACAAGACGGACTCCGAGACCTTCGGCTTCAACGCCCAGACCGAAGAGTACGTCGACATGATCCAGGCCGGCATCGTCGACCCGGCCAAGGTGGTCCGCACCGCCCTCCAGGACGCCGCCTCGGTGGCCGGCCTGCTGGTCACGACGGAGGCCATGGTCGCCGACGCGCCGAAGAAGGATGGCGGCGCCCCCGCGATGCCGGGCGGCGGCGGCATGGGCGGCATGGACTTCTAAGTCCAAGCCATCCGCGAAACTGACGGAAAGGGGGTCGCCGAGAGGCGGCCCCTTTTCTTTGGGTCTGTCGCGACGTGATGTTACCAAGTCTTGGTACTGGACCGGGGCGGACCCCATACGGGGGGATGGCGATGGGACGGAACACGTCGATTGCCCTGTACGACCACTTCTCGCTCTTCATCGAGCGACAGGTCGAGGGTGGGCGGTATGGGTCGGCCAGCGATGTCGTCGCCGTCACCTTTAACAGTCGACGCAAAACGTACCGATGGGCCTCCACTCGCGATGACGGCGAGGCGTCTGCGTCTGCCTCTCGAAGCGATTTGCGTCCTTACACCGTGTCGCGATGCTCAAGCGCCGGCACCGCCGGCTGAGTTACCCCCGACAGCGGCAGGATCTTGAGTGTCGTGATCCGGTTCTTGGCCTTGCGCAGCACCTTGAACCGGAAGCCGTGGAAGTTGAATGCGGTACCTTGATCGGGGATGGTCCGGGCCTCGTGGATGACGAGCCCGGCGATGGTGGTGGCCTCCTCGTCCGGCAGGTTCCAATCCATGGCCCGGTTCAGGTCGCGGATCGGCACGCCTCCATCGACGATGACCGAGCCGTCGCCCTGCACCCGCACCCCGGAGACGGTGACGTCGTGTTCGTCGGCGATGTCGCCGACGATCTCCTCCAGGATATCCTCCAGGGTCACGAGGCCCATCACCTCGCCGTACTCGTCCACCACCAGGGCGAAGTGGGTCTTCTTGGAGAGGAAGGCCTTGAGCTGGGCGCGCAGGCTCGTGGTGCCGGGCACGAACCATGTCTCCAGGGCCAGCGCCTCGACCTTCAGGCCGGAGGCGTCGCCCCCCGCCGCGTCGAGGGCGCGCAGGAGATCCTTGGCGTGCAGGACGCCGACGATGTTCTCGAGGGTGCCCCGCCACAGGGGCATCCGGGTATAGGGCGAGGCTAGCACCGCCCGCACGATGTCCTCGGAGGGCATGTCGGCGTCGATCGCCCGCATCTTGGTGCGGTGGACCATCACTTCGGAGACGGTGAGGTTCGATAGGTCGAGGAGGCCGCCGAGCATGTCGCGCTCGGCCCGCTCGACGCCGCCCTCCCGGTGGAGAAGCGCCACCTGCCCGCGGATCTCCTCGGCGGCGGTGAGGATCGACTGGTGCTCGCCGATGGTGACGCCGAAGGGTTTCAGCATCAGGCGCACGATCTGCTCGATGGCCAGCGCCGGCGGACCCATCAGCGCCACGGCGAAGGCGACGGGCCGGGCGATCAGCAGGGCGATCTTGTCCGGGTTGGAGATGGCGAGCGTCTTCGGCAGCACCTCGGCGAAGACGATGACCAGCACCGACATGCCGACGGTGGCGTAGATCACCCCGCTCTTGCCGAAGAGGGCCGTGAGGACGCTGGTGGTGAAGGCCGAGGCGCCGATGGCCACGATGTTGTAGCCGATCAGCATCGCGCCGATGAACCGCTCGCGGATCGCCAGGATGCGGTTGACGATGCTGGCGCGGGCGTCGCCCCCCTGTTCCAGCGCGTGCATCCGCGCCCGGGAAGCGGCGGTGAAGGCGGTCTCGGCGCCCGCGAAGAAGGCGGAGAGGATGAGCGAGATCACCACGATGCTCGCGGCGAACCACAGGTCGGTATACGTATCCATCGGGGCGGTCTGACGCGCCGCAGGCCGGCGCACCGCGCTCATATCACGCCCGCGCTTGCGGTGCAGGGCGTGGGCCGGGCTGGCTCCTACGGGGTTCCCGTCCGCCGCACGGTCCAGGTGCCCCAGTAGACCGGCCGTCCGTAGACCGTCGAACCCTGGATGCCCCCGGCGCCGGGGGCGAGGCGATCGACCCAGGTCAGCAGCCCCGACTTGCCGGCGAAGGTACTGGGCACGTCGAGGTTGCCGTAGGCGTCCGTCATCCAGAAATGCGCGCTGCGGTCGAACCGTCCGGCCCCGTCGCCCCCGGAGCGGAGGCCGAGATAGGCGGGGGAGCGGGCCGCCTCCAGGGGCTCGGCGTAGAGCGTCAGGGCGCCGAGCCCGGCGGGGTCGAGGTCGGCGGTGTATTGCAGGCAGATGTCCGCCACCGGGCCGCCGGGGGCGTTGGCCGGGCGGTAGCAGGTGTAGGACATCGCCCAGCGCGATCCGTCCTTGGAGCGGGCGACCCGGGCCAGCGTCCCGGGCGGTAGGGGCCCGCCCAGACGGCGCGGGGCGGACCACACCCGGTCGCCGGCGAGGTCGGTGGCGGTGCGAAGGTACAGGCCGGTGCGCCGCTTCTCCGGGGCCAGCCCGCAATCCTCGGGCAGCACGTCGGTGTAGAAGTAGTGATAGGTCCGCTCGCTGATGCTGATCGAGCCGGCGAGCCCCTGCGTGTCGAAGGGCGCGGCGGGGCAGGAGGACGCGATGGGCCTGCCGTCCACATCGAGGACGGTGGCGGGGGTCGGCGCCGAGCGCTGTTTCCCCTTGTCCGACTCGGCGGGGGTCCAGGATGTGCCCTCCCCGTCCCGGGTCCTGATCTCGAACGACACAAAATCGAGGGTGCGGGCCTCGATCTGCACCCGGCGGCGCAGCCCCTCGCCAGCCTGCCTTTCGCCGCCTTCCCCCTCGGCCTGGGACTGTCCCCGCCGCGATCCGCGTGGCGGCTCTTCCGATGGGGCGGCGACGGGTTCCTGCCCCAACATGAAGACGTAAGAGTATTCCTCGCCAGCCCAATCCCGGCCCGAGATGGTGATCGGCGCCCGGGGCCCGATGCCCTCGACGGCCGGTGCCGTCCCCTCGTCCCGGCGTCGCCGCCCCTGCTGCTCGGGCAGGGATACCCCGAAGCGCATCTCCGAGGGGGGAAGGATCGTCGCCAACTGCTCGGGGTTGCGGCCGGTGCGCAGCGTCCCGCCGTCGCGGGGGTCCGTGGCCTTGCGCCCGGAACAGTCCTCGCCCCGGCGCCGCCCGGATTGCGGGCTCTCCCCCTGGAACACCGCCTGGATCGGACCCGGCAATCCGGCCCGGCTCAGGCGCACGAGCTGCACCCCCCGGGCGAAAGAGCAGGCCGGCGGGGCGGCGAGCACGCCCTCGGCCTCACTGCCGTCCCGGCAGATCTCCAGGGCACCCCCGGCCGTGCGGTAGCACGTCGGCGCGTTGGTCTCCCCGCCGGGACGCGCGGCGGCGGCGCTCCCGGAGGCGGCCCAGGCCACGACGCCGAGGGCGATCCAGCCGGGGGGCCGGGACCTTCGGATCGAGGGGCTTCGGGCGGGAGTGGCGGAGCGGAGAGGGGGAAGGGTCGTCATCGGCGTTCTGCAAGCCCGAAGGCCGGTGCATCGTTCCGCCTCTCGGGCCCCACCCCGCACTTTGACCCGCGTGATGCTTTACGGGACCGATGCCGGAGCGCCCGGGGCGATTTCCGCCGGGCGAAGGGCGAACCCGTCGCGGCCTCGTCCGTTGTCGCCGCGCGAAGGGCCTTCTTGCCCCGCGATGGCGCACGCCGCCGGGTGGGGATGATCCCCGGCCCGGGGTGGGCGCCGCCCCCAGGTTCTGCGTCCTCATGGAGACGAGTATGGATATCGCCCCGGACACCGTCGCCGACATCGTCATCCGCCTGCGGGCGATCGAGGTGAAGGAGGGGGCGACCGATCCGGATTCCGGCTCGAACCCCATCGACGACGGCTCCACCGACGTCCTCGTCTCCGGCACCGATGACGCCACCGAGGCCGAAGTCCGGGGGATGATCGGCAGTCTGGACGACGATGCCAAGGCCGAACTCCTGGCGCTCCTCTACATCGGGCGCGGCGACATGGAGCCGGAGGAGTGGGACGCGGCGGTGAAGTTCGCCCGCGAGCGCGAGGTCGCCGGCGATGGGGTCATCAAGGAACTGCTCGGCAGCCCCGATGCCGGCGACCTGCTGGAGGAGGGGCTCGACGCCCTCGGCCTCACCCCCGACCTGCCCCAGGCCTGACGGCGGGACGGGATGGCGACACGCACCGGCCGGGCCGCGCGCAAGGCGCTGCGGGTTCTCACCCGGCCCGTCCGTCGCGCCCAGGGGCACGGCGGACGGGGACCGGGGGGGCTCGTGGTGGAGCCCTACCGGGGCTACGGCTCGGAGGACGAGATCTTCCTCATCGGCCGGGTCTTCCGGCAATCGCCGGGGATCCCGGGGGAGGACCCCGAGTCCTGGCGGGCGCAATGGCGGGACGTGCGCCGCCGCATCGCCCGGCGCTCCGTCGCCGGGGCGGCGATCCACGTGAGGTTCGGCGGCGCCGAAACCCGTGTCGTGACGGATGGGGACGGCTATTTCCGCATCCACCTCCATCCGCAGGCGGTGCCCGAGCGGGCCGACCCATGGCACGAGGTCGATCTCAGGCTCGACAGCGATCCTCCCGTGGAGGCCAAGGGCGCGGTGTACATCCCGCCGCGCGCCCATGGCTGCGTCGTCATCAGCGACATCGATGACACGGTGATGCGCACCGGCGTCGCCAACAAGCTCAAGATGCTGTGGCGCCTGTTCGTGGAGGATGCCGAGAGCCGCGTGGCCTTCCCCGGCGTCACGGCCCTGTATCGCGCCCTGCACGGCGGCCCGACGGGCGATCAGGCCAACCCAATGCTCTACGTCTCCCGGGCTCCCTGGGGGCTCTACGAGATGCTGACGGAGTTCTTTCAGCGGCACGGCATCCCCGCCGGCCCGGTGCTGTTCCTGCGGGAGTGGGGCCTGTCCTGGACGCACCCCCTCCCCCGCCGGGCGACCGACCACAAGAGGTCGCTCATCGCCCACATGCTCACCCTGTACCGGACCCAACCGTTCGTGCTGATCGGCGATAGCGGGCAGCACGACCCGGAGGTCTATGCCGGGATCGTCGAAGCCCATCCCGGCCGGATCCGGGCGGTCTATATCCGCAACGTCTCCCGCGACCGGGGGCGGATCGCCGAGATCGCCCGCTTGGCCGGCGCCGTGGCGGCGGCCGGATCGAGCCTCGTCCTCGCCGCCGACAGCATCGCCATCGCCACCCACGCCGCCGAGATCGGCCTGATCGAGCCGGGGGCCGTGGCGGCGGTGGCCGACGAGCACAAGGCCGGTGAGGCGCCCCCGCCCTTCGCGGAGACCGTCCGCATCACCCATCCCGCCGCCGACGGTCAGGCCGACCTGTCACCGGAAGTGCTCGCCGCCTTCACCCGCGAGGGCGATGTGCCCGCCACGGTCGTGGTCGCCCCCGAGGAGCGGCCGGACAGCACCCGACGCCGCCCGGCGTGACGCCCCCATCCCCACAGGAAACCCGATGATCCGCTCGCTCGCCCTCGTTGCCCTCACTGTCCTGGCGGGACCGGCCCTCGCCCAGCCGGCGCCGAGGGACCCCGATTTCGGCAAGCTCGAAGGGGAGATGGGCGCGGCCAACGCCAAGCCCGGCCCGCGCACCGTGCCGGGGCGGGAAATTCCCGTGCCGGGGACGGTGAGCGAGACGTTCCGGGCGGCGGTGGCCGCCCCCTATCGGGCGCCGGCCTGGAACGCGAACCCGAAGGACGCCGCCGGCTGGAAGGAGCTGGTCGACAAGCTCGCCAAGGCCACCGCCGCGCCGATCCCGGCGCTCCGCGATCAGCTCGGCGTCACCAGCGAGGCGGCCGTCATCGGCGGCGTGAAGGTGTTCGTGATCCAGCCGAAGACCATCCCGGAGGCGAACCGGAACCGGCTGCTTCTCCACATCCACGGTGGCGGCTACGTCTACAACCCCGGCGAGGCGGGGACCCTCGAGGCGGTGCTGATGGCCGGGCTCGGCGGGTTCAAGGTCATCTCGGTGGACTACCGGATGCCCCCCGACGCCCCCTACCCGGCGGCCATGGATGACGCCACCGCCGTGTGGAAGGCGATGCAGGCCATGCAGAAGCCGGAACGGATGGCGGTGTTCGGCACCTCCACCGGAGGCGGCATGACCCTGGCGCTGATGCTCCGGGCCAAGGCCGAGGGCTTGCCTCTGCCGGCGGTGATCGGACTCGGCACCCCCTGGTCGGACATGACCGAGACCGGCGACACCTACAAGACCAACGAATGGCTCGACAACGTGCTCGTCAGCTACTCGGGCTATCTCACCCCGGCGGCGAAGATCTACGCCAACGGGCGCGACCTGAAGGACCCGCAATTCTCCCCGATCAACGGCGACTTCACCGGCCTGCCGCCGGCCCTGCTGGTTAGCGGTACCCGAGACCTGTTCCTGTCGAACACGGTGCGGACCCACCGCAAGCTCCGGGATGCCGGGATCGAGGCGGACCTTCACGTCTTCGAGGGCATGAGCCACGCCCAGTACCTCGCCTCGCCGAACTCGCCGGAGACGAAATCGGTCTTCGGAGAGATGGCGCGGTTCTTCGATTCGCACCTCGGCCGGTGAATGGGGCGGGGGCGGGTGGCGCGGTGGCTGCTTGCTGCAACGCAGCAATTCGGTGAGCGCGCTTCTCCTGGGGCGCATCGTTCCTAGGTTTGCACGCTCTCGAATCGCCCTTCCTCCGCGGAGACGCGCCATGCCAACCTACACCCTCGCGATCGCCGACGGCGTGTTGTTCGCTTGCCTGCCCGACGAGGGCGACCTCGCCTCGGCGATCACCGAGGCGACCGCCATGAGCTACGGCGCCGGCCTCGCCCTGGACATCGTCCGAGGCACGGTCCTCACCGATGCCGCCGCGCCGGGGGACAAGATCGTCTGGCGGGAAAGCTCCGACAGCGAATTGCTCGACGAGGATGGCCGGCGCTTCCGCTTCGCCGTGCACCGGCGGGCCGAGCCACAGCGCCGGGCGGCCTGATAGCCCGTATCCGGGGGGCGCCGTCCGTGCGATGGGACCGTGCGGACGAATCTCCGGCGGAGGTGCCGGGGCTTTTTCCGCCGTGTATGGTACAAACGCGGAACACGCCGCCATCGCCAGCCGTATGCCCACCGTCGCCGAAATCCAGATCCCCCTCGCCATCGATACGGCCTACAGCTACGTCGTCCCGCACGGGCTCGCGGTCGTGGCGGGCGATGTCGTGCAGGTCCCCCTCGGCCCCCGCGAGACGGTGGGCGTGGTCTGGTCCGTCTCCGAGACCGTGGGAGGCTCGAACCTCCGGCCGGTGACGGGGGTGCTGGAGGTGCCCCGGCTGACGCCGACGCTCCGTGGCCTCGTGGATTGGATCGCCCGCTACACCCTGGCGCCCCGGGGCTCGGCGCTGGCCATGGTGCTGCGCCTGCCCGACGAGGCGGCGGGCACGGAGATCGCCCGCGTCGCCGTGCGGGCCTCGGGAAAGCCACCGGCCCGGCCCACCGCCGCCCGCGCGAAGGTGTTGGCCATCGCCGCGGACGGGGAATCGCGGGGCAAGAGCGCGCTGGCCAAGGAGGCCGGCGTCTCCCTCTCGGTGGTGGATGGCCTGATCGACGACGGGGCCCTGGAGGCCCTGGCCATCGCCCCCGAACCCGTCGCGCCGATCCCGGACCCCGACCATCCCCGCGTCCCCCTCTCCCCCGCCCAGGCCGAGGCGGCGACCACCCTCGCGGCGGACCTCGCCGAGGCGCGGGCCACCGGCACCGCCAAGCCTGTCCTCCTCGAAGGCGTCACCGGCTCCGGCAAGACGGAGGTGTATTTCGAGGCCGTGGCCGCCTGCGTCCGGGAGGGGCGGCAGGCTCTGATTCTCATGCCGGAGATCGCCCTGACGGCGCAGTTCCTCGACCGGTTCGCGGACCGGTTCGGGGTACGCCCGGGGGCGTGGCATTCGGGGATCGGCGGGCGGCGGCGGGAGCGGCTGAGGATGGCCGTCGCCTCCGGGGAGGCGAAGGTCGTGGTCGGGGCCCGCTCGGCCCTGTTCCTGCCCTTCGCGCAACTCGGCCTCATCGTCGTGGATGAGGAGCACGAGACCGCCTACAAGCAGGAGGACGGGGTCCACTATCACGCCCGCGACATGGCGGTGGTCCGGGGGCGCCTCGAAGGCTGCCCGGTGGTGCTCGCCTCCGCGACGCCCTCCATCGAGAGCCGGGTCAACGCCGCCCGGGGGCGCTACGGGCACCTCGTCCTGCCGGAGCGGTTCGGCGGCCGGCGCCTGCCCGACATCGCGGCGATCGACATGCGCCGGGACCCGCCGGAGCGCGGCAGCTTCATCAGCCCGCCCCTGGTCAACGCGGTGAAGCACACCCTGGAACGAGGGGAGCAGGCGCTGCTGTTCCTCAACCGCCGGGGCTACGCCCCCCTCACCCTCTGCCGGGCCTGCGGCCACCGCTACCAGTGCCGCAACTGTTCCACCTGGCTCGTAGAGCACCGGTTCCGGCGGGCCCTGGTCTGCCATCAGTGCGGCTACACGGAGCGGCGCCCCGAGGCCTGCACCGAGTGCGGGGCCTTCGAGCACCTCACCCCCTGCGGCCCTGGCGTCGAGCGGATCGCCGAGGAGGCGGCCGGGCTGTTTCCGGGCAAGCGGATCATCGTCCTGTCGAGCGATTTCCCCGGCGGGGCCGAACGGCTCCGCCAGGAGCTCGAGGCCGTCGCGGCGGGCGAGTGCGACCTCGTGATCGGCACGCAACTTGTGGCCAAGGGGCACAACTTCCCCGGCCTGACGCTCGTCGGCGTGCTCGATGCGGATATCGGGCTCACCTCCGGCGACCCGAGGGCGGCGGAGCGGACCTTCCAACTTCTCCAGCAGGTGACGGGACGGGCGGGACGTGGCGACAAGCCCGGCCGGGCCCTGGTCCAGACCTACCAGCCCGAGCATCCGGTGATCGCCGCCCTCCTCTCCGGCGACGCCGAGCGCTTCTATGCGGAGGAGATCGGCGCCCGGGAGGCGGCGGGGCTGCCACCGTTCGGGCGCTTGGCCGCCCTGATCGTCTCCGGGGCCGACAAGCCCCAGGCGGAAGCCTACGGGCAGGCGCTCGCCCGGGAGGCCGACCCGCCCACCGGAGTGATGGTGCTCGGCCCGGCCGAGGCGCCCCTCGCCCTCATCCGAGGGCGGCATCGCTTCCGGCTGCTCGTCAAAACCGAGCGCAACGTGGATTTGCAGACCTACCTGCGGGAATGGCTGGCCCGCGCGCCCAAGCCCCGGGGCAGCGTCCGGGTGACGATCGATGTCGACCCGCAGAGCTTTTTGTAGGAGAAGGCCGCTTGGCCGTGGACGCCCTCCCGCGAGGGAGGGGGCGGCGGGGCGTACGAGGAGCGATCAGTGCTGAGCTACACCAAGACGCCGGATTCCAACGTGGCCGAGATCGTGGTCGACGGGAAGATCTCCGATGAGGAGATGAACGCGGCCATCACCAGTATGAAGGCCGACCTCGACAAGGGCCAGAAGATCAAGCTCCTCGAGGACATCCGCAGCTTCCAGGGCATGGAGCCGGCGGCGTTCTTCAAGGACCCGCGCTTCGGCATCTCGATGATGAAGGGCGTGAGCCACGTGGCCCTCGTCACCGATGCGCCCTGGCTGAAGATGATGGCCGAGACCTTCGCCTTCGTCTCACCCTACAAGATCAAGGTGTTCGAGCGGGAGCGCCTGAGCGAGGCGAAGTCCTGGCTCGCCGCGGCGGCCTGAACCTCCTCAACCCCCGTCGTGGCGGACGCCTCGGCGGGGTTCAAGCCTACTCGGCCTGCGCGGTGCGGGCGTCGCTCCGTCGCGCGGTCCAGCGGCCGGTGCACAGCGAGGAGACGTGCCACGTGCCGGATCCGCGTATCCCGTCCAGGCGGCCGGTTCCAGTGCCCGTCGCGGCGGCGTTGGCCACGGCGATGCCCACCGTGCCGTCGGACGCCACGCGGCCGCTGACCCGCGTGCCGGCGTCCCCCGTGAGGGCCCTGACCTCGCCGTCGCGGATGGCCACCGCGTACGTATAGCGGGCGTCGCACAGCCCGCTTTCGGTGACGAGTTCCACGGACCACGTGCCGTTATGCCGTTCGGCGGCCTGGGCCGACGTGGTAGCGGCACCGATCGCCAGGGCGGCGGCAACGAGACGGGCGGGGACAGTCATCCTCATCGTGCGGGTGGTTCTCTCGAATTGAGCGATGCCGTGGCACAGGATTGTGCGAGGGCATCGGCGCGTTTGTGGAATGCCGGTCTTATAATGCATTCACGCGGC
>JAKONI010000187.1 GCA_022702015.1 Beijerinckiaceae bacterium | reverse complement strand
TGGACCGGGGCCGCTGGCTGGCCCACGCGGAGGACGATCATCCCGCGCTCGCGGCGGCGGAATGAGGTACACTTCCCTTGGGGGAGGCCGCGCCAACGCGACATCCCGCGTGGCGCGGGGCCTGCCGGCCCCTCCCCCCGATTCCGGCCGGGTCCGCCCGGTCACCGACGATGAGACAGCACCGTGAAGTTCCTCGACGAAGCCAAGGTCTACATCCGCTCCGGTGACGGGGGGCCGGGCTGCGTCTCGTTCCGGCGGGAGAAGTTCATCGAGTTCGGCGGACCGAACGGCGGCGATGGCGGTCGCGGCGGCGATGTGTGGATCGAGTGCGTCGAGGGGCTGAACACCCTGATCGACTACCGCTACCAGCAGCATTTCAAGGCGAAGAAGGGCGAGCACGGCATGGGCTCGAACTGCCACGGCGCGTCCGGGGCGGATGCCGTGCTGAAGGTGCCCGCCGGCACACAGGTCCTCGCCGAGGACGGCGAGACGCTGATCGCCGACATGACCGAGGTCGGCCAGCGGGTGCGTCTCGCCAAGGGCGGCAACGGCGGCTTCGGCAACGCCTACTTCACCACCTCCACCAATCGGGCGCCCAAGCACGCCAACCCGGGCCTCGAGGGCCAGGAGATGTGGATCTGGCTGCGCCTCAAGCTGATCGCCGACGCGGGCCTCGTGGGCTTGCCGAACGCCGGCAAGTCGACGTTCCTGGCGAGCGTGACCGCGGCGAAACCCAAGATCGCGGACTACCCGTTCACGACGCTCCATCCCGGCCTCGGCGTCGTCAGGACGGACGGGCGCGAGTTCGTGCTCGCCGACATCCCAGGCCTCATCGAAGGGGCCCACGAGGGCGTCGGCCTGGGGGACAAGTTCCTCGCCCACGTGGAGCGCTGCCGGGTGCTGCTGCACCTTGTAGACGGCACGAGCGAGCACGCGGGCAAAGCCTACAAACTGGTCCGCGCGGAGCTTGAGGCCTACGGCCACGAGCTGGCGGACAAGCCGGAGATCGTGGCCCTGTCCAAGGCGGACGCCCTCGATTCCGAAACCCTCAAGAGCCAGACCGCCAAGCTGAAGCGGGCGGCGGGGAAAACGCCCCTGGTGCTCTCGTCGGCCAGCCGCAAGGGCATGCCCGAGGCGCTGCGGGCCCTTCAGGAGGCCATCGAGGCCGGGCGCGCCGCCGAGGCGCCAGCGGCCGAGGCGTGGCAGCCGTGATGGGAGGGGGCTTCCCCAAGCCCCCGTCCCCTCGACTTCAGCCCTGCTTCATCTTGGCGATCGTCTCCGGCGAGGCGCCGGCGAAGTTGTTGGACAGGAGGTAGTTCGGGCTGGCCTTCACCCAGGCGTCGAGGTCGATCTCCTCGAACTTGCCGTTGTCCCAAGTCTGGATGATCTCCAGGTCCTCGTCGCCGGTGTTCTTGATGGCGTGGCCGAAACCCATGGGAATGTAGGCGACGTCGCCCGGTTTGAACTCCGCGACCTTGCCCCGGCCGCCGGAGCCGAACAGCGCCACCTGCCCCTTGCCCTTCAGGTAGAAGTGCCACTCGTTGGCGTTCACGTTCCAGTGCAGCTTGCGCATCTGGCCCGGCCGGATCGTCATCACACCGCCCGACATCGTCTTCTGGATCGGCCACTCGTCCACGGTGGCGAGGCGGAAGGTGCCGCCGTCGAACTCACGCACCGCCCGCGGATCCTTGAGCAGGCGGAACTTGTGGGTCGACTCCTTCGGCCAAGGGGCGTCGAGCGCCTGGGAGATCGGGATCACCGGCCCCGCCTGGATATAGGCCTCACCCTTCGGGAACTTGTCGAACACGTCCGCCGGCAGACCGAAATCGAGAGCGAGCATATCTTTCGGCGTCACGTCGATCCAGTCGGTGATCGAGAAGGTTCCGTGCTCCGAGAAGGCGCCGTTGTCGAAGGACAGGATGAAGTGGCAGGGCTTGTCCCCGATCGTCTGGATCGAGTGGCCGTGGCCCTTGGGGAAGTACCAGAGGTCGCCCGGCTCGTAGTTATTGATCTCGCTCGCCCCCGACGGATCAAGGACCATCGTCTGGCAACGCCCGTCGATGACGTAGGCCCATTCGGCGGCGATGGCGTGCCAGTGCAATTCGCGGGAGGCGCCGGGCTCCAGGTACATATGGACGCCCGCGATCCCCTTGCTGATGGGGAACTGGTGGACGGTGGCCTCCTTGGCCCAGCCGCCGCTCGTCACCTTCGGCTTGTTGCCGTCGAGGGAGAAG
The DNA here is from genome assembly GCA_022702015.1 of Beijerinckiaceae bacterium. Classification (GTDB taxonomy): domain Bacteria; phylum Pseudomonadota; class Alphaproteobacteria; order Rhizobiales; family Beijerinckiaceae; genus Methylobacterium. The sequence continues at coordinate 5,536 of JAKONI010000187.1, read as the reverse complement.
CGGAAGTCGGGCATCGCGCCGACATCCTTCGGATCGTGATAAGCGACCGGCGCCCCACCCTGGAGGGAGGTGACATCCCGGCCGAAACCGCCCTCCCCCGCGTCGCCGTGGTCCGTACCCGGGGTCACGGCATTCGCCGCCTGGTTCAGCGCGATCAGGCTACCGGCGCCAAGCGCCGCGGTTCCCAGAAATGAGCGTCTGTTGGCGTCCATCGGTCCACTCCCGAGCCCAATACTGATGAGGAGAACCACACGGTTTCCATACGGGGATGGCTACTGGAATTTTGCATACCAACGGCGTCACGAGGTCGTGAGAGCGCCTGACGACCGGCGGCAAGTGTCATCCCGCGCGGCTCGGACGCGCCCCATGCGACGGTGCCGCTGTTCAACCGCCGCGAGTTCCGCCAAAGCTCGGCGGCGACCCGCTAGGCAAGACCGATGATTCCCGCCCTCGACACATTCCGCCGCGTCGTCATCAAGGTCGGTTCGGCGCTCCTCGTCGATCGGGCGCGCGGACGCCTGCGCCATGCGTGGCTCGCGGCCCTGGCGGAGGACATCGCCGACCTTCACGCCCGGGGCGTCGACGTGCTGGTGGTGTCCTCGGGGAGCATCGCCCTCGGCCGGACGGTATTGGGTTTGCCGCCGGGGGCGCTCCGGCTGGAGGAGAGCCAGGGGGCGGCCTCGGTGGGCCAGATCGCGCTCGCCCGTCATTGGGCGGAGGCGCTCGGCCACCACGGGATCGTGGCGGGCCAGATCCTCGTGACCCCGCAGGATACGGAGGAGCGCCGCCGCTACCTCAATGCCCGCTCCACGGTGCTCAAGCTGCTTGAACTGCGCGCGGTCCCGGTGGTCAACGAGAACGACACGGTGGCCACCGCCGAGATCCGCTACGGGGACAACGACCGCCTCGCGGCCCGGGTCGCGACGATGATCGACGCCGACGTGCTGGTGCTGTTCTCGGACATCGACGGGCTCTACACGGCCCCGCCCCAATCCGATCCCGGAGCCCAGCACCTGCCGGTGGTGGAGCGCATCACCCCCGAGATCGAGGCGATGGCGGGCGGGCCGGCCTCGGAACTGTCCCGGGGGGGCATGCGCACCAAGGTGGAGGCGGCCAAGATCGCGGCGTCCGGGGGCACGCACCTCGTCATCGCCGACGGCCGGAAGAAGAACCCCCTCCGGGCGGTGCAGGAGGGCGCGCGCTGCACGTGGTTCCTCTCCGGCTCGACCCCCACCGCCGCGCGCAAGACCTGGATCGCCGGCTCCCTCGAACCCCGGGGCAGCCTCACCATCGACGCGGGGGCGGCCCGCGCCCTGCAAGGGGGCGCCAGCCTCCTGCCCGTGGGCGTGCGCGCGGTGGAGGGCAACTTCTCCCGGGGGGATGCCGTGCTGATCCGCGATGCCGAGGGCCGGGCCATCGGGCGCGGCCTCGTCGCCTACGACAACGCCGAGGCGGCCCTGATCATCGGCCACCCGAGCGCGCGGATCGCGGAACTGCTGAATTATCCCGGCCGCGCCTGGATGGTCCACCGGGACGACCTCGCCTTGTTCTAAGCTCAAGGGCGGCCCTTGTCGGCCCTCGCCGCGATGTGCGAAGACGGCGCCCCCTGCGCCGCGCCTGTCCGACGCTCCCGTGCCGACGCTCCCGTGCCGAGGCTCCCGTGCGAGGTCCGCCCCCATGCCCGTCCTGAACCTCAGATCCGACGCCGCCGGGGTGGACGCGCTGCCGGAGCAGATGGCCGCCATCGGCCGCCGGGCCCGTCAGGCGGCCCGGGGCATGGCGCTGGCCTCCGCCGAGGCCAAGGATATCGCCCTCCGGCGCATCGCGGAGCGGATCCGCGCCGACGGGGCGGCGATCCTCCGGGAGAACGAGCGCGATGTCGCCGCCGCCCGGGAGGCCGGTCAGACCGAGGCGCTGATCGACCGGCTCCGGCTCGATCCGAAGCGGCTGGCGGGAATCGCCGGGGCGGTGGAGGCCGTGGGCGCCCTGGCCGATCCGGTCGGGCGCCAGCTCGCGGCGATCGAGCGGCCCAACGGGCTCCTGATCGAGCGGGTCGCGGTCCCGCTGGGCGTCATCGGCGTGATCTTCGAGAGCAGGCCCAACGTCACCGCCGACGCGGGGGCCCTGTGCCTGAAGGCCGGGAACGCCGCCATCCTGCGGGCCGGCTCCGACAGCTTCCGCACGTCGCAGGCCATCGCCCAGGCCATGGCCCGGGGCCTCGAAGAGGCCGGGTTGCCGGCCGACGCCATCCAGATCGTGCCGACCCGAGACCGGGCCGCCGTGGGGATGATGCTCACCGGCCTCGACGGCTGCATCGACGTAATCGTGCCCCGGGGCGGGCACAGCCTCGTGGAGCGGGTCCAGGCCGAGGCCCGGGTGCCGGTCTTCGCCCATCTCGACGGGATCAATCACGTCTACATCGACCGGGCGGCTGACCTCGACATGGCCCGCACTGTCCTCCTCAACAGCAAGATGCGCCGAGTCGGGGTTTGCGGCGCCGCCGAGACCTTGCTTGTGGACCGGGGCTGCGCGGGCACGCACCTGGGTCCCCTCGTCGAGGCCCTTCTCGCGTCGGGCTGCGCCGTGCGCGGCGATGGGGAGACCCGGGCGGTCGATCCGCGCGTCACCGCCGCCACCGAGGCGGACTGGGACACCGAATACCTCGACGCGATCATCGCGGTGCGGGTGGTCGACGGGCTCGCGGCGGCCATCGCCCATATCGACGCCCACGGCTCGCATCACACCGATGCCATCGTCACCGACGACGGGCAGGCGGCCCAGCGCTTCCTCGCGGAGGTGGACTCGGCCATCGTGGTGCACAACGCCTCGACGCAGTTCGCCGACGGGGGTGAGTTCGGCTTCGGCGCCGAGATCGGGATCGCCACCGGGCGGATGCACGCCCGGGGCCCGGTGGGCGTGGAGCAACTGACCACCTTCAAGTACCGGGTCCACGGCAGCGGCCAGACCAGGCCGTGACCGGCGCCGCCGAACGGGGCGAGGCCCCGAGAAGCGGCACGGCGTGCGGCTGACCCTTCCGCCGAGTGCCCCCGGCATGCGGATCGGCCTGTATGGCGGCTCGTTCGACCCCGCCCATCTCGGCCATCGCCATGTGACCCTCACGGCCCTGCGCCGGCTACGGCTCGACCGGGTGTGGTGGCTCGTCAGCCCCGGCAATCCACTCAAGGACCGCACCCGCCTCACGCCCCTGGCCGAGAGGTGCGCCCAGGCCGCCGGTATCGCCCGCCATCCACGGATCGCGGTGACGGGGTTCGAGGCGGCGCTCGGCGCGCGCTTCACCGTGCAGACCCTGCGCTACCTCCGGCGGCGGCGGCCGGGAGTCCGCTTCGTCTGGATCATGGGCGCGGATTCCCTGGCGACCTTCCACCGCTGGAAGGGCGCGGCGGAGATCGCCCGGCTCATGCCGATCGCGGTGATCGACCGACCGGGCTCCACCCTCACGCCGCTCTCCGCCCGCGCCGCTCGGCGCTTCGCCGCTCACCGCTTGCCCGAGGCGGCGGCGCTGGTGCTGCCGGACCGCCCGCCGCCGGTTTGGGTCTTCCTGCACGGGCCCCGGTCGAAGCTGTCCTCGACCGCGATCCGGGCCCGCACCCGCCGGGAATCCCGGCCCGCGTCCCCATGATCCGGGTTGCCCCCGGAACGAACCTGTTGCAATCGCGGGCTAAAGCCGCCACTTTCGATCCCTGACCGCCCGGTCGGCCCCACGAGGAACCAGGACACTGCCCGAGACCCTGCGCACGGAGACCCCTCCCCGCCCCGCCCCCGTCGACGATGGTGGCCTGAGCCACATCCGCGCGCTGAGGGATCTGGCGCTCCATTGCCTGGAGGAGATGAAGGCCGAGGAGACGATCGAGATCGATCTGGCGGGGAAGACCTCCCTTGCCGATACGATGATCATCGCCTCGGGCCGGTCGCAGCGGCATGTCGGGTCGATCGCGGACCGGATCATCCAAGAGATGAAGACGAAGGGCTTTGGCAGCGCCAGGGTCGAGGGCCTTCCGGCCTGCGACTGGGTGCTGATCGACGCGGGCGACATCCTGGTCCACATTTTCCGGCCGGAAGTGCGCGGCTTCTACAATCTGGAAAAGATGTGGGGCGCCGACCGTCCCGTCGGCCTCGCGGCCAGCTGACCGCCGACGCCTGACCCTTGCGTCTCGTCATCGTGTCCGTGGGCCGCCTGAAGGCCGGCCCCGAGCGTGACTTGGCGTCACGATATCGAGAGCGCAGCGTGCAGGCCGGGCGTGGCCTGGGCTTCACCGGGTGCGATCTCGTGGAAATCCCGGAATCCCGGGCGCGCCGTGCCTCAGACCGTTGCGCCGAGGAGGCGGGGTCGATCCTCGCCCATGTGCCTGCGGGGGGCGCGGTGGTGGCCTACGACGAGCGCGGCCGGGCCGACCTGCCGAGCGAGGCCCTGGCGGAGCGCGTCGGGCAGTGGCGGGACGGGGCCAAGCCCGCCCTGGCGGTGGTGGTGGGCGGGCCGGACGGCCTCGACGCCTCAATTCGGACGCGGGCGGACCTGATCCTGTCCTTCGGGGCCGCGACCTTGCCCCACGGACTCGTGCGCGTGCTCGTCCTCGAACAGATCTATCGAAGCCTGACCATCCTAGCCGGCCATCCCTATCACCGGGGCGAGCCGGGGTGAGGTCCGTGCGGTGTCGTGACGACGGTAAGCATGCTGGCCCTCCCCATCGGCCCGTCGCCTCCGGCGTGGCGGGGCCCGGGCGGCGCGCGCGGATCGGGCGGCTTCTCCAATCCGCCTGCCTGCTCCTGGCGGCGGTGACCCCCGCCCCCGCGCAGAACGCGGTCCAGACCCTAACTCCACCCCCCGCGACCTCCGATCAGGACAAGATCCGGCAGGCCACGGAGGAGCGGGAGCGCCGCTCCGAGAACCTGAAGCACGTGCAGGACGCCCTGGCGGCGAGCGAGGGCCAGCGGAGCCAGTTCGAGAAGGAGATCGCCGCCATCGGCTCCGATCGCGCCAAGCTCGATGCCGCGCTGCTCGATGCCGGCCGGCAGGCCCAGGCCACGGAGGAGCGCCTGAACCGGCTGGAGGATCGGCTCAAGTCGATGACCAACAGCGAGGCGGCGATCCGTCGCTCGCTCCAAGCCCGGCGCGGCATCGTGGCCGAGATCCTCGCCGCGCTCCAGCGCATGGGCCGCCGCCCTCCCCCGGCGGTCCTCACCAGCCCGGAGGATGTGCTGAGTGCCATCCGCACCTCGATGCTCCTCGGGGCCGTGGTGCCGGAGTTAAGGGGCGAACTCGATACCCTGGCCGCCGACCTCACCGAGATGGTCCGCCTGCGCGGCCTGATCGCACAGGACAAGGAGGGGTTGGCCAACGACCTCACCGGCTGGGCGCGGGAGCAGCAGCGCCTCAAGGCCCTCGTCACAGCGAGGCGGACCCGTCAGGCCGAGGTGGAGAGCGGGCTCGCCGCCGAGCGCAAGCGCGCCGCCGACCTCGGCATCCAGGCCAAGAGCCTGAAGGATCTCCTCGACCGGGTGGAGAGCGAGGTGAACG
>JAKONI010000180.1 GCA_022702015.1 Beijerinckiaceae bacterium | reverse complement strand
GGCCGGCACGGTCAGCTACAGGTATGGCGACCGTCAGGCCGCGAAGGCACGGTTCCCGCTCGGCCCGGACGGCGACACCTCTTGCGCATCGGGCAACCCGCCGATGATCGAGCAGTTCAAGATGCTGTGCCCCGCCGCGGCAAAAAGATTGAAGGTAGAATAGGGCGCGACCATTCAGGCAATCGCGAAAGGCGCCTGGGCGAGGCTGGAGCGTTTTCTGTAAGATCTGGATCACGGAAAACGCTCTAATCCATTGAATCCGGCGCTTTTTCTTGCGCCGAACCGGCATCCGCTTCGGCGGAAAGTGCTCAAGGCACCGAACAACGATCTCGGACCCGCCGGTCCCCTCTCGGCGACCGGAAATTCGGCGGGCGAGATCTCGGCTGCCTAGGTCAGCGGTTACAATTCGAAAAGCCCGCGTCCCCTGCGGTCACATCCGGGAACGATGTCGGACCGATCATCGCAGATCAGTCCATCCGCCCGGGCCGGTCGCGCCCGGTGCCGGCCGAGGCATCGAACGGGGAGGTTTCCGTGATGACGTTTCGAGTCGCTGGGCCATGGCTCGCGGTAGCCGTCGTCTCCATCGTCCCGCCGTTCGCGCAATCCCAGGCCGGGCAGGGGACCGTGGCGTGCCGCGACGAGATCGGGCCGGCTGCGGCCAAGCGTCTGGTCGCGCAGTGCTTTGACGCCTCGCCGGCCACGCACCCGCCGTGCAACGCGGCGAATCCCTGCGCGATGATCCGCGAGGAGATCGCGCGCAGTTGCAAGCTGTTCGAGGCGTCGAGCCCGCTCCCTGCGGACCTGTGCGCCGCAGGACGCACGCCGTGACCGGCGCGTCGAAGGTCGTCCACGTGGCCTGGGGCGCGGCCCGGGCCGACTCCGTCAGGCAGGCCTTGCGGCTGCAGGGCCGCGCGGAACGGGTGATCGCGTTGCCTTACGTCCTCGACGTGGGGCCCATCGAACCGTTCGACCCCGATGCGCGCCGCATGTGGTTCGACGCGAACACGCGGCCGGACGACGAACCGGACGGAGAGCCCACCGATCCGGAGGCCTCCTGGGCCGAGGCGACGGACCCCGCCGTCCATCCGGTCTACTGGGTCTGCCTGACCGACGCGGCAGAGCACGCATGCTTCCTTCGGTTCGTCTCCCGCATGGCCGGGCGGACCTTCGACATCGTGGAGGTGATAGGCTCGGACTTACCCCAATTGGGGGCCGCCACACCGGTATGGTCGTTGGCCCAGTTGCGCCCCGAGGAGATGGTCGCGGCCGATCTCGTGGGCAGGAGGAGGCCGTTCTCCGCCGCCGAGGCCGACGCGGCCGTGGCCCACTGGGCGAAACTGCGGGTGGAGAACGCGCCGCTGCGCATCGTGCGAAACGGGATCCTGGTCTCGGCACCCCTGACCCATTTCGACGGTGCCCTGACGGGGCACGCCACCGGAGAATGGGAGTTGCTGATCAAACTGGTCGCCCGCGTACTCGGTCATCTCGGCGCCGGCGCCGGTTCCGACCAGCCGGGACAGGGATGCAGTTACGAGTTGCTGTTCGCGCGCATCCTGGCGCTGGGGGAGGGCGGCGCGCTGGAGGTCACGGGTCCGGGGCCGGGTATGCGGGACTATCAGGTCCGCCGACCCGCATCGGGATCGGCCTGATCGGACGACGGCCCGGACCGCTTCGTTCCCTTCGCCCGGCTTCGACGGCCTTCGCCCCGTGCATGCAGACGACACGGCCTCGGTGAGGGCGCGTCCGCCCTCGTCCCGTCCAAGCCGGTCGCCCTCTGCCGCCACGGCCCCCCCCGCTCGGGTGAATGCGAGACGACTGCCGGGCGTGGAACGGGCCGGACGGCGCTGGGACGGCCTGCGTCAGGGGTCGATCTCGCGAACCTGGCCGGGACGGAGATCGAGCGCGGAAACCTCGTCGCTGTTCAGCACGCGCCGCGACAGAACCGCGTGATGGTCGGCCGGGATGCAGGCTCGCACGGTCTCGAGCGCCGCGGAACGCGGCACCAGCGCCACGAACAGGCGCTTGGCGGCACCGCGCTTCTCCGGCGCGAAGACATCGACGAGGTGCGCGCCGAGTGCGTCGAGGTGATCCATGCCCGCCAAGCCCGAACCTCCGTGTCCCCGGGGGACGACAACCGGCGTCCGCGGCACTTCGGGTGCCGGACCTCCGGCAACCGAGTGTCCCTGGACGGATTGTATCCTGTATCGGCGTCCCTGCCATCCTCGGCCTCTTCGCGGGGGCGCCGGGGCCAAAAGCGGTCCGGGAGTCGTTGCGAGTGTCGCGTGCGGAGGACGACGGGGCGGTCGGGATCGACCTCAGGCTGCTGCGGGCCGCGGTCGATGCGACCGGCGAGGCCATCCTCATCACCACCGCCGACCTCGACGAGCCCGGCCCGGCCATCGTTTACGCCAACCCGGCCTTCACGAGGCTGTCCGGTTACGAGCCGGAGGAAGCGATCGGGCGCACCCCGCGCTTCCTGCAAGGTCCAGACACCGACCGGGCGGCCCTGGACAGGACACGCGCCTGCCTTGAGGCCGGCGAGACCTTTCAGGGCGAGGCGCTGAACTACCGCAAAGACGGCACGCCCTACCGGGTGGAGTGGCTGATCACGCCGGTCCGCGACGCGGATGGGCGCGTCATCAACTGGGTCGCCACGCAGCGCGACGTCACCGAGCGGCGCGCGTTCGAGGATCGCCAGGCGCTCATGGTGCGCGAGCTCCACCACCGGGTGAAGAACACCCTGGCCACGGTGCAAGCCGTCCTCAACGCGACGATGCGCTCGTCTGTCTCGATGGCCGAGTTCTCCCAGGCCTTCGGCGGGCGCATCCTGTCGATGGCCCGGACCCACGCGCTGATCACCGAGGACGAGGCCCAGGTCGCCTCGTTCGAGGGCCTTCTGCGGGCCGAGCTCGACGCCTACGACGAGGACGGCCGGATCACGCTCGACGGACCCCGCCTCAAGCTGCCGTCGGACCTCGCGGTGCCGGTCAGCATGGCCCTGCACGAGTTGACGACGAACGCTCTGCGCCACGGCGCGCTCGGCCACCCGGGCGGCCAGGTCGTGGTGACGTGGCGGATCGAGGAAGACCCGTCCGGCCGGTGGCTCGCCTGGACTTGGAACGAGCACGACGGTCCGCCCCCGACGCTCCCCACACGGGAGGGTTTCGGTACCCGCCTCCTGAATAAGATCCTGACGGCGCAGGTCGCGGCCGAGGTCGACATCGACTTCGACGCCGACGGCTTGCGTATCCTTGTCCGGCTCCCGTTGGGGCGGCTCCCCGCACCTTGACGCCATTCGTATCGGCGACGGGTGGGATGCGGACACCGCCATCCGGACGTTGGGTCCTGATCCGGGCCGAGCCGATGCTCGACGGCGCCGGGCGTGTCGTCGGTTGGCCCGGCGGCGACATCCATGAGCGCCGCCGGGCCTCAGGACGAGTTGCGGCAGGCGCGCGAGCAATTGCGGTTGGCGGTCGAGTCGACCGGGACGGGAATCCTCGCCTACGCCTTCGTCGCCGGAAAACCGGTTTGGGACGCACGCCCCTGCGCGCCCATCGGTCCGCCGCCGGATGCGCCGGTGGATGACGGTACCTTCCTGGCCGCCAAGTCAAACGCGGCCAAGGACGGGGCGCCGTCGAACGAGGCCGGGGCGACCGACCTCCGTCGGGACGTCATGGATGGGGACGGGCCACTGTGGTTCGCCCTGGCGCGGGCGGAGCAGGGCGGCCCGCCGATCCCGGCACGGCCGACGCGACGCGGCCTCGGCTCGCGCTTCATCGAGCGCAGCTTCGAGGGGAAGGATGATCCGGCCGGAAGGGTACGGACGCTCGTCGGGAAACCATATGGCATGACTTGGCATGGGTCCCCGCGAACGGCGATGCGAGACGATTGCCCGCAGCGGCGACTGGAACCGCCTCAGGTCGCGGTGATTGGCCCGTTATTCGGGCAGCACCCTCCGTGAACCGCGCCGCGTGCGCTGCCCCGTCCAAGCCAGCGCAATGGAATACCCCATGACAGATGCCCCGGACCTGCGCCTGAAGATGCAGGACCCCCGCACCCAGTACCCGCAACCGCCGTTCCCACGGCAGCCTCAGGAGGCTCCGGGCCTCGCGCGGGCGATGAACCCCAAGCCCGACCACGGCGAGACCAGCTACAGGGGCCACGGGCGCCTCGAAGGACGGAAGGCCCTGGTGACAGGCGCGGATTCCGGCATCGGGCGGGCGGCCGCCATCGCCTTCGCCCGCGAGGGCGCCGACGTCGCGCTCAGTTTCGTCGAGGACGAGATGCCCGACGCCCGGGAAGTCGCCAAGCTGATCGAGGCCGAGGGCCGTAAGGCCGTCCTGCTGCCGGGTGACATCACCGACAAGGCGTTCTGCGACATGCTGGTCAAGAAGGCCGTCGCCGACCTTGGCGGCCTCGACATCCTGGTCAACAACGCCGGCAAGCAGACGAACCAGAAGGATATCGGCGACATCACGGACGAGCAGTTCGACCGGACGCTGAAGACCAATCTCTACGCGATGTTCTGGATCACCAAGGCCGCCTTGACGCACATGCCGGCGGGCGCGTCCATCATCAACACGGCGTCGGTCGTGGCCTACAACCCGCCGCAGATCCTCGTCGACTACGCGACCACGAAGGCCGGCATCGTGGCCTTCTCGAAGGCCCTGGCCAAGCAACAGATCGCCAAGGGTATCCGGGTGAACGCCGTTGCGCCGGGGCCTTTCTGGACGGCCCTGCAGCCGTCCGGCGGCCAGCCGCAGGAGGCAGTCGAGAAGTTCGGCTCCGAGGTGCCGCTGGGCCGGCCCGGCCAGCCGGTCGAGCTCGCCCCGGTCTACGTGTTCCTGGCCTCGCAGGAAGCCAGCTACGTGACCGGCGAGGTCTACGGCGCCACCGGCGGCAACGGGACGGCCTAGTGCATCGATCCAGACGGAGGCGTCAGCCGAGTCTGGAAAAATTGATGCAAAAGCAAAGGGCTAGGGCAGAGGCGCATGAACGGAGTGAGTGCGTCACTGCACTAGGCGATCCGGGGCCGTGTCCAGCAACGCGCGGCCCCGGAGCCCTTCGGTAGCCTTCCGGGAGACGGAGGCGGACCCGTTCGCAGCGGTCGGGACTTGGGTGTCGATGGACGACCGAGCCGATCCCTCCGTGCCCTACGCCCTCGGCGTCGTGGCGTGGAGCCCGGTGCCCTCCTGGAGTCGGCTGACCAGGCGGCGGCCGATGCCAAGGCCAGCGACGCGGCGGCCCGGGTCGCGGGGGCGCCGAGCTATCCGGGCTGACGTGCCCGGCGCAGCGCCTACGGCGCTCGGCAGTCCATGGCCGCGGTGGCCTCCACCACGCTCAGCGCCCGGCGCCGGACTTCCAGCGAGGCGCTCGAGCCATCCGCGACGACCGTCGCCTCGCGCTTGAGCGCCGCGTCGCAGGCGCAGGAATGGTATTCGGCCGTGTCGTAGCAGGCGTCGTGGCGCATGCAGGCGGCATCGAGGTCGTCGGTCGGGGGCAGGCCCTCGCCCCGCTGGCCCTTGCCGCAGTAATTCCCATGGAAGAGTTCCGTGCCCGCGATGACCCGCCCGAGGTCGCCCTTCGGCGGCGCGGACGCCTCGGCGCGACCGCCTGGGTTGAGGTCGTTGGCCGGTCCGCCCGCCCTTGAACCCGACGAGCGCAGGACCTTCGGGATGCCCGAGCGCTCGCCCGGTTCGTTCAGGGCCTCGGCGGCCTTGCCGTTCGGGTCGGAGAGGTCCGGCAGCGGTGGTGGCCCCGGGAGGGACTCCTCGACCTCGACGGTCGCGGGGGGCGCCTCCTGGGAGCCTTGCGCCATGATCGAGTGGGGAAAGGCCGCGAGCAGCAGCCCCAGCAATGCGACGACAGACGATCTCAAGGAGGGCCCCCGGGTCAGCGGCCCTCAACCCGAACTCCGCTTCTACCGTTCCGGGTGATGCGCCGCGACGGTTACGGAGATCCTGCGGTGGCCACGGGCCGTTTCCGCTTCGTCCTTCCGAGGCCCGTCGGTATGGTGGCGCTCGTCGCACGAATCGGGTGCGGCCGTCGGGCGTCATGCGTGTGTGCCGAGACCTGCCAGCGGAATGTCGGCCGCCCGTGGATGACCGGGCGTATGGCGTCGTGACCGGGCCGGGCCCGCGCGATGCGGGTTTCGGCCGGCCCCTGACGACCTCCAAGATCCGTGCCTCGGCCGTCGCCGTCGCCATGTTCGGTTGCCTGACGCCGGCGGAGGGCTGGGCGCAAGGCACGAACACCGGCGCAGGCGGTGACCCGCGTACCGCGGTGGCCCAGCCCGAAGTCTCGGGCAAACCGTCGGCGGTCGCGACGACCTCGATCCAGGCGACGCTGGGTGATGCGGCGGACCCGACCGGCCTTCGCCGCTTCCTGTCCGACCGCGGCGTCGTCCTCA
>JAKONI010000178.1 GCA_022702015.1 Beijerinckiaceae bacterium | reverse complement strand
AAGCGCGGCCGGCGGCCCTGACGGGCGGCCGCGTCCCGCACGCGCCCGATCAAGTCCCGCACCTGGGCCTGCGTCTCGCCCCACAGGGCGTAAGTGTCGGCGTGCCGGGCCGCGACCTCCAGGGCCGTCGAGGACGCCCCACCGAAATAGACCGGGATGCCGTCGACGGGCTTCACGTCGGAGAAGCCGCGATCGACCTTGTAGTAGGTGCCGGCGTAGTCGAACGGCGTCGTCGAGGACCAGCTCTGCCGGACCACGTCGAGGAACTCCCGGGTGCGGGCGTAGCGCTGGTCCTTGGTGAGGTGGTCGCCGTCCTGGGCAAGCTCGCGGTCGTCCCCGCCCGTGATGACGTGGATGGCGACGCGCCCGCCGGACAGTTGGTCGAGGGTCGCGAATTGGCGCGCGGCCACCGTCGGGGCCGTGAAGCCGGGGCGGTGGGCGATCATCAGCCCGAGCCGCCCGGTATCGGCGGCGACCTGCGCCGCGAGCAGCACGGAATCCGGCGTGGTTGAGTGGAAGGCGACGAGGACCCGGTCGAACCCGACCCATTCGTGCGCCTGGGCGAGCAGACGGAGATAGTCGCGGTCGATGGAGGGACCTGTGGCCGGATGGATCTCCGACGTGTGCCGCGGAGCGACATAGCCGATGAATTCGACGGCTTCGGGGGGCAGCAGACTCAAGGGGCAGGCTCCTTCGGAGAAGTTCAGGCGCTGAGCGCGGCCTTGCCGGCGGCGGTGCGAACGGCGTCGGCCTGCGGCCAGTGGATGCGGGCGCAGAGCACGTCGCGCAGGTGCCGCTCGAGCGGGTTCGATCGCGACAGGCCGGCATTGCCGCACAGTTCCGCCGCACGCTGCACGACAGCGATTGCGCCCTCCGTCACCGTCAGCTTCACGAAGCCGGCCTCCCGGGGCACAGGCGGATGCCCTGCATCGACCTCCCCGGCGAGGCCGGCGACGAGGCGCCTGTTGACGGCAAGCAGACGCTCGTTCTCGCCGATCGCCTCCTGGAAGCGAGGCAGGCTCGCGAGCGGCGCCCCGAGACTGCCCGGCACGCGCTCGCGCAAGTAGCGGACGAACCAATCCTGCGCCGCCCGCGCCACCCCGTCGTAGAGGGCGGACAGGAGGGCACAGCTCCAGGCCTGCTGCCAAGGATCGGGCCGCCATTCGTCCGGGGGACGCAGGTCCAGGGCGTGACCGGCGGGAACCGGCACGTCCTCGAACACGACGTCGTGGCTGCCCGAGGCGCGCAGGCCGAGGTGATCCCAGCTCTCCTCGATCCGCAGGCCCGGCGCGTCGAAGGGAACGAGGACGTTGCCCGTACGCGGTTGAGCCTCGTCGGTGCGCACGAAGACGACCCCGTAGGCCAAGCCCGGCGCCCCGGTCGAGTAGATCTTCCGACCGGTGACTCGCCAGCCGTCCCCGTCCCGCCGGGCGACGGTCGCGGGCAGGCCACCCCGCGACGGCGTCCCGAGTTCCGGCTCGACCCGCAGGGCATTGATGAGCGCGCCCGAGGCGACCGCCTCCTGGCCCACCTTGTCCGCGACCCCGGGGGGCCAAGCCGAGTCCAACCGGTGGATCAAGGCGTGCTGGAGGCACTGCATCGACAGGATGAGCGCCGTCGCGGGATCCCCCCGACCGATGGCGCCCACGATCTCGGTGGCCCGTACGAGCCCTGCTCCGCCACCGCCGAGACGGCGCGGCACGGTAAGGGCGAGGAGCCCAGCGTCACGCAAGTCGGCGAGGCTGTCGTGCGGGAAGGCTCCCGTCCGGTCATACCCGGCGGCCCGCCCGGCGATTGTCGCGGCCAGGGTGCGGGCGATGTCGGGGAGTGGGACAGCGACGGTCATGGATGATGATCGTCGCCTTCGCCGCGTCGCGAGTCAACGAAAGCTTCTTCCGTTTATCTTGATGGCGGGGAGACGATCTCGTCGCTCCACGAAGAACAAGAAAAAACCATTTCGTTGACTCGGCGTTCGTCCGTGCGAATAGTTAGCGGGCCGGCTCCAAAGAGAGTCGGCTCTTTCGAAATACGAGGATGCGGGTGCCGACCGGTCGTAGGGCCGGGTCGTTGCCGCGCGCCTCCATAGCCTGCGCCGTGTGCGCCATGGGGATCTATCGGCATGAGCGACGAGCCATCACGTCCGGGCGGCATCCGGTCCGGCGGCCTGCCCTCGCGCCGCATGCTGCTGCGGGTCGGCGCGGCCGTCACGGCAATGCCCTTCGGCCTCGGACTCGGCGTCGGGCGGGCCTGGGCGCCCGGTCCCGCAGCCCCCTTCGGTTTAGGCCCGATCTGCCGGCCGACGGCTGCCGAGGGGGGCGCTGGCCCGCTGCGGCGGATCAAGCTCGCCTGGAACGCCTCGGCCATCTGCACCGCCGCCGCGCCGCTCGCCAAGGAACAAGGCATCTTCGCCAGACACGGCCTCGACGTCGAGTTCGTGAATTTCGGCGGCTCGACCGAGGCGCTGCTGGAGGCGATCGCCACCGGCAAAGCCGATGGCGGCATCGGGATGGCGCTGCGCTGGTTGAAGCCCCTGGAACAGGGCTTCGATGTGAAGATCACGGCCGGGCTTCACGGCGGCTGCCTCCGGCTCCTGGGCTCCAAGGCTGCCGGCATCACCGAGATCGGCGCCCTCAAGGGCAAGACCATCGCGATCAGCGATCAGGCGAGTCCGGCCAAGAACTTCTTCGGCCTCGTGCTCGCGAAGGCTGGGATCGACCCGGAGAACGGTGTCGAATGGCGACAGTACCCGGCCGATCTCCTGAACCTCGCGGTGGAAAAGGGCGAGGCGCAGGCGCTGGCCGATGCCGATCCGCGGACCTGGATCTGGCTGAAGGACCCGCGCTTCGCCGAGGTCTCGACCAACCTCGCCGGCGAGTATGCCACGCGCACCTGCTGCGTCGTCGCGCTTCGCGGTAGCCTGATCCGCGACGAACGGGCCATCGCCACCGCCCTCACCCGCGCGATCCTGGAAGGCGGGCATGCCGTCCATGGAAACCCTGAAGCCGCAGCGCAGGCTTTCTCCGGCTACGGAGGCAAAGGCTCGATCCAGGACCTCGCTGCGATGCTGCGCAGTCAGCAACACGGGCACAGCCCCGTCGGCGCAAGTCTCAAGGAGCAACTCGCCCTCTACGGCGACGAGCTGAAACAGGTGAACGTCCTCAAACGGACGACCGATTCTGCGAAGTTCGCAGAGCGGATCTACGCCGACGTCCTGAGCTGAAGGAAACAGGAATGGCCGGCAGCCTCACCGTCGATGCGGCGTCAAGCGCCGCCTCCTCCAAGCCGCGGCGCTTGCCGCGACCGTCCTGGCCGACCCTGATCGCGGGGCTGGCCTGGCTCGGCGTCGCGGCGGCGGCCTTGGGCCTCCCCGAGGCGGGCGACTTCCCCCGGACCGGTGCGTTCGCGCAAGGTGCGGCCGGGCTTGGCGCCGTGCTGCTCGTGCTGTCGACCTTTGTCGCCCGGCTCGGGACGCCGGGCGCGCGGCTGCGCCATTGGAGCCCCTGGTTCGCCGTGCTGGCCCTGTCGCTCGTCGCCTGGGAGCTCGTGACGGCGAAGCTCGAATGGCTACCCATGCCGTTTTTCCCCCCGCCGCAGGCAATCCTGGAGGTATTCCTCGATGATTGGCCAAAGCTCGGGGGAAGCATTCTCAACTCCTTGATCCTGCTTTCCGGGGGCTACGTCTTCGGGGCGGCGGCGGGGTTCACCCTCGGCGTCGCCATCGGCTCGTCGCGGGCCGTGGGCTACTGGGCACACCCGGTCCTGCGCTTCGTCGGGCCGCTGCCGGCGACCGCATGGCTGCCGCTGGCGTTCTTCGTCTTCCCCTCCTCGTGGTCGGCGAGCACATTCCTCGTCGCCCTGGCGACGGGCTTTCCCGTCACGGTGCTGACGTGGTCCGGGGTCTCGGGTGTCAACAAGGCCTATTTCGACGTGGCGCGGACGCTGGGGGCCTCCCGCAGCTTCCTGATCCTGCGGGTCGCGATCCCGGCGGCGCTGCCGCACGTCTTCGTCGGCCTGTTCATGGGGCTCGGCGGCT
>JAKONI010000148.1 GCA_022702015.1 Beijerinckiaceae bacterium | reverse complement strand
AGATCGCCCTCGCGCCCGGCATAGAGGCGGCTGTAGGGATAGGCCGACCGGGTCGAGGGCGACGCGCCCACCGCGTGCCAGAGGAAGGACAGGGCGTCCTCCTCGTTGGTATGGACCCCGAGACCGTATTGGGTTCCGGCGGCCGTTCCGTCGATGACCCGCAGCGCGGCGGAGATCTGGTAGATCCCGGTTCGCGGCACGCGATAGACGTTGTTCGTCGCGTCCCAGTTCGCCCCGATGTCGTTCTGGACATCGGGCAGGACGATCCGGGTGAAGCTGTCCGCCACCTTCTGCGAGCCGTTCGCGACGGCCACGCTCGTGAAGGTTTTCCGGTTGAGGAGCGGCGCCCGGTTCACCACCGTCCACTTGCTCGCGCCATCGCCCTGGAACGCGAGGTAGCCGTAGGGCGTGACGATGGAGGCGGCGGCCAGCCCGTTGATCGTCGCGGAGCCGGCCCGCGTCACGGTGATGGAATTCGTGGCGGAGCAGGCGCCGCTCTCGTCCACCACGGTGATGGTGGTCCCCTTGGGGAAGGCGGCCGGGGATGGGAGCGTCAGGGAGCAGGGGGCCTTCAGCGCCGTGACCGCGACCGTGCGGTCGGCCGCCAGGATCGCGTAGCTGGACCCCGCGACCTCCGTCCGGGCGGCGCCCCGGTCCACGTAGGCCGTGGTGGCCACCCGGGTGGAGTTGTCCGAGGCGGCGGGGGTCGGCGCCGTGGGGCTGAAGGGGAAGGACACCACGCCGGTGGCCGCCGCGGCGGTCAGGGCGGTCTTGAAGTTCGCCCCGTCGGCGGAGGTCTTCAGGACGAAGTCGTCGCCGGCAAGAGTTCCGAACAAGGCGCGGGAGGACCAGCCGGTCTGGAACACGAAGCCGGCATCCTGCGCGGCCTGCTTCTTGTTGACCGTGATCCGCATGTCGCCGGAGCCGGGGGTGACGTCGTCCCAGGCGAACAGGGCGGCGTTGGACTTCAGGGCGAAGCGGTTCGTGCCGTCCGCCTGGGTGTTGATGCCGAGCCTGTCGGTCAGGGCGGCGGCGGTGCGCAGGATCTTCCAGGTCTGGCCGTCGAAGACGTAGAGTTCCCGCTCGTCGAGGACGTACGCGAGCCAGCCGGCCACCGGCACCAGCCCGGTCCAGATCCCGTCCGCATAGAGGACGACCTGACCGGCGAGCCCCGCCCAGGCGCCGGTCGGGTTCGCGGCGGCGACGAGGTAGCGGTCGCCCTCCGCCGGGCTCGCCGGGGGGGCGGTGAGGTCCCTGTCGATGCAGGCGAGGTGGACGAGGGCGTCGAGCTGGCCCAGCGCCTCGTTGTGGGTGACGTGCTTCTGTGCCTGGCCGGCCGCGATCAGCGGCAGGCCGAGATGCGGCGTGACGTCGGGCATGGGGAGCCTCCGGGTTCAGGCGCTGCGGATGGGGGTGAGGGCGCGGGTGGCGGGCCCCGGACCGGCGAGGGTGCCGATCTGGGCGACCGCCACGTCCAGCCTGGTCTGCGGCCTGCCGAAATCGGCGGTCTCCACCGCCGCCGGGTAGAGCCAGGACGCTCCGGTGACGGTGAGCGTGCGCAGGGCGCCGCCGCCGGAGAAGAGCGTGACGAGGTAGCTTTCCGTGGCCTCGTCGAGGGGGATGTCGGCGGGCTCCCAGGCATCGGCCGAGCGCCTTGCCCGGCGGATCCACGAGAGTTGCACGCCCTCCCCCGTCCGCCGGGCCCGGAGGTGGACCGGGCGCAGGGGCCTGACGGCGGACAGGCCGGCGGTGGCCGAAAGGGGGGCCATCGCCGGATCCCCCGGATCGAGATCGGCCGAGCCGATCCGGTAGCGGAAGGTGCGGCCGGCTTCGTTGACCTGATCCACGAGGGGAGAGACCCCACCGTCGTCGAGGCGCACGATCAGGCTCCCGGCGGGGGCGGTCCGGCCCGCCGCCGCCTCGCTGCCGGCGAGTCCCCGGAGGAACCCGGAGAGCAGGAAGGTCTCCTGGCCGGTCTGGACCGCCCCCGTCACCGCGAGGATCTCGGTCGTCCCGTCGGGCGCCACCACCGCGAAGAGGTTGCCCCCGGCCAGCATCGCCGGGAGGCTCACCGAGGCCAGCGCCCCCGCCCGGCGCAGGGTCACGGACAGGCTCGCCCGGCGGTCCCGCCGCCAGAGCGGCCCCGGCGGCAGGGGCGTCAGGATCCGCCCCAGGCAGGCCGGATAATCGACGATCCCGTGCGAGGCGAAGGCGCCCTCCCCCTCCGCCCGCCAGACCCCCATGCTCCCCGGCCAGGGCTCGGCCGCCACGGCGAGGTATTGCAGCACGCTCGGCGATCCGCGATCCACGGGGAGGTCCAGGGCCAGGGCGAAGGGCGCCCCGGGGAAGACGGGCGCCGCCGCAGCGGGGGCGGTCCGGCTCCGCAGGGCGGCGGGCGTGGGTCCGGTGCGGGGCGGCACGCCGCTCGCGGCGATCCGCCGGCCGGCGGGGGCATCGTCGATGCGGTCGACCCTTACCCGCACCGGGGCACCGCCGGACTCGGCGGGCAGGGCGAGGAGGTCGCCGGGTTCGATCTCCTGCCGCCTCGGGCTGACGGTGAGGACGATGGTGTCCCGGGCGGCGATGATCCGGTCGAGCATTTCCTCGGCCAGGGTGTCCCCGAGTTCCCGGCGGGTCACGATGGCCGTGTCGATCCGGCTCTCCCCCCGACGCCCCCCCGCCGGGCGGAGGGCCGCCGCGCTGGCCCGGCGATAGTCGAGGCTCTCCGAATCGGTGATCCCGATGTCGAGGGCGCGCGGCAGGGCGCCCTCCTCCGCCCGGACCCGGCGCAGGACCGGCCCCTCCGGCGAGACCCGGACCAGATCCGCCTCCGCCAGGGCGAGGGCGCCCTCCCGCCGGGGGCCGCGCAGCCGCAGGGTGCCGCCCACCGCCGACACGTCGAGGCCATAGACCTGCGCCAGGGTGTCGAGGGCGCCGCGCGCCGACATGGGGCGGTCGATGACATAGCCGTCGAGATAGGCCGCCGCCTCGACGGACAGCCCGCCCCGGTAGCCGAAGTCGCCCAGGATCGCGGCGACCAGCAGATCGAGGTCGCAGCCCTCGATGCGCCCGGTGATCCAGTGCCCGAGCCGCCAGTTGGCGGCGTCCGCCCAGGTCGAGGTCAAGTCCGAGAAGGCCGGATAGGGGCGGGCATCCCAGCACCAGACGTAGACGCTCGCCGGATCGACCATGCGCCCGCCATAGACCGGCGAGACCGGGTTGCCGGCCTCCGCGAAACCCGGCGCGGCCGGATCGAAGCGGGACAGGATGGCCGTGAGCCCCCGGCTCTGGATCAGGTCGTCGCGCTGGCCCCGGGATGCGGGGGGAAGGGCGTCCTCGGAGGATTTCGGATCGGGAAAGACGTTGGGCCCGTTCGTGCCCTTGTCCACCGCCGGCACGCCGACCTCCATGAGCCAGATCGGCTTGGCCATCGGCACCCAGGCGGTGCGGCGGGTCTCGACCCCGCCGTCGCGCTCCACATGGGGGTTCGACCACCACCCCAGCAGATCCTTGGGACGGTAGATCCAGGGCTTGCCGGCGCCGTCGGTGATCGCCGTGCGCCTCTGGGCGGCGCGGGCCGCGTCGTCCGCGTAGTACCAGTCGAACGCCTCCCCCGAGGCGACGCCCGCCGCGAGGTAGGCCCGGTCGTGGATGTCCCCCGCCAGGGCGAGGTCGGCATGGTCGGGGCTGTCGCGCCAGTCCGTGAGGGGCGGGTACCAGTCGATGGCGACCGCGGCGATGGCGGGGTCGGCGAACAGGTCGTCGAGGGGGAAGCGCAGGCTTAGCCCCCCGTCGCGGACATGGGCACCGTACTCCGTCCAGTCGGCAGCGTAGGCCAGGGGGACGGCCGACCCGAGCCGGCGGCGGACCTCCGCCGCCAGGGCCCGCAGGGCGGTCACCGCCGGATAGCCGGAGGCGTCCCGGACCCGGGTGAGCCCGCGAAGCTCGCTGCCGATCAGGAAGGCCGAGAGGCGGATGCCGTGGCTCGCCCAGTCGGCGGCGAGGTCGGCATAGTGCAGGACCATGTCGCGGTAGCCGTTGGCGAAGAAGGCCGAGACCTCGGCGGCGGCGGCGGCGGTCCCGTCGGGGCTTCCGGCCTGTCCGGGGGCCGGGTCGCAGGTGATGCGCCCGCGCCAGGGATAGGCCGGCTGGCTCGCCCCCGGCCGGTTCGGATCCGGCAGGGCGTTGCCCGGCGGCACGTCCATCATCACGAAGGGATAGAGGACGATCTCCAGGCCCCGGATGGTCAATTCGAAGGCCAGGCGCTTGAGACCGCCATCGGAGGGCGTGCCGCCGAAGGCCGGCGTCGTCCCGTCCGGCAGGGTCGAGACGATGCCCACCGCCTCCCGCCCCCGCCCGGCCACGCTCCAGACATCCCCGATCGTGGTCTTCACGGCGATCTCGGCCCGGGGGGCGACCCGGCAGCGGCCGGCGCGCAGGTCGTCCCCGAACCACGTCGCCACC
Source organism: Beijerinckiaceae bacterium (assembly GCA_022702015.1). GTDB lineage: Bacteria > Pseudomonadota > Alphaproteobacteria > Rhizobiales > Beijerinckiaceae > Methylobacterium. Next base: position 9,133 of record JAKONI010000148.1, on the reverse strand, counting down.
ACGGCGACCCGTCGCAGGTTCGGACAGAGCGCCTGGAGCGCGTCGAGGGAGGCGATTACGTCGCCACCGCTGTGGAGTTGGCTGCGGTTCGCCCGGCCCGTCCGGCCGAAGCCGAGATCGACCGTGACCGCCCTCGGATCGAGGATGAACTCCCCGGAGCCGGGGATGAGGTCGATGGCGCGGACGAGCCCGCACAGGCCGTTGACCGGGCGGATCACCTCGAAGGTGAATTGCGGGATGCGGTTGCCGTAATCGCCGAGCGGCAGCCCCTCGAACACCACGTAGGCGAGGCCGCGATAGGCGGGGGCGTTCTGCCCCCCCTCCTTCGCGACGATCAGCGGGTCCGCCTCCTGGTCGGCCCCGCCCGGATGGACCCGCAGGGTGATGCGGCTCTGGTCGATCTCCACCCCATCCGCCCAGATCCGCCGGACGAAGGCGATGGGCCCCTCGCAGAGCCCCACCGCGAGGTTGGCGGAGTAGGCGTATGTGGTCGTGACGGTCTTGGCGCCCCCCGATCCCTTGGAGGGGGAGGCCGCGCGCTGCACGGTGGTGTTGGCGACCTCCAGGGGGCGCGTCGCCCAGATCAGTGTGCCGCCGATCCGTGCCCGTCCGTAGACCCGGGGGATCGGGTCGCCCTCGGTGGAGGTGAGGCCCGCGACGTCGGCGAGGTGCGGCCCCTGGACATGGCGGGCCGTCTGCCCCGACCCGGCGAGGGCCTTGTCGAGGCTCGCGCCCGCGAAGGCGCCGACGATGCGGCCGATCGCGCCGCCGACCGGTCCCCCGAACGCCGTGCCGACCGCATCGCCGACGGTGGAAAGGACCAGGGTGGCCATGGCGGTCTCCTCGTCGAGGGCGGGGGCGGGGGCGGGGGAACGCGGGGATCAGGGGGGCGGAGGCAGCCGGAAGGCCCCGGCGAGGTGGCGCCGCCACCAGGGGGTGAGGGCCACCTCGGCCACCTCCGCCCGGTCGTGGGCGTGGATCATCGTGCCGTCGCCCGTGGCGATGGCGCAGTGCCGGGCCGGCAGGTGCCGGCGGAAGGCGAAGAGCAGCACGTCCCCGGCCTCCGGCTCGTGGGACGCGGGCGGCCCGGTGAGCCGGACGAGGTGGCGGACGGCGGCCTCGGCCAGGGGATCGCGCCCGACCGGGGCCGACTCGGCCCAGGTGGCGGTATAGGGGGGCAGGGCCTCCGGCTCGGCGCCGTAGAGACCGCGCCAGACCCCCCGGAGCAACCCGAGGCAATCGCAGCCCACTCCCCGCAGGGAGCCCTGGTGCCGGTAGGGCGTGCCGAGCCACAGCCGCGCCTCCGCCACCGCCCGGGCGCCGACATCGTTCGGGAGGGAGGCGCTCACCGGAAGGTGCTCCCCCCGTCGAGGACCGGCGCGGAGCCGGGCACGCTGCGCATGACGACATCGTTGCCGGGCATGTGCGGGAAGCCCTGGAAGTTGAGGGCGTTGCCGAAGCGGTCGCGGCAGGTGGCGAGGCGCTTGTCGCAGCCCGCCGTGAGGCTGAACGTGTCCCCCGCCGCGACCGGCCGGGCCGGGCTCTCCCAGAGGATGACCGAGGCGCCGAGGTGAAGCCTCACGTCCGCCGCCGCCCCGGCATTCGCCCCGCCGGTCCAGACCAGTCGGCCGCCGCTGAAAACCCCCTCCGCGAAGGTGCCGTCCAGGGCGACGGCGAGGGAGGCGGGCGCCGGCAGGGCCACCACGCGCCCCGTCGTCCGCCAGGGGGCGACATCGACCCGGCAGCGGGCGTCCCCGAGTTCGGCGCCGCAGGTGGCCCGGTAGCTGCGCCCGACCTCGGCATCGAGTTGCCCGGCGAGCCCCCTCACCTCGGCGACGAAGGCGCCGCCCTCGCGGCGGATCTCGCCGATCGTGCCGAGGTCCAGGAGGAGGCGGGTCGCCGGGTCCGTCCAGTCGACGAGCCAGGTCTCGACGGTGGCCCCGTCGTAGAGGCCGCCGAGGATGTCGGCCTCGGTGAGGCCGAAGGCGCTGAGCGCCCCGGCCACATCGCCCCCGGAGACGGTGAAGCCCCCCTCCGCGCTGGCCTCCGCCGCCTCGAGCCCGGTGCGGGCCTCGTGGGTGAGCCCGGCGAAGGTCAGGTCGCGGTCGTGGTCGGTGAAGCCCAGGGCGGCGCCGTCCCGGCGCCTCAGGGACCAGCACCGGCACAGGGTGGTGACGCCCCCTGCGACATGGGTGGCGAAGGCTTGGGGCAGGTCCCTCACGGCACGATCTCCACCAGCGGCACCTTGGGGATCTCGCCGGCGGTGAAGGCGGCGAGGTCGATGGTCAGCTCGTCCGTGTCGAAGCGGACGGGCACGTCGAAGGCGAAGCCGGCGGTGACGGCCTGCCCGGCGGCGGGGGCGCTCGCCAGGGTGACGAGCCCCGTCGCCGGATCGCAGGCGAAGGCGCTGGCCGGAAGCTCCACCCCCGCCACCGCCACCCGCACGCTGCCGGCCACCGGCTTTGCGATGATCCGGGTGTAGGGGTTGAGGCCGCCACCGTAGGTCTTGGCCAGGGCGAAGGCGGTGCGCGCCCCGTCCCCGCGCCCCAGCGGCTGATCGAGGGGATCGGGCGGCCGTCCGGGGGGGCCGGAGCGGAAGTCCACCCGGTCCCGGTAGCGGAACCCGTAGAGGCGCCCGCGCCGCTCCTCGAAGAAGGCGAGCACCGCGTGGAGGGCGTCGAGGCTGCGGATGCCGAAGCCCGCATCGTAGCGGCGGCGGGAATCGGCCCACCGGCCGTTGCGGTGCTCGCGGCCGGAGGCGAGGGTCACGACCTCGGTGAGGCGCTGCGGCCCGCCGCTCCCGCGCAAAGCCACGTCGAGGGGAAACAGCACCTCATGGAAGTCGGCGGCCATCGGGGGCTCCCGTGCTGGGGTGAAGCGAGGGGTTCAGAGGGCGCGCTGGCCCCGGGCCACGGCGCGGGCGAGGGTGGCGGCGACCTGTGCCTCGGAGCGGCGGAAGGCGCCCGGGTCCGGGGTGGCGATGGTCACGTTGACCGAGACCGGCCGCGCGCCGCCCCCCGCCGACACGCCGAGCCGCCCGTCCGCCCCCCGGGCAAGCGGCATGATGGCCTCGGGCCCCGCCTCGCCCATCAGCCCGGTGCCGGAGGCCATCGGGAAGTAGGTCGGCGCGGCGACGACCCCGCCGGAGGCGAAGGGCGTCACCCGCCCGCCCCGGAAGACGCCGCCCCGGGCGTAGGCCGCCGGCTCGCCCCCGGAAGCGCCTTCGGAGTCGTCCCCGGCGAGGTTCTGGAACAGGCTGGTCAGGCCGGCGCGCAGGGGGGCGGCGGCCAGCCGTGCGGTCACGCTCGCCAGCCGCGTGCCCAGCGTCGCGAGCACCCCGTCGAGGCTGCGGCCCGAGGCGGCGCTGCGGGTGAGCGCCGAGGTGAGGCTGCGGCCGAACCGCTCGGCGAGGCGGTCGAGTTTGCCGAGCCGTTCGGCACGGGTCTCGGTTTGGGTGTCGGAATCGGTGTCGTCGCTCACGTCTCACTCCTCACGGGGGGGGCGGCGGATCGGGATGGGCGGCGAGCAGCCGGAGGAAATCGGGGCGGCCGAGGATCCCCGGCCCACCCCGGCGCCCCAGGGCGGCGGCGAGTTCCCGGGGCGTGGCCGACCAGAAGTCGCGGGGCCGCCAGCCGAGGCGACCGAGGGCGAGCGCCAGGGCGTCGTCCCAGGGGAAGGCGCGCGGGTGGGCGGGGCTCAGGCCCGGCTCTCGGCCCCCCGCGCCGAAGGAGGGTTGGGCGCCTCCTCCCCGAAGGCCGCCGCCAGAACCTCGCCCAGGGCCGAGGCCAGGGCATCGAGCCCCCCCGCCAGGGGCAGGCGGCGGACGGCCCCGTCGTCGAGGGGGTGGCCGCCGCCGCGCAGGGCCGCCCCGAGGAGGGCGATGAGGTCGCCGGTCCGGGGGCGCCCCGCCGCGAGGCGCTGGCCGAGGCCAGCGAGGTCGCCGGCGTTCAGGGCATCCTCCAGTTCGGCAAGCGCCCCGAGGGTGAGGCAGAGCGTGTAGCGCTGCCCGCCGAGTTCGAGGGGCACCTCGCCCCGCCTGCGGTTGGCCATGGCGTCCCTCCCCTCAGAGCGCGGTGAAGGCGAGGGCACCCGCCGATTCGAGGCTCATGTCGAAGGTGACTTCCCCCGCATGGTCGCCCCGGTATTCGAGGCTCGCGATCTGGAACGGCCCCTCGATCGTTCCGAAGGCCGGCACGACGACCTGGAAGGTCACGATCACCCCGTCGAAGAAGGCCTGCCTCAGGCGGATGTCGGAGGCTTGGTCGCGGAACACCCCGGACCCCGCGATCGAGGCCCGTCGCACCCCCGCCCCGGCGAGAAGCTCCTGCCAGCGGCCGGCGGAATCGGCGTTCGTCACATCGACCGCCTCCGCGTTGAGGGTAAACTGGCGGGTCCGCAGCCCCGCCACGGCGGTGAAGCCCCCCGCCCCGTCCCCCGCCCGGATCAGCAGATCCTTGCCCGCCTGCGCGCCCATGATGCTTTCTCCCGATGGTTCAGAGGGTTTCGGTGACGGCCTCGACCGTCAGGGAGGCGCGGGCCTCCCCCGTGCGGGCGTCGCGGCTCGCCTTCAGGGCGCTCACCCGCAGGGTCACGAGGCGGCAGCCCTGGAGCGGCATGGCGGCGTCCGCGAGCAGGACCGCCATCCGCGCGGCGGCATCGAGGGCGGTGCGCACCGAGCCGGGCTTGGCGATCACCGCCACCTCGTGCCGGTGGAGGTGCCGCGCGGCCCCGTCCACGGAATCGTCCCGGACCTCGGCGTCGCCGAACAGGGCGTAGACCGGAGCCGCCCCCCGGGGCGGCTCGTCGTAGAGCCGGGCGCTGCCCCCGAGGAGCGAGACCAGGGCCGCGTCGGCGGCGAAGCGGGCGATGAGGGCAGCCCGCAGGGCCAGCAGGGGGCTCGGATCGCTCATTGGCCCGCCTCCGGGATCAGTTCCTCGACCTCGCAGACGAGATCGCGGCCGCCCTCGTCGGGGTCGGCCACCGTGCGGATGGCGAAGCGGCGCGGCCCGGCGCTGAGGCGCATGGCGGGGCTGAGGTCGCTGCGCCGCCGCAGGGTGATGCGGTGGGTGACGAGGGCGTCCGCCCGGCCTCCCTGGATCCTCCCGGCCGTCCCGAGGGCGGTGATCGCCCCCCAGAGGGTCGGACCGGGCACGTAGCGGCGCAGGACGCCGCCGAAGCCGTCGGGCTGCTCGATGGGCCGTTCGAGCACGAAGCGGCGCCGCCGCGCGCCGAGGGACGGGCGCCGGTCGGTCAGGGCCATGGGGGCCTCCATGCGAGGGGATCGGAGTGGACAGCGAGTCAGAGGCGCAGGCGCCGCAGGGGCGCGGCGAGGCGGGCGGCATCCGCCGGGGCGTCGTCGGCCTCGTCGCCCCGGTGCTCGTAGCGGGCGGCGGCGAGCCGGAGCACCGCGAGGTGCAAGGGGGCCGGCAGCGGAGGCCCGTCGCCGCCGAAGCCGGCGCGGACCTCCACGACGATGCGACGCCCCGCGAGGTCGGGCAGGTCGCCGGCGCATTGCAGGCACGGGGCCTCGACCGGATCGGGGCCGGGGCGGATGAGCCCGGCCGGCAGGTCGGTCACGGCTCCGTCCGACCCGGCGAGCCCGGCGCGGACCAGGGCGACGAGGGGGCTCAAGGGCACAGGAAGAAGTCCCTCCACGGGCCAGGCGTCGAGGACGATCCGGTAGAGACCGGGCACCAGGATGCGCCGGGCCGCATGCTCCAGGCTCGCCCGCGCCGCAGCGATCAGCCCGGCCAGGAGATCGTCCTCGACGCCGCCGTCATCGGGGTCGAGGCGCAGGTAGAGGCGCAGCTCCGCGACGCTCACCGGCTCGACGGTGGCAGCGTCCACGCGTATCGGGGTCATCGGACGGGTCTCCTTCAGGACAGAGCGATGCCGTTGCCAAGAGTGCTGCTCGGTCTCGCCCTCGCCCTGCCGGCGGGGCCGGCGGCGGCGATCCTCGGCGGGGTCGAGGGGGCGCCGGGGGGCGCGGTGATGGTGCTGGCCTCGAATGGCGGGGTCTGCACCGGAGTGGTGGTGGCGCCCGGCGCGGTGCTCACCGCCGGCCATTGCGTCATCGGCCCGCACGTCCTGCGGCTGCATGTCCCGGGGGGCGACGGGGCGCCCGTGCTGATCGAGGTCACGGCCCGCGCCGTGAACCCGGGCTACGATGCCGGCGCGGTGGCCGGGCGGCGCCGGTCCATCGACCTCGCCTTGCTCCGCAGTGCCCCCCTGCCCGAGCGGTTCGCCCCGGTGAGCTTGAGCGCGGCGGACCCCGCGCCGGGGGAGACCCTCGCCGTGTCGGGCTACGGCGCCGCCCGGCCGGGGGACCCGCGCTCCACCGGAACCTTCCGCAGCGTGCCCCTGCCGGTGGTCGCCCCCCACGGCCCGAGCCGGATCCTCGTCTGGCTGCGCGGCGCGAGGGGGGCCGGGCCATGCCAGGGCGATTCCGGCGGACCCGTCTCAGGGCCGGACGGGTCGGTGCTCGCTCTCACCGCCTGGATCGACGGGTCGTGCGGCGCCCTGGCCCAGGCGGTGCGCCTCGGCCCGCAGCGCGGCTGGATCGACCGGACGCTCCAAGGCTGGGGACTCACGGCGCGCTGGACGCCCTGAGCCGGCCGACTTCACCTTTGACGGGGACGCATCCGCCCCCGCCTGGAACTGGAGCTTGGCCGGGCGGTTTGCTTAATCTAGCGTTGAGAGGGCGCGGTTCGCGTCGCGTCGCCTGACCTTTCCCGGAGTTTTCGATGCTCGCCCGCTCCCTCGTCAAGGCCGGTCCCGGCCGGATCGCCCTGCGCGGCGCGACCGGGATGGCGTTGGCCCTGGGGCTGTCGGCGGGGTTCGCCGCGCCCGCCCAGGCGGTCATCCAGGGCGTGGTCTCGCGCGATCCGAACGGCATCCGCAGCTTCGTCGTGCGCGTGGAGAGCACCGACGGCGAGATCTGCTCCGGCACCCTCATCGCCCCCGACCTCGTGCTCACCGCCGCCCATTGCGTCATGCGCCCGGCGGGGTACCAGGTGATCGGCGTCGACCGGGGCTTCCGGCAGCGCCGGACAGATGTCATCGCCACCACGATGCACCCCGATTTCGTCCCCGGCACCACGCCGGAGGAGCAGCCGGGGGTCGACCTCGCCCTGCTCAAGCTGGAGCATCCCCTCGGGGCGGATTACGTGCCCCTCGACCCGCGCGGCGCGGGCTCGATCGCCAGCGGCGACGCGGTCGACATCGCCGGGTTCGGCGTGGTGGCCGAGAACCGGCGCGGCAGCGCCCGGGTGCTGCGGCAGGCGCATCTCGTCTCCATCGGTTCGCTCCAGGTCGCCAACCGCGTGACCGTCGTCACCGACCGGCGGCGCATGGCCGAGACGGCGGGGGCCGGGGCATGCCTGGGCGATTCCGGCGGCCCGATCCTGAGCGGTGGCCCCGGCGGATACCGCATCGTCGGCGTGGTGAGCTGGTCGAGCGGCGCCATCCAGCAGGGCGCCCGGCGGACCGCTTGCGGCGGCTTCACCGCCGTGACTCCCGTGGCCGAACATACGGGCTGGATCGCCTCCCGGTCGGCCGACCTGTCACAGATCCAGGTGAGCGAGAGTCCCGCCCGGCGACCGGGCTCCACATGGACGGCCCGCCCGCCCCGGCGATGACCCGCCGCAGGAACCTCCCCCGTCTCCCATGAATTTCGCCTTCGTTCGAGGGACAACCCTCACGGAGATTCGATAGTATGGCTACGACCGGTAAGAGCACCTCCCTGCGCTCCCACCAGACCCGCAACGGCACCGATTCCAACGCCAAGCGGGTCTCGATCGACGCCCTGAACGCCCGGCTCGCCGACGGTATCGACCTCGCGCTGGCGATCAAGCAGGCGCACTGGAACCTCAAGGGCCCGCAGTTCATCGGCGTCCACCTGATGCTCGACGGTTTCCGCACCGAGATCGACGACCTCAACGACAAGGTGGCGGAGCGCTCCGTCCAGCTCGGCGGCACGGCGCTCGGCACGGCGCGGGTCGTCGCCGACGCGACGAAGCTCCCGGCCTACCCGACGGGCATCTACGCCATCGCCGACCACATCGCCGCGCTGATCGACAGCTACGCCGCCTACGCCAACGCGGTGCGCGAGAACATCGACGAGGTGGACGAGGCGGGCGACGCCGACACGGCCGACCTGTTCACCGAGGTCTCCCGCGCCGTCGACAAGCAGCTCTGGTTCCTGGAGGCCCACGTCCAGGAGCCCACCGGCCAGATGCGCGACGGCAACGCCTGATCCGCAAAGGGGGGCACCCGGCCCGCGAGCCGGGCGCCCCCTCCGGTCAGGCGAACTTCAGGAGCTTGATCGCATCGAAGTCCTGCACCCCGCCGCCGACGCGCTTCGTGGTGTAGAACAGCACGTAGGGCTTGGCGGAATACGGGTCGCGCAGGACCCGCAGGCCGGTGCGGTCCACGACGAGGTAGCCCCGGCGGAAATCGCCGAAGGCGAGGGACAGGCTCCCGTTGGCGAGGTCGGGCATGGCCTCGGCCTCCGTCACGGGGAAGCCCATCAGGGTCGCGGCCCGGTCGGCGGCCAGCGGCGGCTGCCACAGGTAGTTGCCGTCCGCGTCCTTGAACTTGCGGATCGTGCTCTGCAGGCGCCGGTTCATCACGAAGGTGGCGTTCTGCCGGTAGCCCGCCCGCAGGGCGTAGACGAGGTCGAACAGCACGTCGGACGGGTTCGCGGCCGCGAAGCCGCCGGAGACGCCCGTCGCGACGGTTCCGATCTTGCCCGGCACCCAGGCGGTGTTCGCCACGAGGTCGTAGGTCAGGAAGCCGCGCGGGCGGCTGACCCCGTTGCCGGTGACGAAGGCGGTGCTCTCCTGCTCGGCGAAGGCCGTCTCGACCTCGTCCGCGAGCCAGGAATCGAGGTCGACGATGGCGTCGTCGAGGAGGGTCTGCGTCGCCGCCGGCATGGCGTAGAGCTCCATGGCCGGGAAGGTCAGCTCGGACAGGAGCGGCGTGTCGGTCTGCGGCCGCGGCGCCGTCTCGGCGACCCAGCCCGAGACCGCGTCGCGCACCGAGACCGCGCGCTTGTACTGCCCGCCGGAAATGACCCGGACCGTGGCCAGCGACCGGATCGGCGACAGGTTGGCGAGGCGGGTCAGCACCATGC
>JAKONI010000137.1 GCA_022702015.1 Beijerinckiaceae bacterium | reverse complement strand
GCCGCCCCACCGCCGATGGCGATGCTGTCCCGGCCCAGGGCCTGCGCACCGGTCCCGGCGGCGCTGGTGCCGATGGCCGTCGCGCCGGAGCCGGACGCCGTCGAGCCCGAACCGAGCGCCATCGTGTAGACGGCGCTCGCGTTGGCGTTGGCGCCGATTCCGATGCCGTTCGTGGATCCCGAGGTCACGGTGGCCTTGTCACCGAGGGCGATCGACCCGGTGGCCAGGGCGTTGCTCAGGTTGCCGAGGGACAGGGTACCCTGGCCCACCGCGATGGCTTGGTTGCCCAGCGCCACGGCGCCGGGCGCGGCGCCGCCGCTCGCCGTGCCGTTTGCCGTGGCGATGCTGTTGAAGCCGAAGGCGATGGCGCCGGTGCCGTTGGCCACGCTCGGATCGCCGATGGCGACCGCGCCCGCGCCCTTGGCGATGTTGCCCGCGCCGATCGACACCGCCGAGCCGTTCGCGTCGCCCGCCGCCACGGCGGAGGGGCCGATGGCCACGTCGTTGGTCGAGGCCGCGTTCGCGTTGCCGCCGAGGGCGATGCTGTCCTTGCCCTGGGCGAGCGCCCCCGTGCCGCCGCTGCCGGAGCCGAGCGCCATCGCCCCCCAGCCGAGGGCATTCGCCCCGAAACCGGCCGCCAAGGCGGCGGTGTTGGCCGCGTTCGCGCCCTGGCCGAGGGCGATGGCGTTCAGGCCGGAGGCGTTCGCCCCCGATCCGATGGTGACCGCATAACTGCCGGATGCCTTGGCGTTGCCGCCGATCGCGACGCTCTCCGTCCCGGAGGCGTTGGCGCCGAGGGTCTCGGCGCTCGAGCCGATGGCCGTGGAGCCGGCGCCGCTGGCCACGCTGTTGACGCCGAGGGCCAGCGCGGCCGTGTTGCTCGCCCCCGCCGCCAACCCGAAGGCGGCCGAGTAGCTCCCGCTCGCATTCGACTGGGAGCCCACCGCCACGGCGGATGTGGCCGAAGCCGCCGCCCCGCCGCCGACGGCGATGCTGTCCTGCCCGAGGGCCTTCGCCCCCGTGCCGAGGAGATTCGTGCCGATGGCCGTCGCGCCGGCCCCGCCGGCGTTCGACGCGCCGCCGATGGCGAGGCTGTTCTGCCCGATGGCGTTCGCGCCGACGTTCAGGTTGGTCGAGCCGATGGCGGTGGAGCCCGATCCGCCCGCCGTGGTGGCATAGCCCACCGCCAGCGCCGACGTGTTGGTGGCGTTGGACATGCGCCCGAGGGCGATCGCATTCTCGGCCGTCGCGTTGGAGACGTTCCCGAGGGCGACGGACCGGTACCCGGTCGCGTTGGCCAGTGTCCCGAGCGCGAAGGACGCCGTACTCGAGGCCGTCGCGCCGGAGCCGAAGGCAACGGATGTATCGCCGCTCGCCACGCTGAAGTAGCCGACGGCGACCGTGACTTGTGAGGACGCGATGGCACCGCCACCGATGGCGACGCTGTCCCGGCCGGACGCGGCTGCACCGGAGCCGCCGCTGCTCATCCCGATTGCCAGCGCGCCGGGTTTGCTCGCGGCGGAGAGGGTGCCGATCGCCGTGGTATAGTTGTCGCTCGCCTTGGCGCCGTTGCCCACGGCGATGGACGAGAGGTTGCTCGCACCGGCGTTCAACCCGACGGCGATGGCCGCCAAGCCGTTGGCCGTGGCGGAGGCTCCCAGCGCTAAGGTCGAGTTCCCGTTGGCGTTCGCGGACTGCCCGATGGCCGTCGCGTAGTTGCCCGCCGCCTTGGAATTGTTGCCGATCCCGATGGCTTCCGCCGAACTGGTCGCGACGGAGGTGCTGTTGCCGATCGCGACGCTGTTGTCGCTGGACGTCGTGGAACCGTACCCGATCGAGACGGCCGAGTTGGCGTTGGCGGTCGCGTTGGGGCCCACGGCGACGGACAGGTTCCCGTTGGCGTTCGCGACCTGGCCGATGGCCGTCGACCAGTTGCCCGTCACCTTGGCTTGACTGCCGATGGCGATGCCCTGCCACCCATTCGCCGAGACGAGGGCCGAATCGCCCATGGCGATGCCATAGCCGCCCCGCGCGTTCGACCCACGGCCGATGGCGATGCCGCTTACGCCCCCCGAGGCCGCTTCGCCGCCGATGGCGATGGCGTCGGCGGTGGTGGCCTGGGCCCCCCGGACCCCGTTGCTGCCGATCGCCACCGCCCCCGATCCGGAGGCCGTGGTGGCGTTCGCCACCGTCAACGGGGTCGTGCCGTCGCCCCCGGCGGACCCGATCGCGACCGAGTTCAGCCCCGTGCCGATGGCACTGAAGCCCACGGCCACCGCCCCCGTCGTCGAGGCGTTCGCGTCGAGCCCGAGTGCCGTCGACCACTTGTTGCCATAAGTATTATAGCCGACGGTCGTGGCACCATTGCCTGAAACGATGGAGTAGGTGCCAAAGACCGTGACACCCAACAACTTGCCGCCGCTCGCGTTGCAGCCCGCAACGAGCGAGAAGGTCCCGCTTCCATCCGCCGGACCCGTTGTGAGCGGGCGTGTCGTCTCGTTCCCGACCGAGGCATTGCCTGACGACGCGACGCAGGTCGTGTTGCTGTCGAGGGTGTTCCCACGGGCCGGGTCGATGCCGGTTTCGGTGGAGAGGGCGAAGGCCAGCATCGCCGCGACGACGCCCGAGGGCCGGCGCGCGCGGCCGAGCGAGGCCGAGGCTCCGAACGCGCCGACACCGAGGTTGCGGCGCTTGAATCCCAGAACCCGGTGAGCGAGCCGCAGCGCGGCGAGGATGCGCCGCCGCGCTCCGCCCACGAAGCCGTCGGCGATCCAGCCGCGCGCGGGGGCGCGATGTCGTGGGGGCTGTCTCATGGCAGGCCCTCAAGCACTCCCTTCTTGCCAGCGCGGCTGCCGCACCGCCGAGCCGGGCTCGGGGCGCTCGCGCCGGAGTTTTGCGGGAATGCGGTGGGTCATCGTTCCGGGGGCGTCGCACGGGTACGGAGGGGGGGTCGAAAGGATCCGGCGCAGCGCCCGCCGCACCGTTTCAGGTCGAGGCCGGCCCGCATCGTCCAACGGGCCCGGCGAATGGGAGAGGCGGCGAACGCCCCGGATCTGCTATTGAGGGGACTGAACCATTGAATGAATCCTTAAATATGCCGAATTTCCAAGTTTTTTACTTGAGGTTGTCGGTATTTATGGTTGCATATGAGCCAAATATCCAACTGACAGTTTGTAAAATAACCGGAAAGGCAATTTTATTATAAATCAGTGTGTGATTCAACTCAGTCGAATTATAAAGTTATAGAACGTAATCACGAAAATAAACGAAAATCACACAATAATAGTCGATGTAGGCATACATTCTATGCGGAAACCGATGATTGAATAAGCCTGTGTGTGAGTTTGCGTGGACGCCTCTTGAGCGGTCTTCAGTATGTGACCGATTTAGCACATGAGACTATGAAGTTGCCGCAGGGGACACTTGCCGTAACCGGAGCCGGCCGTGGGAAAGGCGCGGCCGGGGCACAGCCCCCTCTCCCGCCTCGCGGGGGGCCATCGTGAGGGCCGGTGGCTTCGGAGGGCGTGCAATTTCACTGGGGGGCGGGAGGCGCCGGAGCCGTCCTCCCGGGCCGGTGCGGAGCGAGGGCGCGACGGCATCGCCCGTACCCATAGGGCTGAGAATTTACTATCGATCGCGCACGATTGGGGAAGCCTGTAGAAGGCTGCGCCCGTACTTGCGAAAGATCGCTCCTTGTTTGTTGCGGTTTCAGCTTCGCCCCCGACTGCCGACTCGCGGCGTGAGGCGGGGGCCATCCTCGATTCGGCCTGCGCCGTCGCGCGGGCGCTCCTGGCCGCGCCGGCCGCCTTCGCCGTGCTGGACCGTGGCGCGGGCCCGTGGGTCGCGGGCCGCAGCGGCATGGAGATCGACCGAGCCGAGGCCATCGTGGGATCGGCCGTGTTCCGGGGAGGGCTCGACCGCCTCGGGCCCCCCGGCCCGCTCCCGGACCTGCCCGGTATCGCGGGCTCCTGCGCCTGCCTGCCCCTCCACGGGATGGACGGGGACCGGATCGGGGCGCTGTGCGTGCTCGGCGGGCCGGCGCCGGATGCGGCGGCCTGGGCCCGGCTCGCCGAGGCGGGCCGTCTCGCGGTGGGCGCCCTGCGCGCCGAGGAGGCCGAGCACCGGCTGCGCGGGAGCGAGGCCCGGCACGCCTATGCCCAGGCGGCCCGGCGGATCGCCGAGGAGACCGCCTCCTTCGGCCACTGGCGCCTCGACGCGGCGACCCGCACCCTGGCCTGGTCGGCCGGCATCGCCTCCATCTTCGGCCGCAACGCCCTCCTCGAACCCATGCCCTTCGAGACGCATTTCGGGTTCTACCATCCCGACGACCGCGACCAGATCCGGCAGAGGGTCGAGGTCGCCCTGAGCGGCCGGGGCAAGCTCCCCCGGGGCGGCTACGAGCACCGCTCCCGCATCCTCCGGCCCGATGGCGAGATCCGCCATGTCTGCGTGCGCGGCATCGACGAGCGCGACGCCTCCGGGCGCCTCGTCGCCCTGCAGGGCGTCTGCCTCGACATCACCGAACTGGTCCGCTCCGAGGAGGCCGTGCGCGCGAGCGAGCGCCGCCACCGCCTGATCGCCGAGCACGCCAGCGACATCATCCTGTTCAGCGACCTCGATACGACGCGCCGCTACGTCTCCCCGGCGGTGACGCCGATCCTCGGCTACGACCCGGAGGCGCTGGTCGGGACGAAGCCGGTGGACTTCGTGCATCCCGACGACCTGCCGGCCTTCCGCCATGCCGTGGACCTTCTCCTCGGGGGCGGGCAGGACAGGCTGCCGACCCCCCTGCGCTACCGCCACCGCGACGGCCATTGGGTCTGGCTCGAACTCGCCTTCGCCCTCGCCCGGGACCCGGTGACGGGCGTGCCCGACGGCTTCGTCTCGACCCTGCGGGACGTGAGCGCCCGGGTCGAGGCCGAGGATGCCGCCCGGCGGGGACGGGCGCGGAACTGGGCCCAGGCGGAGGAGTGGCTGCGGGCGATGCAGGCGCAGACGAATTTCACCGCCGCCGCCAGCGCCGCCATCCTCGCCCAGCTCGCCGAAGGGGTGATCGTCACCGATGCCGCCGGCCGGCTCACCCTGGTGAACGCCGCCGCGGCGGCCATCCACGGGGTCTCGCGCCTCGATGTCGAGCCCGACGACTACAGCGCCACCTATCACCTGTTCACCGAGGACGGGCTGCCCTACCCGTCCTGCGACCTGCCCCTGACGCGGGCGGTGCGGGGGGAGACCCTCCGGGAGGCCCGCTGGCGCATCCGCCGACCGGACGGCGCCGAGGTGCTGGCGGTGGGCAACGCCCAGCCGCTGAAGGATGGCGACGGTGGCCAGATCGGCGCCGTGCTCACCGTCCGGGACGACACGGCCCGGGTCGCCGCCGAGGACGCGCTGCGCACCCTCAACGCGACCCTGGCCCAAAGGGTCGCGGAGCGCACCCGCGAGGCCGAGGCGGCCCGGGAACTCGCCGAGGCCGGGAGCCGCGCCAAGTCGGAGTTCCTGGCCTCCATGAGCCACGAGATCCGCACGCCGCTGAACGGCATCATCGGCTACGCCGACCTGCTCCTCGACGAGAGTGGCATCGGCGGCCGCATCCGCCAGTACGGCGAGCGGATCCGCTCGGCGGGGGCGGCCCTGCTGACCGTCGTCAACGACATCCTCGACGTCTCGAAGATCGAGGCCGGGCAGGTGGAGATCGCCTCCCGGCCCTTCGCCCCGGCCGCCCTCATCGACAACACCCTGTCCATCGTGCGCGGCCTCGCCGACGCCAAGGGGCTCGGCCTCGGCGTCAGCCTCGATCCGGCCATCCCCACCTGGCTCGCGGGGGACGAGGACCGGCTGAGGCAGGTGCTCCTCAACCTCCTGAACAACGCCATCAAGTTCACGCCCACCGGCCGCGTCGACCTCTCGGCCGCCGTCGCCGCCACCGATGGCGAGACGGTGCGGATCGCCTTCCACGTCACCGATACCGGCATCGGAATCCCCATCGATAAACAGGACCGCCTGTTCCGGCGGTTCAGCCAGGTGGACGGGTCCTACACCCGCGCCCATGACGGCGCGGGCCTCGGCCTCTCGATCTGCAAGAGCCTCGTGGAGCTGATGGGCGGCACGGTGGCGGTGGAGAGCGACGAGGGTAGGGGCGCCACCTTCTCCTTCTCCGTCGCCCTGCGCCGGGCGGACACCCCGGCGGCGGCGGCCCGGGATTCCGGCGGCCAGCGGGTGCGCAAGCCCCGGCGGCTGCTGCTGGCCGAGGACGTTCCCCTCAACCAGGAACTGGCCCGCATGATCCTGGAGGGCGCCGGCCACACCGTCGACGTGGTCGCCGACGGGGCGGCGGCCCTGCGGGCGGTGGAGGGCGGGGCCTACGACCTCGTCCTCATGGACGTGCAGATGCCGGTGATGGACGGCTTGAGCGCCACGAGGCGGATCCGTGCGCTGGCGGGCGAGGCCGGGCGGATCCCGATCATTGCCCTCACGGCCAACGTCCTGCCGCAGCAGGTGGCCGAGTTCCGGGTCGCCGGCATGGACGGCCATGTGGGGAAACCGTTCGTGCGCGGCGACCTGCTCGATATGATCGACCGGTGGGCGGAAGGGGGCGACGGGGCGGGGAACGCCCGGCGGACGGCCCGCCCCGTCCCCGAGGCCGCCGCCCTCGACGCCATCGCCGAGGTGGTGGGCCGGGAGCGCGTCCTCGGGCTGTTGAAGTCCCTCGCCAAGGAACTCGACGCCCGCTTCGGCGGGGCCGCTTCGCCGCCCCCGCGCGAGGAGGTCGCCCAGGACGCCCACGCCATGATCGCCGCCGCGGCGATGCTCGGCTTCGTGGATCTCGCCCGCCTGTGCCGGGAGGTGGAGGCCGCCTGCCGCTCCGGCCTCGCCTACGACCTCGCGCTCGCGGACCTGACGTCTCACAGCGCGGCGGTCGTCGCCGAGATCGGGCGGATGAACGCCGCCTGAGCCCCGCGCCCCTCCGGCACCGTTCCTTGCGCTCGGGCGCGCCGCGGCTTAGGTCGAAACTTGGCTGCGCGCGCGGTCGGCCTTCCCAGCGGGGTCGCGGGCGGAGCGAGCGGAGGAGGGGGCGTGGAACGCCACGGCGGACGCGAAGGCGTGAGGCTTCCCCTCGCGTCCGTGGGGGACCGGATCCACGGTTCCGTGGCGCGCACCCTGGGCGCGGCGATCCTCGCGGGGCGGTACAAGCCGGGGGATGTCCTGCCCGGCGAAATCGAGTTCTCGGATGTGTTGGGCGTCTCGCGCACCGCCTACCGCGAGGCGATCCGCATCCTCAGCGCCAAGGGCCTCGTGGAGAGCCGGCCCAAGACCGGGACGCGGGTGAGCGCCCGGAGCCGGTGGAACCTCCTCGATCCCGACATCCTCGCCTGGGCCTTCGAGGGCGAGCCGAGCGAGGTCTTCATCCGCGACCTGTTCGAGCTACGCATGATCGTGGAGCCGGCGGCGGCGGCGCTGGCGGCGGAACGGCGCTCGGCGGAGGATATCGCCCGGATGGGGGAGGCCCTCGACGAGATGGCCCGCCTCGGCCTCGCCTGCGAGGCCGGCCGGGCGGCGGACCAAGCCTTCCACAACGCGATCCTGGAGGCGGCCCGGAACGGCCCGCTGATGGCCCTGTCGAGCTCCATCGCCGCCGCCGTCACCTGGACGACGATCTACAAGCACCGCCGCCGGGGCATCCCCCGCGATCCGATGCCCGACCACCGGGCCCTGTACGACACCCTCGTGGCGGGGGACCCCGAGGCGGCCCGGACCGCGATGACCGACCTCATCCGCCTCGCGCTGGCCGACACCGAGCCGTCGATGAAGGCGTGAACGAGGGCGTCCCGCCGCGGGGCGGGGATCGCCGCCGAAGGCCGAGCGGGGCTTGACCCCATCGGCCTCGGACGCTGACCGGGAAGTCCCCGCTTCCCTCTCTCCCTCCTCATCCTGAGGCGCGGCGATAGCCGCCTCGAAGGAGGGCTCCAGGGATCACGGTGGGTTCCGGAGGTCTCCTTCGAGGCCCCCGCCTCGCGGCGTCACCTCAGGACGAGGGCGAGCATCGGAGGCCCACGGGCATCTCGGTCGAGCCCCCAGGATGAGGGGGAGGGAGAGGACGGGCTTCTAGGCCGCCCCGTCAGTGGTTGTCCCGGGGCAGGCCCTTGGTCTGGGCGATGCGCTGGAACGCCTCCGCCCCTTCGAGGATCGCGCCGGTGTGCATCTGGCCGACCACGGCCCGCTGCATCGCCTGCCAGGGGGTCTGCGAGGCGGGGTAGGCGTAGCCCCCCGCCGCCTCCAGCGCCCGGCGGCGCTCGGCGATCTCCGCCTCGGGCAGGAGCATGTCGGCGGTGCCCCGGCGCAGGTCGATCCGCACCCGGTCGCCGGTGCGCAGCAGGGCGAGGCCGCCCCCGGCGGCCGCCTCGGGGGAGGCGTTGAGGATCGAGGGCGAGGCCGAGGTGCCCGATTGCCGCCCGTCGCCGAGGCAGGGCAGGGCGAAGACCCCGGCCTTGATGAGATGCGCGGGGGGCCGCATGTTCACCACCTCGGCGGCGCCCGGATAGCCCACCGGCCCCGCGCCGCGCATCACCAGGAGCGTGTTCTCGGTGATGTCCAGCGCCGGGTCGTCGATCCGGTGGTGGTAGTCCTCCGGCCCGTCGAACACGACGACCCGGCCCTCGAAGGCCTCCGGATCATCCGGGTTGGAGAGGTAGCGGGCGCGGAACTCCTCGCCGATCACGCTGGTCTTCATGATCGCCGCGTCGAACAGGTTGCCCTTCAGCACGAGGAAGCCGGCGGCCTCCTTCAGCGGCCGGTCGAAGGGACGGATCACGTCCTCGTCCTCGATGGTGGCGCCGCGGCAATTCTCCCCGAGGGTGCGGCCGTTCACCGTGAGGGCCCCCTCCCGGATGAGGCCCTGGCCCATGAGCTGGGCCACCACCGCCGGGAGGCTGCCGGCGCGGTAATAGTCCTCGCAGAGGTAGGCGCCGGCCGGCTGCAGGTTCACGAGCAGGGGCACGTCGAGGCCATGGGTCTGCCAGTCGGTCACGTCGAGTTCGGCGCCGACATGCCGGGCGATGGCCGCGAGGTGGATCGGGGCGTTGGTGGAGCCGCCGATGGCCGAGTTGACGACGATGGCGTTGAGGAAGGCGTCGCGGGTGAGGATGTCGGAGGGCTTCAGGTCCTCGGCGACCATCTCCACGATGCGCTTGCCGGTGCGGTAGGCGGCCTCCTGCCGGTCGCGGTAGGGGGCGGGAATCGCGGCGGTGCCCGGCAGCATCATGCCCAGCGCCTCGGCGAGCGTGTTCATGGTCGTGGCCGTGCCCATGGTGTTGCAGAACCCGGTGGAGGGCGCCGACGAGGTCACGAGCTTGATGAAGCCGTCATGGTCGATCTCGCCCGCCGCCAGCATCTCGCGGGCCCGCCAGACGATGGTGCCGGAGCCCGTGCGCTGGCCCTTGAACCAGCCGTTGAGCATCGGCCCCACCGAGAGGGCGATGGCCGGGATGTTCACCGTGGCCGCCGCCATGAGGCAGGCCGGGGTGGTCTTGTCGCAGCCGGTCGTGAGCACCACCCCGTCGAGGGGGTAGCCGTGCAGCAACTCGACGAGGCCGAGATAGGCGAGGTTCCGGTCGAGCCCCGCCGTCGGGCGCTTGCCGGTCTCCTGGATCGGATGGACGGGGAATTCCAGCACGATGCCGCCGGCCTCGCGGACGCCCTCGCGGATCCGCTCCGCCAGGACGAGGTGGTGGCGGTTGCAGGGCGAGAGGTCGGACCCCGTCTGCGCGATGCCGATGATCGGCTTGCCCGAGCGCAGCTCCTCCAGGCTCAGGCCGAAATTCAGATAGCGCTCCAGGTAGAGCGCCGTCATGTCGATGTTGTCCGGGTTGTCGAACCAGGCGCGGGAGCGAAGCGTGCGGAGCTTGTCGGTCATCGGCGGCTGGTCCGGGCTGGAGGGCGGGAGACGGCTCTCTCTTTGGCTCGGTTCTATACTCCGACAAATACGCTGACAATGACGGATCGGCGACGCGGCGCGCACGAAAAAGGGGCGCGGGAATGATCCCGCGCCCCTGATCTCGGCCGGCCCCGGAACTCTCCGGGTCCGGCGTCCGATTGTCGGTCCTAGTAGGTGCCGAACTTGTAGTTCACGCCGGCGCGGACGACGGCGAACTCGGTGTCGCGGCGGACGTTGGCCGGGCCGGAGACCAGCACGACGCCCGGGGAGACGGTGGAGTAGGTCTGGCCGACCGAGTTGGTGGCGAAGGAGCCGGCCGAACGGCGGTCCTGCTGCAGGTTCACGTAGAGACCTTCCACCTTCAGCGTGACGGCCGAGGAGCGGAAGAAGTTCAGGAACGAGTCGGTGGGGAGAGCGTACTCGATGCCGCCGCCGACCGCGTAGCCGGTCTGGAAGTCGTTCGAGGACACGCCGGAGCCGAACTGACGGCCGCCGCCCGAGCCGTAGGCGAAGCCGCCGGTGGCGTAGACCATCGTGCGGTCGAAGGCGTAGCCGAGGCGGCCGCGCACGGTGCCGAAGTAGTCGAGGCCGGTCAGGCCGTTCGGGTTGTAGACGAGGGTGCCCGGGATGATCCCGCCGCCGTTGACGGTCGCGGCGGAGAAGCGGTTACGCTGGGCGCCGAAGTCGACGTACTGGGCGTCGGCTTCGATACCGACGACCACGCCCGAGCCCGGGGTGAACTGGTAGTTGTAGCCGATCTGGCCACCGCCGACGAAGCCCTCGTTGCCGCGGGTGTTCGAGAAGGCGAGGACGCCGGGCACCGCAGTGTTACCGACAGCGAAGAGGCCGGGGGCCGGGACGCCGGCCGGAACGCCGATCACGGTGGCGGCGGAGTTCGAGGAGGCGTCGAAGCCATAACCGGCGTTGAAACCGGCGTAGAAGCCCGTCCAGGTGAAGACCGGCACCGGGGTGAACACCGGCGGCGGAGCGCGACGCGGAAGGTCGGCGGCGGTGGCGGCGGCGGTGAGAGCCGTGAACATCGCCAGGGAGGTGACGAGTCTCTTCATGATTGTGCGAACCCCAGAAGTCTGTCCCGATCGAGATGACTTTTAGCGGAAAGCGCCCCTGAAGACTGTGTCGGCAAGGTTACACCGGCATCCGAACTGCGGCGAGATGGTGGCCGAAAGGGTGTCGGCCAAGCCGTTCGAGGTGAAAAAACCCTTTTATCCACAGCGCGTTATCTGCTCCTGCAATCGTGGCGGGAAATGGGACGCGCGGCCTCGCTTGTGTCTAGGAAGCCCCGTCCGCCGGGCGGATTCGGGCCTGCGTGAAGGGCCTGACCAGCACCCTGCGGCCCTCTCCGTCGTGGACGTCGACGATCCAGCGCGTCCAGTCGGCCTCGCCTGATTCCATCAGGGCGAGGGCCACCCGGTCGGCCTGGGCGCGGACCTGCGCCAGGGTCGGCAGCCGCCGGCCGCGCAGGTCGAAGGCGGCCTCGCCGTGGGGGCCGACGCAGTGGAACCGGTAAAGCCGTGTCGGCACTGCCGTTTTTCCCCACCATCCACAGAGGTCCACCGCGATTCCGGCCATCGTCCGCCGGGGGCTTGAACCGAATCGGCTGCCGCGCTTTGTTCGCTATATGTTCTAGTGGAGGTTGAGCGGGATGCGAG